>JBEKUR010000216.1:0-9836 GCA_049514855.1 Terriglobia bacterium
CAATCTGAATCTGCTCCTTCACCAAATCTATTCCCAGCACCAGTTCCGTAACCGGGTGTTCGACTTGAAGCCGCGTGTTCATCTCCAGAAAGTAGAAATTGCCGCTTTGGTCCACGAGGAATTCCACTGTGCCGGCGTTCCAGTATCCTGCCAGCTTTCCGATGCGCACAGCGGTTTCTCCCATCCGCTGGCGCAACTCCTCGTGCACGATGGGCGACGGGCATTCTTCCAGCACCTTCTGGTGTCTTCTTTGCAGCGAACACTCGCGTTCGCAAAGGTGAATCAGGCGCCCGTACTGGTCCCCAAGAATCTGGATTTCAATGTGGCGGGGGCGGTCGAGATATTTCTCGATGTAAACCGAGGGGTCGTTGAAGGCGTTTTGCGCTTCCGAGCGCGCTGTGTCGCAGGCGGATTCAAGCTCGGCGGGGGAACGCACAAGACGCAATCCCTTGCCTCCCCCTCCCCCCGAGGCCTTGAGCATCACCGGATAGCCGATTTCGTCCGCAATGCGATGCGCTTCCTCGAGGCTTTCCAGGTTGCGCTCGGCCCCGGGGACCACCGGCAAGCCTGCCCGGATCACGGCCTGCCGCGCCTTGGTCTTGGAGCCCATCAACTCCATCGCGGCCACCGGCGGTCCAATGAATACCACCCCCGCATCCGCGCAGGCGCGGGCAAACTCCGGGCTCTCTGCCAGGAAGCCGTAACCGGGGTGGAGTGCCTCTGCGCCGCTTCGTTGGGCGGCGTCAAGAAGGCGGTCGATTCGAAGGTAACTTTCGGCGGAGGGAGCCGGCCCGATGTGAAAAGCCTGGTCGGCATAGCGGACGTGCAGCGATTTGCGGTCCACGTCGGAATAGACCGCCACCGTGCAGATTCCCATTTCGCGGCAGGCGCGCATCACGCGCACCGCAATCTCGCCACGGTTGGCTATCAGGATCTTGTGAAACATTGCTCCTTTATCGCAGCCCTCCCTCTGACCTTGCGGCTTGTAGGTGATGGCCTTGCTCCTTGCCTGCGAGACCAAGCATCAATTGCAAGAGGCTGCTTACCAAGCGGTACGTCATTATACTTCCTGGAAGGGGGCGCAAACCACTCCAGTTTTTGCAGATCCGACTCCCCTCCTCAGTTGAGGAGGGGGCAGGGGGTGGTGCAGCACTGTGGTTGTTTCCGCAGTCCTCAAGCCGGTTGGGTCCTTTGTTTTCAACAACATTCTCGCTTTCGAGGCGTAACCACTTTTGTTTTCAATAACATTCCCGCTTTTCCCCCGCCTGTTAAACGCCGACCCTTTGTTTTCATAGACATTCCCGCCTCGTTCGTTCACTTTTTAAAGTTACTAATTCTTTCTTTCCCTGCCGGCGGTGACATCATGTCGTAGACTACGGTACAGGCCAAGAGTCCCGCCAACTCGAACTCCCCTCAAATGCAGTAGGCAGTCGGCAGTAAGCAGAAGGCAGCCGGCGGAAGGCAGATGCTCTTCGTCCTCACTCCTGACCTCTGACTCCTGACACCTGTTCTTCTGGCACCGGCCTTTCCGTCCCCAGCCCCTAGCTCCCAGTCCCAGCAACTGACACTTGAAACCTGGCACCTGGAACCTGCTTTCCCACTTTGATCGGGGTTTTTTGCACTCAAGAAACAGTTCGTTTTGCGCTCCTGAGAACGCTAAGTCCTGCCTTTTCAATAGATCCTTAGCTTCGTTCCCTCTATTTAGTATCTTTTTTGTATTTTCGCCCCATTTCCCACCCGTACCGGGTCGATTTAGAGCCCCTTCCAAGTGGTCTGGTGGTTCGTTCATCATACGTCAACCACACTAGGCTACTATACTTCCGGCTCCGTGTCAAGATAAAAAACCTCCGGCTTCTTCCCGACCTGGGAGCGGGTTGGAGCGGAACGGGGCCTCTCAATTTCCGAATTCGGGTTCAAGATGCTCGGACCCTGTGCCAGGTGTTCTTTTCCTGGTACATCACCGCGCACCATCACAGCGGCCTCGGCCTGACAACACCGGCGATGGTCCATGGCGGCGAAGTGGAAGCCGTCACGCAGGTACGCGAGCTAACCTTGTCGGCAGCCTTCGGGCTCACCCGGAGCGCTTTGTCCCGCGAACGCCACGGCCACCGGTCGTGCCGGAAGCGGCCTGGACCAACAAACCGAAGACCAATTCGAGTAGATCTGAAGCTTGCGCCCTCGCAGAAAACACTCTGATTCGGAGGGTGCAGGGAGAGGGGACAATGTGAGATCGCCGATCCTGCGGCATCCTGGAAGCTGATTTTCTCGATCCAGCCCCACGCCCGCCTGGGAACGACACTGAGTTCGTTCGGGAGGTGTCTCAAAATTATTGACGCGTTCCGTTATCCTGCCTAGCATTTCAGGGAACGCACGAACGCTGCTGCCCTTTCGGTGAACTCCGCTAACACCCAACGAGGAGGGCTGCGCTCGATGCTCGTGTGGCCGTCGAAATCCCCAAAGATTTCTTGCATGCCTTTTGACATCCGATGCAGGCGGCGGCCATCGCAGTTCTTACCGGGCGAACTAATCCGGACGGCCTCTCGCAGCAGTCTGCTCCCCGGTCCCCCTTTAACTAACACTAGGCGTTGCCGCTGATCTGCTAAAACCTCGGGATGCATGACGTGAAAGTTACTTCCGAACAGCCGAGGAAGTTCGCGCCTCGCAAAACTCGTGGCAGTGCCCGCTCGCGTGACCTCAAAATAGCCGATGATATACAACGCGGGCTCGCACTCGAAGTCCCAGCCTTTTAGGCCGGCATAAAAAACGAGCAGGTCTCCTTTGACGAGTGTGCGAAGAGACGACTTAGGAGTTGTCGGGTCACCGTATGTGTACGTCTTGAATTCGGGGTCATAATGGATGGCTTGCGTGGAAATCCTTTCACGGCGGGAGGCCGGGAAGTAATCAATGAGGAAGCGGCCATGCCTGCCCTTAGTATTTCCGTAGGTTCTCACGTCCACGCCCCAGCCGTCCGGGATTGGTATGTACTCGAACGAACCGTCCTTGAACAGGGCGCCGTGGATGCCTCCGCTTCCCGTGTCGATCCCAACCCGGAGCAGAACTACCTGCATCTTCTCACTCGTCCTCCCGCCTTTTCTTCCCGGAGTCTTTTGGTGAGCTTTCTGACTTCCTTGAGACAATTATGGAATATGCTGCGCGCTCCATCAAAATGATCCAGTACTTGGGCTGTCTGCCTCTCGTTGAGGATCTTTCGGCGGTGTCTGAAATTGCGTTTTGCTGGAAGCGGGAAAGCGTCGTCAAACGAGTACAGCTTCATGTCCCCGAGCACGGCGTAGAATCCGCCTGGACGAAATTCATAGTCCTTCTTGACCAAATACCCCACGATGCAGGACTTCCCAAAGTGCCGGGATTTACGTCTCATGCATCTCGTGACAAGGAATAGGTACTTTTCACAGCTTCTCAGGAAGCCTCTGATATTCGGTTGCATACACTTCTGGCAGTAATTCTCGGCTTGCCTTTCCAAATACGGTTCCGTCTTATTTCCTTGATGACACTCGTCCAAGACATCACGAACCGGTAACTCAGACGAAGGCGAATGATAGAAATAATGCATCCGCCCGGTTTCGTCCAGGTCGTGAAGGTTGACCCTCATATCGTCAATTCTGCTGGCGGTGTGACGCTTGCAGCCCATATACGTTCCCTTGCTAACTCCTTGTCCGCAAATAGACTTTCCGTTCTGAATCGAGTGGCGTAAAGGGGGTTATGCGCCCCATTGCACATGCACGGGCCGCATATTCTCTGAAAAACGAGACCTCTCGCTACGTGCCCTCGCCTGCCACTCCCTAAGCAGGGGCAGGAGGCAACTTCGCAGCCCGTTTAGGCGAAACATAGACGCCTTGGAGAAGAATCTCGATTACATCGAACGCCGCATCTATCTCCGTTTCCGTGTGCTTTTTCACCTCGTGAGCTGCCTTGTTGCCCATAAATCGCAGGCTGTGAAGGATTTTTGCTCCGTCGGCTGTGATCAGGCCCAATGAAGCCAAACTGTCGATTTTTTGCTTAAGGTCTTTTCCTGTGGATGATTTCTGCATGCAGACCGCTTCGACAATTGCCCGAAGGCCAATACCCGCTAAGATGGGGAGGCCATTGCACAAAGCAGAGTGCGTCTCTGTGTAGATTTCAAGAAGCGGGTGGGGCAGTTCGTACACCCCACGCATCCGCGGTCTGCCCTGAACTCGGGCGGGATAAAGCTTTCGCGTCGGACGTAGCTCCGCATCGCCGTCCGCAAGGAAAACCGCGTCTTCGCTGCATCTGGATTCGTGGCAAAAGCTCACATCCTTACATCCTTGGCATTGCACAGTCCAGTAATCTTCCCGGACCTGTATGTCACCCTCCTCACTCTCATCTTCAGAGGAAACAGCCGTCAGTATCTTGTGTGAGGTAACGGTGTTGCAGTATGCACAAGGAATCCACAGCTCTTTACCGCTTGGTTTCTCAACGGCAACCTTGGCCCTCTCAGTCAACCCAATCTCCCTCCAGCCGGTTCAGCATAGAACAGCCAATGACACCAAACCCATTGACCCACAAGGAACCTGCGTCTCCCGACATGATAGGACATCTACGAACATTGTCAAGCAGAGGCTAATGCCAGCTTTCACGGGTTGCGACGAGGCGATCCGATGGAGGAGGGCATCGTTAGGAGAGCAGGCGGAGGAGGACGCAGACGAATAAGGGGGCCGATGCGCGCTGCAGATTGATCCTGCTTGGCGGGACTGCCGCCCAATGGGAACACTCGCATCTGAGGGAAGAAGGCGTGGACCCGCAGAACATGTCTGCGCTGGCCTTCTACGCCGACGAATGCGGCAATGCTTGGCGGCAACGAGGAAATCACATATAGAATTTTAGTTGTGGCAGTGGTTCTCTATCGCCCGGAATCTCTTTTAAAATATCACCCACGAGCCGGGAGAACCTGATCGTAACAGGAAGCAATCCGCCGAAGCGAGCGGAGTTCCAATTCATTTTGGTTAGCACAAGAATTTCTTTAAGGAGCGTCTCCCTAGGGGTGTCATATCCTAGGTGGTCCGATATTAGGATTGGCGACGGGACGTGCATGCTGTGGAATTGACCCAGGGAAGAAATGAAACCCGTTGTGTAAAGGAAGTCGACATCACCAACTGCAGCATGTGTCCCCCGGAGCGGCGGATATTTATTAACTGTGATCAATCGGAATGAATTTTGGGGGTGAAGCGACACGAGGTCATACTTATCTACCCGGGTTCGTAAATATTCTTCAAACCCCGCTTTCTCTTCAGTCCACCACTTTGAAGTTTTATGAACGACGACTCGCTTCGGAGCTTGCTTCATTTCCTCATGATATCTTTTCAAAACTAACTCCATAAGCAAGTAAGCCTGTTCAAGCTTTAAGTGGGGGGATTTCGTTTTGTTTTTGTTCGAATCCCATTCGAAATCAGGACCGCGAAGCACTAACCCGTCTCCGTTCTCATCGAAGGCTTGAACCGTGCTCGTCTGCATGGTTGGAGCCTCAGAACCAAGCGAATGATAGAAGCTCACCCCCACGTAACAACTTCCGGGTAACAACCCTACCGGTCCCCAGGGTACTCCGCCCGCTTTGAAATACAAGCCTGTGAAGAAGTTCCACGCGATTTTAGACGGGTGGTCCTCATCCAGTCCTTCAATTGTTCTCTGCTTAATCAACTGCGTGGGCATTCGATATTTCATGGCAGCGGCTTTGATAGCCCTCCGCAGATCGCGGTGGACATGTCCTGTCTTCGCGTCTTTGTAGTCTACAACCCTGCATTTACCCCTCAATGAATCCGGAATCGCGATCACAACGTATTCCGGGGCTTGGTCCTTTTGTGCAAGAATCCGCAATTTGTCTTCGAGGAGTTGAACTGCTCGCTCGAATCGAGTGCGTGCAGGGCGGGTCTGCGATATGGATTCGAGCTCCGTGTGAGTAATCTGTTCGTTCCATTTCCCGTCATACTCCACCTTCGAGAAAAATCCGCGATCCTCGTCAAAGCCAGGAAACTCGGGATGTTTTTCGTCACCTCTAACACCCTTCGCGGCCTCTTCGATCCACTTCGCTGCTTTATCGATTGTTTCCGCTGAGCCAATGAAGCCAGCACGAATCCGAGTCGGATGACGTCTTTGCGGAGCGAAGGATTTCGGACCAAATCTCGCAATGCCACCCTTTGGATCGACGTGGTAGCGTCCGCCTGCAAAAGCTAGTGGCGCCTCCTCAAGGTAACGACTGGTGATTGTTGGAGTGGCCCAGTCCGAGTTCTTATGCAGTCGAGTCTTCATCGCTGTCCAAGTCCTCCTCTGCTGCCTCTTCCTCGTCCCTGTCGCCATTCGCTTCCTCAGACTCTTCGAACAATGCAGCCTTTTCAGCGGAAGAGAAGAGATCCTCTTCATATTCCACGTTCGCGAACTGTTTTGCATATTCCTCAGGTATGCCGGGCCACTCCACTGCGGAAGACATCATGGTTGTCGAAAGGACAAGGTTTTGACCTGGGCCAAAGTGAAGGACTATCCTCGGCCTCCCGTCGCTCAGGTAGTCCCGCCAGAAATTAATTTCCTCTAAGAGGTCGTAGTTGAACATACGGGCCTTGATTCGTGTCACGTTCCGGCCGACAAGTTCGCTCTCTATCGGCTCAATGCCATCTTTCGTCAACCGCATTTCCGGCCGAACACTCAAGCACCAATGGTTCTGGTCAAGGCGCATAAACCTGAGCGCCACGGCTAGGTGGTTCCATCGCGGGCGGGGCAGTCCTGTTCTTTTGCTGATCGGTTGCCAAACGACCTTTCGTGACGTCAGGGCCTTTTGATTTAGGGGCCGATACGCGATTTCAAGTTCCTTTCCCTTTTCATCAGCTTGAAAATAATACCGACGATGAACCTTATCCAGCCTGAGACCTTTCCGGCCTGTAAGTTTGTTTAAAGACCGATTGAGAAGGTCTACATACCATCTCTGGCGGTCAGGGTCAGTCCACCAAGAATGACTCTCCCACCTCTTTGCTTTACTAGGGTCTACTATTTGTGAGAAAGGCCCATCAGTCTTCCTGAGGTCATTGAACGCATAGAGCGTGTTCCCCCGAATTAGAATGGGGCATAGTTCGTTTGATGGAGGGCCTTTAGACAACCCCTGACTGATTCTAGGTTCCTCGCCGTCGTGAAAACCCGAGTCTAATCCGAATACATAGCGGGGCATCGCTAGAACCGGAAGTAGTGTGCTGTAGACCGTCTCTTTGAATCGTTTCGCTGATTGAGGAGGTTCTGGCGTCTCTCCCAGCCCGAGATCGACTGCTGTAGCTGGAACCCTTGATTCGTGGTCTTCTTTGTATTGGCGTAGACGCTCAACTGTGTAGTATTGAGGCTTATCGTCAATAATCCTATGATGCTTTGGACATAAGAGCATGAGGTTAGTGTGGTCGTCTCGCTTTTCCTGTGGCAGGGGATCATACCCGCGAGGACCATCAAGCGTTTCGGCTACAATGTGAGCAATCTGGCCTGTAATGGTGGGATTCTCAGGGTCCGGACCCGGATCTACAAGGACGTCATCGCAACCAGGAAAAGCACATCGATTACCTGCTCGAAGTAATAGGATTTTCAGCTCTTTAGTTGACGGGGCCACGGAACATTCTACCTCTTGTCGGCATGATACGCCTTCGGAAGATTATTTGCACTCATATAGGCGACAAGCGGGTGGCGCGTATAGGTCGCCGTTTGGCATGTACACGATCATGGCACCCCGGAGTGCCGCTCCCGGGGCACCTGTTCATTCTAGCGCAATTGCCAAGACGTCGCATAAATCACAAAACGACGTACGCGCCACTCGCCCAGAACTTCAATAGGGCAGGCGATTCCCCCGGCGTCGGCCTGTTTGTCTTTGTGAGACGGATAACTTAGGACTATAATCCCGCTAGGAAGCTCATCGAGGAGCCGCTGAAGACGAGGGATCAAAGATGTTGACAAGCAAAGGCCGTGCTGGGGGCAAGAAAGGGAACAGCGCCAAACCCGCAGAACCGTATCGCCACCCGGAAGCGGAAAGCCCTATGCGCCCGGATGTGGGAACGCAGGCGCAGTTCAAGAAGAAAAAGCCGCCGGTCACTTACCGCTATGACTCCTCGCTTTCCCCGGCGCTCGACTGGGACGGGCAGAATTCGGCGCGTGAGTTGGGCGAGCAACAGTTGTCAGTCATCGGTTCTCAGTTGTCAGTACTGAGGGAAGAACTTGTAGCGCAGCGCTCGTCTTCCAGCCCGCCGCGGCGGGCGACATAAGCCCGCAGGGAGCATCGGGCAGCGTCCCGAGCCGCGCTGATGCCGCCCCTTGCGGGGCTTGACACCGTTCTGGAGCCTTCTCCGTTCCCACGGCTTTCGAAGCCGTGAAAAAATCGGATTGGCCATTTGTAGCGGCGCTCTATGAGCGCCGAAGTCATTGATTCTAAGACGCGGCGGTCATAGACCGCCGCTACAGCGCGATTTTTTCACACCTTCTTTCGCCGTGGGCTAAAGGCTGTCGCCCGCCTAGGCGGGCTTCGGACGATCTCGAAGTGCCCGAATTGACACCCCTTTTCTTTGCGGCTATGCTGAGCAATGGCTCCCCTGCGCGCATCTAATCTTATGCGGCCCGTTGCGCGTCGAGAGCGCTTCTCCGGAAATTGGACTAGCCTCCACAGCAAGGGTTTCGATGGTGGAAGATGCGGTGGGGTGAGGAGTCGGAAGGTTTATGGGATTGTTTTCGACTAGCAGGATGCTGAAAAACCCGTCTAGCCTGTCATTCCGAGGAGTCCCGCGTCCGCGGGACGACGAGGAATCTCGCAAGTCCTTCGTTTCCAGAGCGAGATTCCTCCCCTTCGCTGCGCTCAGGGTCGGAATGACAATGTTCACAAAGATTTTTCAGCATCCTGCCAGCATGAGCAATCGCTTTCGCACCTTGTTCCGTCTGGTTGCGCTACCGCTTCTCCAGGCGCCGGAAGAGGCATTGATGGGAGGCCAGGCGGTCATCGAAGGCGTCATGATGCGCTCCCCGCACAGCTATGCCGTGGCGGTGCGCCAGCCCAGCGGCGGGATTGCGGTGGCAAAAGACTACCTGGAAAAGCCTTCTGAAAAGCACCCCTGGCTGAAATACCCGCTCCTGCGCGGGTTGGGGGTCCTGGGCCAGGCAATGGTGCTCGGAATCCGAGCCTTGCGCTACTCCGCTGAACAAGCGCTCGAGGAAGAGGGGAAGCCGGCCGAAAAAGAAAAGAAAGTCGAGTTGAGCAACTGGCTTCTGGCGGCGAACCTGGCGTTCTCTCTGGGCTTCTTCATTTTTTTCTACAAGTATGTGCCGCTTTCTCTGGCAACAATCATCAGCCGCCGGTACCCGGTAACGGGCAACCTGCTGATATTTAATCTGCTGGACGGAACAATTCGCATTCTCTTATTCCTTGGGTTCCTCTTTTTCATGTCGCAATGGAAGGAAATCCGGCGGTTATTTGAGTACCACGGGGCGGAGCATAAGGTGGTGTGGGCGTACGAGCAGCGCGGGGCCATTGACGTGGCAACGGCGCGCGCGTGTACACGCTTTCATCCGCGTTGCGGGACCAGCTTTCTACTGGTGGTGATGGCCATCGCCATGGTCCTTTACATGTTCCTGCCCTTTCGCTCCTTCGCCATGCGATTCGTGGGCCGGCTCGCGCTCCTGCCGGTGATCGTCGGCGTCTCCTACGAATTCATCCGCTTTGCGGCAAAATCGCAGGGAAGGCTCTGGCGCTGGGCGGCGCAGCCCGGGCTGTGGTTGCAACGTGTCACCACGCGCGAGCCCGACGACCGCCAACTCGAAACCGCCATCCAGGCCATCGAGACCGCCATGGAGCT
>JBEKUR010000217.1:0-9783 GCA_049514855.1 Terriglobia bacterium
GGTTTCGGTCATCCACCAGTTATCGTGGATCCTTCGCCCGTAAGTTTTCCAGCCCCACCATACGACTTCCGGATTCAGGGGTTCTCCCACGCTCAGGACGTGCCTGAGGGAGGAGAGATCGTACTGCCTCGCCGCCTGCTCGCCGGCTGCCATCAACATCCGGAATGCCGTTGGAGAGCTATACCAGATGTTCACCCGGAACCGTTCGATCGTGCGGTACCACTCCGCGGCGTTAAAGCGGCCGCCGCGAACCAGGTTGGTCGCTCCATTCAACCAAGCCGCGAAAATTCCGTAGGAGGTGCCCGTTACCCAGCCGGGGTCTGCCGTACACCAATAAACATCGTCTTCCTGAATGTCGAGGACCCACCTGCCGGTCATCAAATGGCCGAGCATGGCGCGCTGCACGTGGAGCACGCCCTTGGGCTTGCCGGTAGAACCCGAGGTGTAGTGGATGATCAGCGGATCATCCAGCGTCAGCCACTCGATTTCGGTCTTGTCCTCCGCCCCTTCCACCAACGCTTCGAAACTATAATGTCCCTGGGGCAATCCATCGGAACCCGCGCCGACCAGGATCACGTGCTTGAGTGCCGGCAGTTCCCATTGCGGGACTCGGTCCAGCAACGCGGGAGAGGTCACCAGGGCCACGGCTTCGGCGTTCGCCATGCGATCGCGGACCGCGTCTTCCATAAAAGCTTCGAAAAGCGGGCTTGGGATGGCCCCAATTTTCAAGATTCCAAGAATGGCGATATAAAGCTCCGGCCGACGCCCCAGGAACACAAAGACGCGGTCCCCTTTTGCAACTCCGAGCTTCCTTAGGACGTTGGCAAAGCGATTCGACTGAAGCGAGAGGTCCTCGAAAGTGAGCCTCACCGTATATTCGCGGTCGGTATAAATCAGAGCCAGCTTATTCCGCCGGCCTCGGGTCAAGTGCCTGTCGATGGCCTCATGCGCCATGTTCACCTTACCGGTTTGGCTCCAATCAAACTCCTTATGAACATCCTCCCACCTGAAGCTCTTGTAAGCGGCCTCATAATCCTGCAAGTGATGCTTCCCAGGAGCATCCGTCGGATCCAATACGTTGTTCACATTTACCGGCGTCTTCGTAGCCATTTTCACCACCTCGTTCCCAATTCGAGTCAGACAGGGACCGTTTCTACAACCTACGGGTGTCATTCCGATCCCGCAGTCGCGGGAGAGGAATCTCGCTCTGCGCTGAGGTAGATCGGAGCTCTAGAAAAAACAGAGCGAGATTCCTCGCTGCGCTCGGAATGATACCGACACAGCGCCCAGAATGAAAGGCTGGAAGCGTTTCTCCACAGCTTGTAACGCCGTCGTATGCCCCCAGGTTATAAGCGTTTCTAGATAAGAGCCGCGGACCTCAAAAGCGGAGGTCCGCGCTACCTAAGGCCCGATACGCTTCGTCCAGTAGTTCTACAACATGGAGCACCCGACGTTCGCCTCCAGCGCGCGAAACACCGGCACGCAACTGGAGCAGGCAGCCGGGATTCGCCGTCAGGATAAGGTCGGCTTTCGTCTCCTCAATCCGTCGCATTTTATTCTGGAGAAGTTTTTCCGCCAAGTCGTTGTGAACCACGTTGTAAATCCCGGCGCTTCCACAACAGAGCTCCGATTCCTTCAATTCGACAAGCTCCAGCCCCGGTACTGCCGCCAGCAACTTCCTCGGCGCCGACCGAATTCTTTGCGCATGACCCAGGTGGCAGGAGTCCTGATAAGTCGCCCGTACTTTAGTTACCGCGAATTCCTTATTGAAGTCAATACCTGCCAGGAATTCCGTCACATCTCGAAGCTTCCCGGAAAAGGCCTGAGCCGGCTCAAGATAGTCCCGGTCGTCTTCTTGAAAGAGAAGCGGATATTCCTTCAAAACCGAGCCACAGCCCGCCGCGTTCGTAATGACCGCGTCAAACCCATCGGCCAGGAAGGCGCGGATGTTCCGTTTGGCCAGCTCGCGCGCCAGGTCGCGCATACCCGCGTGGACATGCAGCGCGCCGCAGCATCCCTGCTCAGCGGGAATGACCACCTCACATCCATTCTTGGCGAGCACGCGCAGCGTCGCATCATTCAGCCGCGCAAAGGATAGGTTGGCGATACACCCGGCAAAGAACGCCACCCTGTAACGGCGAGTCCCAACAGCAGGAACCACTGTGCCCAGGCGCTCCGTAAAGAACGGTTTTTCCATCCGTGGCGCCAGTCCCGCTACGCGGTCCAAGTTCCACGGCAAGAGCTTGAGGAGGCGAGACGCAAGGACCAGCCTCTCCAACCCGGACCTTTGATAGAAACGTAGAATCTTCCCTGCCACTTCCAGCCTTTGGCGGTAAGGGAGGAGTTCGTAGAAGAAGAGCTTCCTCAAAAGAGCGGCAAGAGGGGGCCGCTTGTAATACTTCTCGATTTGCCCTCGCGCCACCTCCACCAGCTTTCCGTACTCGACGCCCGACGGGCACGCGGTTTCGCAAGCGCGACAATCCAGGCAGAGGTCGATGTGCCGCACGAAGCTCTCGCCAAGAGGCAACCGGCCCCGTTCCACCTGAACCATTTGATAGATGCGCCCGCGGGGCGAATCCATTTCCAAGCCAAGTTCGCGATAAGTGGGGCAGGCATTCAGACAAAGGCCGCAACGAACGCACCGGGAGTAGTCCGCCCAACGGGGGGCTTCACCTGCGCCGTACCCGCTACCGTTCCCCTCGACTTTTTTCCGCGTATCCGTCGTGCTCAATAGCTCCCCTCTTGCCTGTCATTCCGAGCGAAGCGAGGAATCTCGCATTGCCGTTGTTTCAGGGCGAGATTCCTCGCTTCGCTCGGAATGACAGGTTCGTTAGCTCTGCGTTCTGCTTTCTGCCTGCTGAAAGCTGATAGCTGCCTTCTGCCTAAAGCCCTCCTACAAACCTGCCCGGGGAAAGGATGTCCTTGGGATCCCACGCCGCCTTCAGTCTTCGCATGGCTTCCAGATGGTCGCCCCCCGGGCCCCACACGTCTCGTTCCGCATTAAAGCCGTTTGGATATTGCTCCACCACCAGCGCTCCCCCCAGGCTTGCAGCAGCTTTACGAGTATTCGTCACCAGGCGGTCAGCGGCGGTTCCGAGCTTCACACCCCATAAGCCCAGGTGCACTATGCCAACGCCCACCTGCGCAAAGCTGGCCATCTTCACCTCTTCACCCTCAGCCACCTGCTGCGCAAAGCTGAGAAATTCCTCGGAGCTGGCAATCGGCAGCGTAGCCTTCAGAACCATGACGTGGGGGAAAGAGTCCGCAAACAATTGCTCATAGTCTCTTAACCGAAGCCAGCAACTCTCCGCCGTTTGCTCATTCAACTGGCGGCTCGGGACGCCCATGGATCGTCCCATTTCGGCGAGATCCCTGGCGTGCCTCTCCAGGATTCTCGGCGAGCCACCAACTTCTATCCAGAGTTCCAGTCCTTGTGCATCTCCTGAAGGCGGCCCGTTCTGGAGAAGGCTCGAGGCCTCAGTATTAAAGAGGACCATGCACAGGGGTTCCAGAGGCGAGTTCAGGATTCGCCTGCGCAAGTCTCGAGCCAGACCGAGTGTCCCCGGTTGAAGCACGAATGTGGCGCGCGTAGCGGGGCGCGGAAACAGTTTGAAGCTGGCTTCCACGATCACTCCCAACGTCCCGTAAGAACCCACGAGGAGCTTGCAAAGATCGTATCCCGCTACGTTCTTCACCACACGGCCGCCGCTCTTGATCAACTTCCCTTCTGCCGTGGCAACCTTTATTCCGAGCACCATGTCACGTGGTGAGCCAAAACGAAGGCGTAACGGTCCCGCCGAGTTCGTTGCCAGGATGCCCCCTATGCTTGCCCTTGCCCCACCGAGCGGGTCCAAGGGGAGCCAAAGCCCCTCGCCACCCAGAAAGTCCTGGAAGTCCCCCAGCTTCATCCCAGCTTCAACGCTGGTCGTCAGGTCCGCCGGTTCAAAATGCCAGACATGGTTCAATTCTTTGAGTGACAAGGCAAGGTCGTAACGGCGGGGCGGGCTGCCTATGGGGAGCTTGGTGCCGTTGCCGCGAGGGATCACAGCGAGGTCACGGTCAGCAGCGAACTTCAGCACCGCGGCAACACTCTCCGCGGTAGGTGGGTCCACGACGTACTGGGGAACCCTCCCTCCTACCGCCATCGCCTTGCAGGCTGTGGGTTCTGAAACAACATGCGATTCACCCACGATGGCTGCGAGGGCCAGATGGACGGATTCCACAGCCGTGGTCACAGAACGCCTCCTACGCCCGCCTCGATACGCAATTCGCCGCACATCTTGCCTGTAGGAAAGACCTTCCCAGGGTTGAAAAGCCCCTCCGAGTTGAAAACCCCTTTGATCTTTCGCATCATGTCCAGGTCATCCGCCGTGAAGAGGAGGGGCATCAGGTTAATCTTCTCAATGCCCACACCATGTTCGCCGGTGATCGAACCGCCCATTTCAATACATTTGGCAAGGATTTCCTGGGCGGCCTCACGAACCCGTCTGGATTCATCCGCATCGCGAGGGTCGAACAGGATAATCGGATGAAGGTTTCCGTCACCCGCATGGAATATATTCCCAATCTTCACTCTGTACTTAGTCCCGACCTGCCCAATAAACTCCAGCATTTCGGGCAGACGTGTACGGGGAATCACTCCATCCTGCACATAATAGCTTGGGCTTATTCGTCCCAGAGCTCCGAAGGCGTTCTTTCTTCCCTTCCAGAGAAGATCGCGTTCTTCTGCCGATTTTGCCCGGCGAACTTGCCGCGCCCGGTTCTCCTGGCAAACCGACTCGATTTGCAGCGCGTCTTCTTCAACGGCTTCTCTGAGCCCTTCAACCTCAATCAAGAGAACTGCGGCTGAATCCATCGGATAGCCTGCATGCGTAGCTTCCTCGATGGCGCGCAGTGTGAAACCGTCGATCATTTCCAGGGCGGCGGGCGTGATGCCGCGTGCGGTAATTGCCGCCACCGTACGCGTGGCGTCGATCACGCGGTCATAAACCGCCAGCAGTGTTGCCACCGTCTCCGCCTTGCGCATCAACCTAACGGTTATCTCCGTCACGATCCCAAGAGTCCCCTCGGACCCAACGAACAAACCAGTAAGATCGTAACCAGGACGGTCCCAAAACTTGCCGCCGGTATGAATCACTTCGCCAGTCGGCAATACCACTTCCAGTCCTAAAACGTGATTGGTCGTCACACCGTACAAAAGAGTATGAGGCCCCCCTGCGTTCTCGGCGACGTTTCCACCCAGGGTGCAGGCCTTCTGGCTGGAAGGGTCCGGTGCGAAGTAATAACCGCTATCTGAGACTGCCAAGGATAGATCGAGATTGACTACGCCGGGTTGTACTCTGGCACGTTGGTTCTCGATGTCGATTTCAACGATGTCCTTCATCCTCGAGAAAACCATGAGGATCCCACCCTGACAAGGAAGCGAGCCCCCACTCAAACCTGTCCCCGCACCACGGGGAACGACCAAGAGCTTCCGACTGGCTGCAAACTTCACCACCTGGACTACGTGTTCCGTAGTTCGTGGAAAAACGACCACATCGGGTGGACGAAGCGAAGAAAGACCATCGTACTCGTAAAGCATAAGGTCCTCAGGTCGCCACAGAACAGCGTCCCGGCCCAGGATACTCACGAGTGCGCGAACCAAAGCAGTGGGCTTCATGAAGTACCACACGGCAGGCTTGCGCTGATTGCACAAGCGCACGGGAGGGAAAAATCGATTCGCCCCGCCACCAACACCCTATTGCCCCGCAAACTGAGTATATCCACGTTCCTGCAGACCGTCAACGCGCCTTGTCGCCAGGCTGCATGACATATTTGTGAAAGCCTCGGAGTCAAGAGTAAGGTCCTTTGCACAGCCCGTCGTGGCGGGCGACAGACCATAGGCCAAGGCGTGAGAAGTGCTCACTGGGTGCTGAATGAGGAAAGCTAACCGAATTGTTCAGCGCGCGTCTAAGAAAAGGAAACCAGCACTGAGCCGACGGTTTCAGGAGATTAGTGAACGAAAACCGACTCATCACGCCTAAGGTGGTGAGCGGGCAAGAAAACGTAAGGGGTTAAATGGACTCTCTTCGCTGAAGGTTTGGCGGCCTGGGCGAAGAGAATCCCTGGGAAAGGCTTGAGGCCTTGTGGCCCCCGCTTCTCATTTAACCCCCCACGATCATAAGAGTATTCGCAACCTAAACGCAAGAAGCGACCGGGGAAATATGCAGGCGTGGTCTGAGGGCTCGGCCGCTCGGATTAACGAAGACCAACCAGCAACAAAGGAGGATCCAATGGATATCAGAAAGTATCTCGGCACATCAATTCTCACCGCAGCTCTGCTTCTCGCATGCGGCATTCCAGGCTTAGCCAAAAACTCGCGGACTGTGGCCCTTACCCATGATGCCGTTCTGAGCGGCAAAACTCTTCCGGCAGGTAAATACGTTGTACAGTGGGAAGCTCACAACCCTCAAGCAGTCGTAGAATTCGCGCAGGATCACAAAGTTGTTCTCTCAACAGAGGGCAGACTCGAGGACCGTGGCAAGAAGTACAACTCCACTATGGTTTTCTACGACACCGCCTCGGATGGGACGAACACCATCAGTGAGATTCGCTTCGCTGGATCGAGCGAGGTCCTCGTTTTCAATCAATGACACCTCACGCTGAGCGCCGCTGCTGAAGATTTGGAAGCTAATTTGGCGGGCCGCGCCCCCGACCCGCCAACTACTTTTGCCGCGACAAGGACGATACATTTATACAGTCGTTCAGGAAGGGAGAGTCGCCTGCAAAGACACCACGATACCGGTGCTTTTCCCGTGGGCACTATGACCTTCCCCATGTAAAATGGTCGGTCTATGGTTCCCCTCACCGACCACATCCGGCGGCGGAGCTTCTGGTTTATTACTCTCGCCATCATCATCGCCAATGTATGGGTCTTCTTCTTTGAACTCGCGCAAGGCCGCGACATCGACCGGCTGGTGTTCCTCTTTGGGATCGTTCCGGCGCGATATGTCACACACTATGGATTTGCAAACCTGACAGTCGCAGGCTTTCTTGCCCCGATCTTCATTTCCATGTTCCTGCACGGGGGATGGCTCCATCTCCTCGGGAACATGCTCTTCCTCTTTGTCTTCGGGAGGAGTGTGGAAGACCGCTTTGGTCATTTCAAGTTTCTGTGTCTCTACTTACTTTCAGGTTTGGCGGGAGCAATTCTTCACATCATCCTCAACGCGGGGTCCCGCATGCCCACCATCGGAGCGAGCGGAGCTATCGCGGGAGTGCTTGGCGCCTACTTCGTCAGCTTTCCACGAGCCCGCATTACGACTCTCATCCCCTTGATCTTCTTCTTTTGGACGGTCGAGCTACCCGCCATCCTGGTGCTTGGCTACTGGTTCCTGATCCAGTTCGTTACGGGCTACCAGATGCTGGCGATTCAGTCCGCCACGGGTGGCGGGGTGGCTTGGTGGGCCCACGTCGGAGGATTCGTGATGGGCCTCTTCCTTGCGGTGGCATTCCGGCCCGCCAAAAGAGGCCCGGTGGTCGAAATCCTGCCTTGAGTTGTTCCAAGGAGAGAAGAAGTCAGGAGTCAGGAGTCAGAAGACAGAACGTAGGCAGTAGGCAGTAAGCAGAGGGCGGTGGTCCCGCCACGGTGGGTCGCGCCTCTGCCAACCCGCTGGCTCTTGATACCTGTGCTCTGACCCCTTCTCTTCTGTCTCCTGACTCCTGACTCCTGACTTCTGGCTTCTGACTCCTGACTTTCCAACGCACCTTCCGGCAGCGTGACTCCCGTGCGTAGGTACTTCTCAGCTCCCCAGTCGAACGTCACAAGTTCCAGGGCGCGCAACTTGAGCAGGGTTTCCAAAACCTTCACCGCTTCGGCCGTCACGTCGATCCCAATCCCGTCTCCAGGAATAACCGCGATTCGCTTCCTCACGGTTGGTTTCTTCTCCGGGGCTCACTCCGCAACAACACTAGACCAGCTTCTTTCCTCAGCTTGCCAGCTAAGATGTCGTCACGAAATAACTTTCGCATTGGGCGCCCAACAACCCCCTCACCCGTCCGTCGGCTGACGGACCGAGGGGAATAGAAATCGAATCAACTCTCCCCTCTCCACCTTGGGGGAGAGGGGCCGGGGGTGAGGGGGTTTCGATTGGAGGGTGGGACGGTTATTGCCTGACCGCGCCTAATCAAGCTGTCGCCTTCCTCCCCACGTTCGCGCTCGGCCAAGTACACGCCCAACAGAATCAGTCCGCCGCCGGCGACGACCCGCAGTGTGATCCTCTCCCCAAGCAGCCATGCCCCCAGAAGCGCCGCCACAACCGGCTGGAGGTACGCGAAGGCTGCCACACGTGACGCGGAAAGTTCGGTAAGAGCGAACGCGTAGAAAAGGTAGGCCACTACAGTACCCAGGACGACCATGAATGCCAGGCTACCCCAGGCGGCGAGGGTCACGTTGGCCCAGCGGATATTGAGAACTGAGCGAGCGGCAAACGGGATCATCAGCAAGGAACCGATCGCGAACGTCAAGGTGTTAAGAGTAAGCGCGTCGTACCGATGCGCTATTCCTTTTACCTGAATCGTGTAGTAAGCGAATGAGACGCTGCCCGCTAACACAATCAGGTCTCCCTGCCAGTGGGCCGCGCTCCCCTTCTCCACTCCGCCGAGCGTCAGGGTAGCTACTCCCCCGAAGGAGATCAGCATGCCGAGGAACTTGGGCAGGGTTAATGGCTCCAACCGCATCAGGCAAGAAAGCGCCAGCACCATGACTGGACCCAGCGCCACGATGAGCCCGGTGTGCGCCACGGAGGTCCAAGCCAAGCCGTTAATGAAGCAAATCTGGTTGAGTGTCATCCCATTGAATGCGACAACTGTGAGGACAAGCCATTCGCGCCCGCTCAAACGCAACTCAGGCCGTCCCCGCCATGCCAGGAACAGCGCCCCAAAAAGGATGGCAGCACCCGCCAGGCGCAACTGCGCCAACCCCATTGCCCCCAAACCGGTTACAGCCTCTTTTCCTGCCACGATATTGGAGGCCCAAAACACTGTCCCCCAGAACAGGAGAATATGCATCAAGGCGTGGCTGTGGCCATGGGCCTTTGCGGAAGCGTGTTGAACTTCTTTGGCCAGCGTACTACCCAAACAGTTCCTTTCTTACTGTCACTTTTTCGATTCGGTCGAGGTTGGGCTCATATCCCAGCCCGGGCGCCTGGGGGACGTGAATGGTTCCTTGCACGGTCACGGTCACCTCCGGGTCGATGATATCCTCCGCCCAGTATCGCTTGCTGGCAGAAACGTCTCCCGGCAGGGTGAATCCGGGCAGCGCGGACATGGCAATATTGTGAGCCCGCCCGATTCCTGACTCCAGCATCCCGCCACACCAAACCGGAATGTTTCTTGCCCGGCACACATCATGAACTTGTTTGGCCGACGTTAAGCCCCCCACGCGGCCGAGTTTCACGTTAATGATCTTGCAGGCGCCGATTTCGATAGCCTTCCGCGCGTCGTCGGCGCTGTGGATCGACTCATCCAGGCAAATCGGCGTGGACATTTCCCTTTGCAGCTTGGCGTGATCGATGATGTCGTCCCAGCCCAGCGGCTGCTCAACCATCATCAAGTAGAACCGATCGAATTGCTTCAGGTGCGCCAGGTTGGCGAGCGTGTAAGCGGAATTCGCATCGGCCATCAGGGCGATACGAGGAAACTTTGTGCGGATGCGGTCCAGAACATTGATATCCCAACCCGGCTTAACCTTCACCTTGATCCGCTGATACCCTGCTGAAACTTCACGGGCGATTTTTTCCAGCA
>JBEKUR010000218.1:0-9514 GCA_049514855.1 Terriglobia bacterium
CGCGTTGTTGAACCACTTTACCTTGCCTTGTTCCTTCTCCATATGTTTCGTTGTTCCTTTTAATTCTGTAGATTCTCTTGTTCTGCTCTCGCAACCAAACGCCAAAAGCAAAAAAGCCACAAAACCAATGATTTTGTGGCCACCCTACTTCTCCGCTTCTCGGTCACAAAAACTGATCAAGTCTTTCTAGTATACACGTTTGGGGCCAATCACGCCAGAGTTTTCTGATTGGCAGAAGGGCTGCCTATGGACTCCTCTTCTCTCTTGTTTTTTGAATCGTCCACAGGATGCTCTGGAGAAGAAATCCTGCCAGGAAACCCCACATAAGGTTGGTAGTTAGGAGTGAGACCACTCCCACGCACGCGGCAATAATAAGAAGCTGCGGGCGCTTAAGGATGTCGCGCAAATAAGCCGCGTGTTGGATTCCCACGTAAGCCAGCAACACTCCCAAGACGGGGGCGGGGATTAGTTTCAAAAGGTCCACGGCCGCGCGGCCAAACAAGGCCAGAAGGATGCAAACCGCGCCGATAACGTAACTGGACCTGGGATTCCGCGCGCCAAATTTGTAATGTGCGGTGACCCCTCCTGAGCCGTGGCAGAGTGGCGGGGCCTGAATCATCCCGCTGAGCAGATTTACCAGGCCAATGCTGATGCACAATCCGCGCACCGTGACGCGGCGAGCCTGCGCCTCATAGAGAATCCGGGCGGTGTTCTCGGTTGCCACGATGGAGTTGCCAAAGGTCAACGCGAATTGCGGGACCACCAGCAATGGCAAAACGCATCGAAGTTCGGCAAGATGTGGGTGCAGGAGAGTGAGCGGCAGTGGTCCCCAGCCAAGCGCGGGTAGCTTGCCCCATTGCGCCGTGAGCCCAAGCGTGATCCCTGCCGTCAACAGGACCAAAGCCGCCGGAAGGCGACGCGAGCCTTGAAAGGCCAGCAAAAGAAGGGCTCCGCCGAGCCCGATTTCCCAAGGGGCGACCGTTCGGCCTGCCCCCAAGACCACCGTGGAGCTCGGGCTCAACATCAGTCGCAAGCCTTCACGCGCCAGCAAGAGCCCTAGACCCAATTGAATGCCCCTGACAATGGGTAGGGTGAACAGCTTGGCAAGCCTGGTGGCGAGGTTGGTAACTCCGACCAACCCTAGCAGCGCTCCCATCAGGAGTCCGGCGCTGGCGATCGACGAGGGGGGAAGCCCCATGGCCAGTGCAATCGCCGCTACGGCCTTGAAGGGCTGAACGGCCATAGGGATTTGGAAATAGCGGCCCGCCAAAACATAAGTGACGCCGGCGGCAAGAAACACCGCCGTGGGATTCACGTGATTCAGGGAGATGAGGGCGATCGCGATTGGAAACAGCACCCCGATGTCGCCGAACGCACCGGCCACATCCCAACGCGTCAGGGGCCACCGCCCGCCGCGTGACTCCACGTTAGCTGCAACGCCCAAAGCTCAAGGCCTCCTCTGCAGGGGCCGGATGATCATCACTTCAGTAGCCTTGATGAGCGCCGCTGCCGTCTCTCCCACCTTCAGATCAAGGTCCCGGGAGGCGTCGCTGGTAATGATGGAGGTGATGGATTGCCCTCCCACATCCAGCACCACCTTGGTCAGCAGGCCAACCGTTTGCAGCCTGATGATGCGCCCCACCAACTGATTTCGCCCGCTGATCACATGCTCGAGCCCCGCCCCGATACCCGAAATCGGCCCGGCGGGCGCAGGCTGAGCCGCAGAAGTCGCCTTTCCGCCCTGCCCTCGCTCGCCTCTTTGAAAAAGCAGGCGGTCAACCTCCGAACGCGGCACGCGATGATGGCCCCCTGGTGTCGTCACGGTCCTGATCTTTCGCTTGTAGATCCATTGCTTCAAAGTCGGATAGCTCACGCCCAACTCCCGCGCAGCTTCCGGGACATGGAGGAGTTCCATACAAGATTGCCTCCGTTCAATATGGTTACGAGCTCATATTTATACGATTTGATACGCCTAGTCAACGGGCGGGTTGCGGAAAGAAGCCCAGGCGCAGGGTTCCGCACGGGGTGAGTGTCATCCTGATCCCGCCAACAAAAGCGGCGGGCCCTCCAGGACGACAGCGTGACATCCGTGGACTCGTCTGCCGTGCTGTCATTCTGAGCGCAGCGGAGCGGAGCGAAGAATCTGGCCCTGGACTTTTCCGCCGACAAACAGCAGGGCGAGATGCTTCGTCCCGACAAGTCGGGACTCAGCATGACAGTGAGCGGGCGCTCTCGCGAACGTCGCAGCGCAGGCCCTTTGCTTTCAACGGTTCGATTGGGCCAGCCTCACGCCGATTTTCCAGTTGCCGTCCTGCGCCGGCCGGCGCTTTCCATGATCGCCTGCTAGCCTGGGCCGGCAGGGTAGGCCGGTAAATCGGCGGGGCGCGGAGGCAGCTTCTTGGGGTGTTCCTGGATCTCTTTCATCACCAACTCGATCGCCTTTTCAAGCTGCGGATCGCGCCCTTGCATCACCAAATCCGGGCGGTTATCGACCTCGATATCCGGGGCCACGCCGCGATTTTCAATCAGCCACTCGCTATTCAAGCCATAGAGCGAGAATTCCGGTCGCGTTACGTAGCCGCCATCCATCAGAGGTATAGAACCGCGAATGCCTCGCACGCCTCCCCAGGTGCGCATGCCAATGAGCGGCCCCAGCTTGTATTTCTTGAAGAAATAACTGAAGAAATCCCCGTCGGAGGCGGCATACTCATTGGTGACGCAGGCCATGTAACCATGGAACACCACATCCGGAGTGGTGCCGCTCTCGAAGTTGCGGGCTGAATCCATCCCCGCCAGCACACGGCGCAGGCGCTCAAAAATGATTTGGTCCACGAAGCCGCCGCCGTTGTAGCGCACGTCGAAGATCAGGCCTTCCTTGCGGATCTGCGGGAAGAATTGCTTCACAAATTCGTTTAACCCTTCAGCACCCATATTGGGAATGTAGACGTATCCCACCCGCCCGCCGGTGGCCTCTTCCACCTTCGTGCGGTTGGAGACGATCATGTCGAGTTCACGCAGGGGATATTCGCTCCCGATGGGTTTCACCACCACTTTCCGCGCCCCTTCCTCGCTGGGCTTCGAGTTCACGGTCAGCGTGATGTTCTCATTCACCATATTGATAAACAATTCGTAAGGGTTCTGTGGGGCGCGCAAGGACTTTCCGTTTACGGCCAGCAGATAGTCGCCCGGCTTCACATCCACTCCGGGCTCGGTAAGGGGCGAGCGCAGCGCGGCATCCCAGTTCTCTCCGGAATAAATCTTCTTGAAGCGGTAGAGCCCGTGCGCGGTGTCAGTTTCAAAATCTGCGCCCAGCACGCCCACGTTAATAGGTTTCAAATCCGGGTAGTCGCCACCTCCCACATAGGTGTGGGAGTTGGAAAGCTCCCCGATCATTTCGCCCAGGACATAGGTCAAGTCGTACCGGTCGGCCACGTAAGGCAGCAGCGGAGCGTACCGCTCACGCTCCTTTTCCCAGTTGACGCCGTTCATTGCGGGCTCAAAGAAATAATCACGCTCCTGCCGCCACACCTCGTTGAAGATTTGCTTCCACTCGGCTTGCGGATCGACTTCCAGGCGCATCGAAGCTAGATTCAGCGCGCCTTCGCCGGCTTTATGGGGTTCCTTCTCGGGCTTGGCGTCGATGATACCGAAGGTCTGCGGCCCCGGCATCCCTTCCGCTTCACCGCCGCCTCCTCCTCGGGGCGCAGCATAGAGGAGCTTCTTGCCGTCAAAGGAGAGCGCGTAGCTGGTCGCTGAAGTGATTAAGACGCTGTCCTTTCGTTCATTCATGTCGTAAGCGTGGATGGCTGGCGCTTCACCGGGCAACGGCCCCGCGAGACCGGAGACGGGCATCGACACGTAATACACAAAGCCCTCCGCAACGTTCAGCGTCCCGCTGTTTTCCGCAGGAGTGGGCAAGCCCACGACGCGCTCGCCGATGCCCGCCAGGTCAATGCGGAAGTCCTTCGGGACCTCTCTTCCCGCCGGGGCTTCCCCGGGCTTCTTCTCCTCTTTTTTCTCCGCCGCGGGGCTTTCGGGTTTCTTTGCACCGGCCTCATCACTCTTGGGAGCGAATGGCGATGGCAGGTCGGAACGCAGCGTCACCACATAAACGCGCGTTGCCTTAGGATTTGAAAACTCGACGTCATAAACGCCCAATACTTCGTTGAAGTCACGGTTCGAAAGGAAATAGAGATATTTACCCGAGGGGTCGAACACCGGGTTCCAACTGTTTGTGAAGCTCGTCGTGACCGGTGTGATTCTCTTGTCGGCCAGCGCATAAAGGTAAATCACCTGGTTTTGATTCTCCGCGGCCTTGGCGTAGACCACCCATTTGCTATCCGGAGCCCAATTGTAATCGGTCAGGTCGGCATACTTGCCCTTGTCGATTTGCGCAGGCTTCTTCTCCTCGATATCCACATAGAAGAGCCGCGTTTCTTTATCCGCGAACAGCAACTTCTTGCTGTCGGGCGACCAGACGGGAGGCAATCTGAACACCTTGCCATCGCTGGTGATGCGGATTTCCTTCCCCATGCCGTCTTGCGGCATGAGGTAAAGCTCGTCTTCACCCGTGCGGTCGGAAAAGTAGGCGACCCATTTTCCGTCCGGCGACCATGCCGCGTATTTCTCGTGGATGCCGGGCGTCTGGGTCAGGTTGCGGATGCTGCCGTCCTTGGCGGGCACGGTGAAGATGTCTCCGCGGGCGGTGAAGACGGCGCGCTTGCCCTCGGGGGAGATGCCAAAGTCCGTGATCAACCCGGCGACTCCTGCCCAATGCTTTCGCGCCAGGGGACGGTCACCAGCCAGGTACACCGTTAGCTTGCGCGGCTTCTCGGTCTTCAGGTCGAAGACGTAAAGGAAGCCGCCGTTCTCAAAGACGATGGAGTCAGGCCCCAGGCTGGGCCAGTTGACGTCGTAATCCTTGAAGTTGGTGAGCTGGCGAGTCTGGTTGCTCTTCAGGCTGTAACTGTAAAGGTTCATGCGGTGCTCTGGACCTCGGTCAGAACCGAAATAAATCGTGTCGCCGTGCCACATGGGGTAAGTATCTGTGCCGGGATAATCCGTGATGCGCTCGTAGGTGTTGTTCTTGAAGTCGTAGATGGCGATGTCCTGGGCCATACCGCCCATGTAGCGCTTCCAGGTGCGGAAATTGCGGAAGATGCGGTTATAGGCGATCTTCGTGCCATCCGGCGAAAAGGAGGTGAGCCCGCCTTTATCAAGAGCAAGCCGCTCCGGCAGGCCGCCATCGATGCTCACGCTGAAGAGCCGCCCGAACCAATCGTTATAGGTGTCGCGGCGGGAAAGGAATAAGATGCGCTTGCTGTCCGGGAACCAAGTGATGACCATGTTGTTCGGACCCATGCGCTCGGGCATGCTCACTACATCCGGCAAGAACGTGAGTTGTTTGGGTTCGCCGCCTTCCGACGGAATAACGTAGACGTTGAAGTTGCCATCGTACTGTGCCGAGAAGGCGATCCATTTGCCGTCAGGCGAGAACTTTGGGAATAATTCCAGGCCCGGATGAGAAGTGATCCGCCGTGCCGCACCGCCGGAAGTCGAGCCCAACCACAGATCCCCACCGTAACTGAAAACAATCTTGTCCTTGTAAATGTCCGGAAAGCGCATCAGGCGGCCTTCGGTCATCTCCTCAGCAAGGCCCAGAGAGACGGAACAGAGCAAACTGATCGCAAGCCACTTCACAATTCGGTACATCCTTCTCCCCCAAAAGGTCGCGATGAGCGGCGACCATGATTCAACTGAAACAGCGGGCGTCATTTTACACCTCTTCGCGGCCAGCGGCACGCCTTGTTTGCTCCCCGTGGAATCTCCGCCAAGCGCAAAAGACAACTGCAGTCCCGGCGCAGCGGGAGCGCCCGCCAAAAAGCGGCGGGCTCTCCAGAAACTGGACGCATTACTCGTTTCCATTGAGCAGCTTGGGCCGGGCCTGTCTGATCCGTCCTCGCCCCGCAACTAACCCCTCACCCGGCCCGCGACGGCTGGTGAAAGCGCCGTCGCGGTCCACCCTCTCCCCTTCGGAGAGGGTAGACCCACTTTATGATGCGCTTCGTTTCTGACATCACGGATAGCGGTTTTCGGCTATACACGCTCAGAATGACAGGCGTTTGAAAAAGACGGCGGGCTCCGTCGAACTTCGGAATTCGGGTTCAGAATCCCCGCAGGTTGGTGCTCAGCCGTCTCGGCAAGCCTTCTTTGGGGGTGCGTTTCAAAACCACGTATTCAATGCCGTGCTCTTTGCAAAAGGCGCGCTTTTCCGGCACATCACCGTCTTCGTTCACCGCGTATATATCCGGCTTGATGATGGCAACCTCCGGTTCGGCATCCATCCAGCCGCATCCTGAAGATACCAGGACCACCTTGACGAAACGCACGGACTGAACCATATAGCGGCGCTCGTCCTGTGGAAACATGGGGTGACCTTCGCCCTTCAGCAGCTTGATGTTGACGTCATGCCCCACCACGACGTAGAGGTCGCCCAACCCGGAGACTTCCTCGAAAAACCTCACATGGCCCGAGTGAAACCAATCGTAGCAACCGGTCACAATCACCCGCTTTTGTGACGACCGCTCGCCATTAGGATCGAACGGCAACGCCGGGAAGCCTCCCAGGTCTTTCTTCTTGAAAACACGATATTCAACACCGTGTGATTCGGCGTAGGCCCGCTTCCGGGGATTGTCGCTCGCCTCCTCCACAACCCAGATTTCAGGATTGATTCCGCCGACCTGTGGTATGGAGTCTTGGTCCACCTGCCCCATCACTAGCCTTACCTCGTTGACATACCTATCAGCCTGGAGCAGATATAACCGCTCCTCCTGAGGAAACTTCGGGGGGTGGCCTTCCAGGGCACGCACGGTCTCGTCTGACCAAAGGAGAACGCGCACGCCCCCGAGCTTCGAAGCCTCCTCGAGCAAGCGAACGTGCTGGGACTTGAAATCGTCAAAACCACCGGCCACCACAACTGTCTTTGCGTCAGTCATCCTTCTTTGAGTACCTGACCTTCACACGGATTCCCCCGGGCACCGGCTCGTCGGATACAACGTAGAGATATCCGCCGCCACACCCGGAGTACATGGCTCCGGCATACCGGGACTGGTAGTAACCCAGGATTCCCGCCAAGTCCACGGTGACGGCCGGGTGCCTGACGGTGTGGGGCAGAATCGTCTCCCAGCACTCCATGCACTCATTCATAGAGGCGCCCAGCGCCTTGCAGTCTTTCGCCACAATGGCATCAAAGCATTGCTTACCCGTCTCGCCCAGCCTCTGGATCCACTTCGGGTCGAGGTTCTTTTCCCCAAGGGGATTGTAACCGTCGGGGCGCTGCGCGACCGGCACCATGTGAATCACGTCCTCCAACCAATGGGCGACGTTCGGATCATTGTTGGATTCGACGTGCACGGGGAAGTAGCCGCCCTCGTAGCTGTAGTCATAGTCCAGCCTGTTCACTCCGGGGTAAATCAAGCCCGCCATGTCCTGCGAACCGGAGGGCTCCGGCTTGCCCTTGTTTTCTGCCTCATACAGCTCGCGGGTAAGTTCCCTGGGATCTCCATTCGGCAGTTTGCCGTTCCACAGCTTGCGCGCCACCTCGCGCGTACTGGTTGCCATTCCGCAGCGATCCATGTACCGGAAGGTGGGCTCCAGACCGACCACCACCATGGAACCCGGTGGAGTAGGGTTCAGTTTCGAAACGAACGGTTGATCGATCCAACCGCCGGCAAAGGCCATTCGATAGGGAATTTCGCTGATGATCGAAGTGATTTCAGTGACCTGCAGTGTGTGCATGGGGACCCGCCGCTAAATAGTTCTCTCGAACTGTGACTTTACCGGCTTTTCGGTCCTGATACTGCTGTTCAATCCAGGCGTAGGTCTTCGCCAGTCCTTCGCGGAACGGAGTACTAGGCTCCCAGTTCAGGATGCTCTTAATCATGGTGTTGTCGCTGTTGCGGCCGGCGACTCCCTTGGGCGCAGTCAAATCATACTTGCGCTGGAGCTTTACCCCGCCAATTTCTTCCGCCATGCTGACCAGTTCGTTGACCGAAATGAGCTCATTGGAACCGAGGTTGATGGGTGTTGCGATCAGATCCTCGCAGTGTGCGATCATGTCAATACCCTTAGTGCAGTCATCGATGTACATGAAGCTGCGGGTCTGTGTGCCATCACCCCAGACTACAATTTCGTTCTTGCCGGTATCCTTGGCTTCGATGACCTTCCGGCAAATAGCCGCAGGAGCCTTTTCTCGCCCACCGTCCCACGTGCCGTTGGGACCGTAGACGTTGTGGAAGCGGGCCATGAAGGTCTTCAAGCCGCGCTCCGCCCAGTATTCCTCGCAGAACATCTCGGACATGAGTTTTTCCCAGCCGTAGCCCCGCTCCGCCATGGCAGGGTAGGCGTCCGACTCTTTCAGTGCCCGGCAGTGCGGATCTTTCTGCAGCTCAGTGTTGTAGGCGCAGGCGGACGAGGAGAAGAAATACCTTTGCACGCCTGCCTGATAGGCCGCTTCGATCAGGTTGGTGTTGATCAGGATGCTGCGCAGGCATTCGATCCTGAACTTCTCGATGAAGCCCATGCCCCCCATGTCAGCAGCCAGATTGTAAACCTCGACTGCCTCCTCGCACGCCCTTACACAATTCTCCCTCTCACTCAAGTCCATGCAGAGGCTTTCAACACCAGGCACTCTCTGATACCAGTCCGGCAAAGGTTTCTTATCAATGGCGCGGATTCTGGTAAACCCGCGGTGGTGAAAGTAGCGGGCAAGCGCCCCGGCGATAAAGCCGCCCGCTCCGCCGATAACGATCAAATCGTCTTTCTTCGTGGTCTGTTGCGTACTCATTTCCATCCCCCTTTCGGGCGTCGGATAAGCCCTAACCCCAGCCGGCTCGACCAGGTCAGGCCCAACGGTATTCCGAACGCCACGTTCATTGCAAGAAGATTTGACAGAGTCGAAAAATCAGCCCTCTCCCCAAGGGAGAGGGCTGTCTATACGACCTCGGCAGCCCAGGTGTCCAGCGGAAGATATGGGTAAAGATCAGCCCTTTGGGAGAGGGCAAAGATTTACGCGTGCTTTCCGCCAATGTTTCGTACGCGCCATGAGCTTCACACCGCAGCGGCGGCGCAGACGCGCGATGCCTTCCACAACTCCAGATAAGGCCTGAGGTCGTTGGTCAAAGCCCGGAACTGATCGAGGGTAAGAGATTGGGCGCCGTCGCTGAAGGCTTTTTCGGGAAAAGGATGCACTTCGATGAGCAGGCCGTCCGCGCCCACGGCCACGGCCGCTCGCGCCAGCGCCGGCACCAAGCTGCGCTTGCCGGTGGCGTGGCTGGGATCGAGGATGACGGGCAAATGGGTTAGCTCGTTGAGCAGTGGCACAGCGGCGATATCGCAGGTATTGCGCGTGGCGGTCTCGAAGGTCCGGATGCCGCGCTCGCAGAGCATGATGTTGGGGTTCCCGTGGGCGGTAATGTACTCGGCGGACATGAGGAGTTCCATGATGGTGGAGCTC
>JBEKUR010000219.1:0-9506 GCA_049514855.1 Terriglobia bacterium
GATGGCGGCGGCGGCCTCAAGCCCGTCCACGTCCGGCATCTGCACGTCCATCAGCACCAGGTCGAAAGTCCCTCTTTCGAGGGCCTCCAGTGCTTCCCGGCCACTAGCCACCACCACCGCCGAGTGGCCCTGCTTTTCGACCACACGCTTCGCCAATAGCTGGTTAAGGCCGTTATCCTCGGCCACCAGGACTCGCAGTCGCTTCCGACCTTCGCTCAGCGAATGGCGAGTGACCAACTGCGCTTGCCGTGCGGCGGGCTCGCCCTTTCCCAGAACCTGCAAGGTGGCCCCCAGGAGATCCGACTCACCGATCGGCTTGGTAAGGTAGGCCGACACCCCCAGCTCCCGGCAGCGCGCAGCGTCGCCTCGCTGACCGCCGGAAGTCAGCATCATAATGATCGCGCCCGCCAGTCGCGGGTCCAGTTTGATGCGCTCGGCGAGGGTGAAACCGCCCATGCCCGGCATCTGTGCGTCGACGATGACGAGCGGAAACGGCTTGCCGGCCACCTGAGCCTCTTGCATCGAAGCCACCGCGGCGGCAGCACCGGCCGTCAAAGTGGGGCTCATTCCCCACCGACTCAGCATCTCTGCCAGGATGCGTCGGTTTAGGGAGTTGTCGTCGACCACCAGCACGGGCATATTTTGCAGGCAAGCGGTGTCGAGTGGCGCGGCACGTTCCGCCACCGGCTCGGCCATCCCCAGGCGGACCTCAAAGTGGAAAGTGCTGCCCTTACCGAGTTCGCTTTCCACCCAGATTCGTCCTCCCATCATCTCGACCAACTGAGAGGAAATCGTCAGGCCCAGCCCTGTGCCCCCGAAGCGTCGGGTGGAGGACGCATCGGCCTGAGTGAAGGGTTCGAAGATGGCCTTCTGCTTCTCGCGCGAAATGCCCATGCCCGTGTCACTGACGCTGAAGTGCAATTGGACGTCCTTCGCTGTTTCCGACAGCTTCGCCACTTGCACCATCACCTCGCCATGCTCCGTAAATTTGACTGCGTTGCTGACCAGGTTCACGAGCACCTGGCGCAGTCGGCCGGGATCTCCCCGTACTGCCGCCGGAACGTCACGCTCGTAACGGCAGACCAACTCCAGGTTCTTCTCAGCAGCGCGGACGCCCAGAGATTTCACCGCCCCATCCACGCTATCTTTCAGACTAAACTCGATGCATTCAAGGTCCAGTTTCCTCGCCTCGATCTTGGAGAAATCGAGAATGTCGTTAATGATGTTCAAGAGAGAGTCCACCGAGGCCTTGACAGTGTTGAGGTCGTCGCGCTGCTGACGGCTGAGGTCGGTATCGAGCACAAGGTCCGTCATGCCCACGATGGCGTTCATGGGCGTGCGGATTTCATGGCTCATGGTAGCCAGAAAGTCGCTCTTGGCTCGGTTGGCGGCTTCGGCAGCTTCTTTGGCCGCCAAGATCTCCGCTTCCGCCCGCTTGCGCTCGGTGATGTCCTGAATGACGCCGAGGACCGCTCTTCGTCCGCGAAAATGCAGAGCATGGGCATCAACTTCCACCTCAACGACTCGTCCGTCTTTGAGTCTATGGCGCCCCTGGCCGCGGTCATGTGACTGGGTGCGAAGCACCTGCATTTGGGAGAGAACGGCGGGGGCGGCTTCTGGCGGCAGGAGGTCCGTGACCCGCATCCTCAGGAGCTCATCGCGGGAGTAGCCGGAATGGGAGACGGCAGCGTCATTAACCTCGAGGTACTGAAGCGTCTCCAGATCCCAAAGGAAGGTGGGCAGGGGGGTCGCGGCAAACAGCAAGCGAAATTGCTCTTCCGCCTCGCGCAAAGCTTGCTCGGCGCGCTTGCGCTCGGTGATGTCCCGAGAAATTCCGCAAAGGCCGATGATTTGGCCAGCGGGGTCGCGCATGGGCACTTTGACGACGTGGAATGTACGCGGCGTGCCTTGCACCGGCAGGGTGTTATCCTCCGCCATGGTTTCCCCCGCCAGCACGCGGGAATCAATCGCTTGGTGGTACTCCTTCGAAGCCTCCCCAAAAAGTTCCGCCTGCGTACGGCCAACCAATTCCGAAGCCGACCGGTCGAAAAGGCGTTCCATGGCGGGATTCACAAAGGAATATCGCAGGGCCCGGTCCTTGATGAAAATGGAATCCTGGGCGGTCTGAAAGATGGCCCGGAACCGCTCCTCGCTTTCGCGCAGCGCTTCCTCGGTGCGCTTGCGCTCGGTGATGTCCCGGAAGAAGCCCGCGTTGCACACCCTGCCATCAACAGACATGCCGACCCCGTTGATATCCGCATAGACAATTGCGCCGTCCTTCCTGAGACACGGAACGCCCGCGGCCAGCGTCTTGTCTCCGCGGACCTGGGCTTCGAACTCGGCCACTACCCACGCCAGATCATCCTTCGGGTGAATGTCGGCCACGCCCATGATTGTCAATTCCGCTTCGGAATATCCTAGCAAGCGACATGCGGCGGGATTCGCGTACCTGAACATCCCCGTTTCACGGTCGGCGATCAGGATGCCATCGGCACTTGCCTGAAAAAGCGCGTGGTATTTTGCCTCCGACTCCCGCAGCGCCGCCGCCGCTTGCTTGCGCTCGGTGATTTCTGCTTCAAGCGCTTCATTGGCTCTTTTGAGTTTGGCGGTGCGCTCTTCTACCAGCTCCGCGAGATGTTCGCGGTGTTTTTTCAATTCCGCTTCCGCTCGCTTGCGCTCGGTGATGTCGGTACAGGTACCAACCCACTCCCGAATACTGCCGTCGGCTTCGAGCACAGGGATGCCACGAGCAAAGAAGAGCCGATAGCTACCATCGTATTTGCGCACGCGGAATTCGTTTTCGTAGGGACTTTTCGCTTCAACTGCTTTTATCCACGCCTGAGCCGCTCGCTCACGGTCATCCGGGTGAATTGCTTCAATCCATCCCCATCCTTTAATCGCTTCTTCGCTCTGCCCTGTAAGCCCCCTCCATGAGGGCAAATCCACAACGACCTCCCCGCCGGCGTTTGTGATCCACACCACTTGCGCAGTCGCCACAGTGAATGCCCGGTAGCGCTCCTCGCTCTTCCGCAGTTCTTCCTCCGCCCGCTTGTGCGCGGTGGTGGTCCCATCTACACTGGACTCATACAGAGTCCGGTACTTTTCTTCAGATTTCCTGAGGGCTTCCTCCACCCGCGCGTTCTCCAGGCGGACGGCCGTCTGGCTGGCGAAGGCGGTCACGGCTGGCACTTCGGCCTCAGTCAGGCCGGTCCCGCCGATGAGCAGTACGCCGTGCGTCTCGCCGCTGACCGTCAACCGAGCGGCAATGCCCTGTTCCATCCTCAGCAAGCATGCCAACCGACCGGCCAGCGGCCGCAGCGGCCCGGGCAAACCCTCGACAATGATCTCGGCGGTCCTATTCCGGTCAGTAAAGATGGTCTGTCCATCCGCGATAATCCGCTGGTAGAAACCGCCCGGCACCAGCGGGATGCGGTAGTCCTGGAGCGCGATCCCAGTAAGTTTCGCGGCCGCCTGGAGCAAGGCCGGCTCGAAGGTCGTATGGGAGACGGCGAGGCTCGCCCGGTCCGGCGTCAGGCTGAAGACCATGGCATTGAAGCCCAGCCGAACCACTTCCTCGCCGACCGTGTGGTAGACCTCAGCGGGCGTGCGGGCGCGCTGTACGGCCTGGGCGGCTTGGCTGAAGGCTAACAGCAGGCGCTGGGCGCGGCTTGCCTCATCCTGGGAGCGGCGCAACTCTTCCTTCATCCTCTCAAGCTCGCTGATATTGGGCATCATCCGCCGAAACAATGGGGAGTTAATGGGAATTCCCTCATGCAGGAGGACGCCCTCGGCGTGGGAGCTAGAACTCCGACCTTCCTTCTCCCATCTACCGCCTCCCCCTGCTGCCTCCAAACTTAACCTATCGGCACTGGCAGGCAGTCTGATGAGATAAAGTGGGCTTTTGCGCGGAATTTGTGGCTAGATTCTGGCTGTGATGAACCCCAAACCTATGATCGCGCGTAACCTCAGCAGCTTCGAAGGTGCGAACGCGAGGGGTTTTCTGACTCTCCAAAGCAAACGTTTGAGAACTCAGTCGCACTCCGTCGGCTTGCCCGGTTCCGCTACGGTCTTCGCCGCTTTCTGCGCTTTAGCGAAAGGGCCACTCGCAAGCACGGTGTGGCGCCTCATTTATGTGCCTCATCATCATTTTGTCCACTCGCTGTATTACCGTTCCTGTTAGAATGGCGTTGCACCCTTTAATGAAGGAGTCGCATGCAGAACAGTAGATGGAAAGTAGATGTCCTCATGGCGGGGAGTTGGCATGGCGCGACTTCAGTGCTGCTCTCCAAGGGGCGACATCACATCATTGTGGACACCGGAATGCCTCATGAGGCGCACGCGATTGTCAAGGCTCTGGAACTTCGCGGACTTAGAACGTCAGACATCCAGATCATCATCAACACTCATTTCCATGTTGACCATGTGTCGAACAACACGCTATTCCCGGGCAGCGAAATTTTCGGCTCACAGGAATCCTATGACTGGGGCCGAGCTCTCTATTCTGACCTTCTGGATCAGCAGAATTGGGAGGTTCTCATCTTAAAGTATTATCCCGAAACCTTCGAGTACGGGAGAGCAAAGGAAATGATGGCCAAACTCCGGAAACTGGCGCTGCGGTGGTGGGATCCCAAACGATTGGGTAACTCTTCCCAGTTCCGGTGGATTGAGAAACATGCCCTACCGACTGACCTGGAGGGCCTTCCCACCTCTGGTCACGTTCCCGGGCACGCTTCCATCATTGTCCACGGGGGAGAGCAGCGCACGGTGATCGCCGGAGACGCCCTGCTCAGCCGCCAGCATGATGAAAAGGTTCTGACCATGATTCCCCACCGCCGAAGGCAGTTCCAACAAGACCGGGCGCGCATACTTGCCATGCAGGCCCGAATTTTTCCCGGACATGATGCGGAGTTCTCGACGCGCCGTTCCTGAAAATGCTGGACCTATCTAATTGACAGGCGCCTCTTTTCAGGTCCCGCAAATGGCTCACCCACCCTAAAATAGGGGCGATGTGTCCGCCTCGAGCAGGATCAGGGACAATCTTAATGCCACGAGCTTAATAACCCTTGACTTTAGGATTAATAAATGCGTTAATCCACAAGGAAGCGATTAGTTGGCGCCAAGCGGCGGGATAGTTTTGACCGAGCAATCTTTATTCCTTTCATCCGGCCCCATAGAGGATGCCTTGAACCACGGCCTTCGGCCTCGCAATGTTCTTATCGTCGAGGGGGAACCCTCCATCCGCAATGTCCTCTACGTTCTGCTGGCCGGACTGGGATGCGAAGGCGACATTGCCCACGGTGGCCACCAGGCGCTGGCAATGATCGAGAAGCAAAGCTTTGACGCGGTCCTACTGGATCTCCGGTGCTCGGAGATGCCCGCTGGGGAAATGGTCTCGGCAATTAGGGAGCTTCGTCCCAATTTGGTGGGGAGGGTTTTGGTCATCACCGGCGAGGTCTCCGACCCCCAAACCATGGAGATGATAAAAAAGAACTGTTGGCCCCACATCCCCCGGCAGCGGGTGATGCAAGAAGTTTGGGGGCGACTCCGTGCCCTCTTGGGCCTCTCGCAATCCCCTGCCGATTCAACCTCCTGACGTTCACCCTCAACACATGGTATTGGGTCAATTTGATGTTGTGGCGGCGATCCCGCTCGGAGCGGGATCGCCAAATGGCGGCATAAAGCCGCCTCTACATCAAATTGACCCACTACCCAACTCATCCATCTGTCGACTCATTTTCCGCCTACAGGGAGAGGGTGCGAATATAGTCCGCAAGTGCCTCTTGCCAAGGCCGGGGCAGTGAGAATCCCGCTGCCTTGAGCGCGGCCATTTCCATCACCGCGTATTTCAGCCGGGGAGCTCGACGTCCCATCTGATCGGCAGGGACACCGACTACCTTGCCGGGGTCCAGTCCGGCCAACTCGGCGGCGCGCCGGGCGAGTTCGTATCGAGTGCACGCTCCCTGATTCGCAAGGTGGTAGAGGCCGTAGCGACGAGCCTCGACAACCTCCATGATTTTGTAAGCGGCATCGAGCGTGTAGGTTGCACAACCTTCCTGGTCACCCGCAACGACGTACTGTTCGCCCGCTACGACCTTGCGCAAACCTTTTTCGACAAAATTCGTCTTTCCCGGTCCAAACAATACAGAAACCCGGAAGATCCAATACTTCGGCTGGGTCTGGACGACTGTTTCGCCACGCAGTTTGGTTCGCCCGTAAACAGTGATCGGGGAAGGCAAGTCAGACTCCACATAAGGCGTCGTCTTCTTTCCATCGAAGACGGCATCGGTAGAAATGTAGACGACCTCGGCTCGAACCGCGTGCGCCGACTCCACCACGTGCCGAGTTCCGCGGACGTTCACCAAATGAGCGCGCGCGGGGTCAGCGTCGGCAATGTCCAAATCAGGAATACCCGCGGGGTGAACGACCACCTCCGGTCGGATTCGCTCCAGCGCCGCGCGCACAGATTCGGCGTCCGTGATATCGGCATCCGCCCGTGTCAACGGGAAGACCGCGTGCCGGGAGGAGAAAGCCGCCACCAAAGCTTGCCCGAACAACCCCGCCGCGCCGGTAATCGCAACCTTCATCAATCAATCCTCAACAGGGAGGCAACGACAAACCAGACAATATACTAATTCTTTCCACTGGCAGATTTCTCCAATGCCTCCTCGTATTCTCTAAGCTTTGCTACAACTTTCTGCGCAAGCTGGTCGGAGGTCATGGCGCGAGCGAATATCTTGGTCTGCGGGCCGGCAGGAGGGGTAGCTTCGTCTTTCTTCTCTTTACGGTTCAGGATGTCAGCGTGCCAGACAGGCTGGTTGGTTACCCAGTCAATTACGCTGATCGAAACTGCCGGAAGTTCGTCGTGTTTTCCCTTCGCGCCGGGCAACGGTGGCCGGTCTGCGCCGCGCGGCTGGGCGGTCCCCCCCCGCGTCTCGAGGCGGAGTTCCTTTTCAGGATTGGTGGCCTGGATGACTAGGTCCACTCCTTCCGGATCGCTGGTAACTTTGTATTTTCCCCAGCCGCGCAGGAAGTCGATGATCCACTGGTCGAGACCATCGGGCATGGACGCGACGTAAATCAGCTTTCCCACAACCAGTTCGTTGGGCTTCTCAGCGGGCGCCTGCTGACCCAGCGCCAAAGCACAAATCCCGACCACCACGAGGCCAACCGAAGACCACAAAATACCCGGTATTTCTCTTCTGGCGTTCATAGCTTTCAATCCCCTGCCCAAATCTCCCCTAACAGTATACACCGCGCTCGGCAGGCAGGCGGATAGTCGCCGCCACAAGTAATGGTGACATTTGCTAGGCGTGGGTGCCGCTAGTCGCAGTCATTCCCGCGAAAGCGGGAATCCACTCCGCAAACCTTCGCAAATGTGCTGTCGAGGGACTGGATTCCCGCTTTCGCAGGAATGACCAGCGTTTCGAAAGGGATCCTATCCCAAATGACACCAACACCCAGCCGTGGACGAACAACCCCGCGCGGATGGTTCTCCGTTGCCTCTCGGAGTCATGGTACGATGGCGGCCCACAGAGGATTTGATATGAAACAGAATTCGCTCCCACGGATGACTCGAAAGACTTTCCTAAAGACGGCAGCGGTGTTTTCGGCGAGTGCCCTATCGTTGGACATGGGGGCCGCTCAGCCCCAATACGAGTCGCTCGACAAGGGGGCATCGGAGCGTTCTCCGCTGACTATTGGAAATGCTCAGTGGCAACTCAGCCTTAAGCCGGGTTCGGGTTTGAAGGCTGAGGTGGCGCATACGTCCCGACGGTTTTTGTCGGGATGTATGCGCCCCTCGGTTTGTCGATGCCATCATGGCATTTTGTCCATGCCCAAGATCGAAGCGTCATTCCAGAAATAGAACCCCCCCCCGCCGCGGCGGCACCACGGCCAGTCGCCCGGGTGCTTGGCCAGGGCACGTTTCACGGGATTGTTGTGCATGTAATGCAGAGAATTGAACCCGGAGTAGTGCTTTAGCTTAGACACCCGAACATTATATCGTCCCAGGGTCGCATACATCCCGACAAAAACCGTCGGGACGTATGCGCCACCCGCGGTCACCCTGCACTCCGTTGTTCCGGACGGGGCACGCTCACCGTTGTCGCCCCGAGGCCCGAGGCGGCGTCGTAACCGCTTCGGTTGGCGGCAGGCGGCGGAAGGCGCGGCCTACCGCCCAGCCGATCATTCCGAAGAACGAGGCGTTCATGGGCCCCCACAAGAGCAGCGTCCCGATCCAGGATCCCACATCGCGGATGCCGATGGGATAGCCCTCCTTGCAGGAGATGCATGCAGCCTCCAGCAGCTCTACGCCGAGGAGCGACCATCCGGCTACCGGCACAAAAAGAAAGAAGTAGTACCAAGCCGCAATCGTGGAGCCGACCACTGCGAAGCAGATGACCACTCGCTTGGTGAGCTGGTAACCGCGCGGATCCTGTGCCTGTGGCGGAAGCCGCCGCAAGGCCCGGCCTGCCAGCCAGCCCAGCGCTGCGTAGACGGCTGCGTTAACAGGAGCCCTAAGCAGGAGCGGCTCGAGGTACCAGCGCCCCAGTACAACTCCGGGCCAGTCCAGGCAGGCCCACCGAAGGATGCCTCTGGCGAAAAACGAGGTAACGGGCGCGAAGTTGGATAGCTCCTGCCAGAGCGTCAGCAGGAACCCGGTCGCGGCGAAGCAGAGAACGTAAACGAGCGACCGCTTGGTCACGCTGCCAGTGAGAGTTTCGAGAAGGTCCTTCATTCCGATCACCCCTTACACATAGGGCAGCCATAATATTGGAAGTCTGCAACGCGCCCGCCGAGGGGAGCGGGGTAGCGCAGAGGTAGGCGTACTTTGCCTTCCTCTGCGGCTTTTCGCCCGAAGGTCGTTTCACGCGGCATCATATTCGAGTGCGCTCGTCGGCAGGTAGCAATACGCGATCCACCAACAGTCCGCTCGGGGTAGCCGGGACACGGTTGACGCTGCCCGTGTAATCATGGACGCTCGACCACGGCCAATCCTCCGGACGGCTCACCAGTCCGGCCTTCACGGGGTTCAGGTGAATATACTTCACCTTTTCGTTGTACTCCCTCACCGTGCGCAGAGCACGATCAAAGAAGCGAGGCTGCAACAGGCGTCCCACTTCACGGCGGGAACGGTTAATCCGTTTCGTCGCGGCGTCCTTAATCGACTCCATCACCCGGCCGATCGTGAGCGGATGGGCCGGATAGAATATAGCATGCCAGTGATCCGGCAGGAACACCCAGGCGCTGAGCAAGAAGCCGTGTTCCTCGCGGCGTTCGCGGATCACCTGCGCCAAGCAGAACCCGCGTCCGCCAAACGTCCTTTACCGAAAAAGCGCCGCAGAGGAAGGCAAAGTACGCCTACCTCTGCGCTACCCCGCTGCGGCGCCAGTATCAACGTTTGAAGTTCCGGCGGGGCGGGAAGGTGGCGAAAGTGGCCATCGCTCGCCGCCTGGCGGTGCGACTCTATTGGAGCCTGCGCCGCTACGCCGCCGGTTCGCATGTCC
>JBEKUR010000220.1:0-9499 GCA_049514855.1 Terriglobia bacterium
GGTCTTCAAGGCCTCGCGCGGCATCGAGGACATCTACGAGCTAACCTACATCCGCAAGGATGGTAGTCGCTTTCCGGCGGTCGTGTCGGTCACGGCGCTGCGCGACGATCAGGACGCAATTATCGGCTATCTGTTGATCGGGACCGATAATACCGCGCGCAAGCAGGCAGAAGAGGCTCTGCTGAAAGCGGGGGCCTTGCAGAACGCGATTTTCAACAGCGCCAACTTCTCGAGTATCGCCACCGACGAAAAGGGCGTCATTCAATTATTCAATGTTGGCGCCGAGCGCATGCTGGGCTACACGGCCGCCGACGTGGTGGACAAGATCACTCCGGCCGACATTTCCGATCCGCAGGAAGTGATAGCGCGCGCCAAAGCGCTGAGCCTCGAGCTCGGAACCACGATCACGCCGGGCTTCGAGGCATTGGTCTTCAAGGCCTCGCGCGGCATCGAGGACATCTACGAGCTAACCTACATCCGCAAGGATGGCAGTCGCTTTCCGGCGGTCGTGTCGGTCACGGCGCTGCGTGACGATCAGGACGCAATTATCGGCTATCTGTTGATCGGAACCGATAATACCGCGCGCAAGCAGGTCGAAGAAGAGCAGAAGAAGCTCGACCAGCGCTTACGCGACCAGCAGTTCTACACGCGCTCTCTCATCGAATCCAATATCGACGCGATTATGACCACCGATCCGTCCGGCATCATCACTGACGTCAACAAGCAGATGGAGGCGCTCACCGGTTGCACGCGCGACGAGCTGATCGGCGCGCCCTTCAAGAACTACTTCACCGATCCGGAGCGGGCCGAGGCGAGCATCAAGCAGGTGCTGAGCCAAAAGAAGGTCGCCAACTACGAGCTCACCGCGCGCGCCAGGGACGGCAAGGAAACAGTGGTGTCCTACAATGCGACCACCTTCTACGACCGGGATAGGAGGCTGCAGGGCGTGTTCGCCGCTGCGCGCGACGTCACGGATCGCAAACGCTTGGATCAGGTGCTGCAGGAGAAGAACGTCGAGCTGGAGAACGCCAAGTCCGTGGCGGAAAAGGCGAACCGCGCGAAGTCGGATTTCCTTTCCGGCATGAGCCATGAGCTGCGAAGCCCGCTCAATGCCATCCTTGGTTTCGCCCAGTTGATGGAGTCCGATTCCCCGCCGCCGCCGCCCTCCCAGAAGGAAAATATTACCCAGATTCTCCAGGCGGGATGGCATCTGCTGAAGTTGATCAACGAAATTCTCGACCTCGCGAAGATCGAGTCCGGAAAGGTGTCGATGTCGCCGGAACCGGTGTCGCTGGCCGAGGTCATGCGCGATTGCCAAGCCATAATGGAATCCCAGGCACAACAGCGTGGCATTGGTATCACCTTTCCCCAAGTCAACATCACTTGGTTTGTCCATGCCGATCAAACCCGGGTGAAGCAGGTTCTCATCAACCTTCTATCCAACGCCATCAAATACAACCGCGAGCAGGGCACCGTCGAGGTGAAGTGTACCGCGCGCACCCCGGAACGCATTCGCGTCAGTATCAGGGACACCGGTGCGGGATTGTCGTCAGAAGAGCTGGCGCAGCTATTCCAGCCGTTCAATCGCCTCAGACAGGAGGCCGGCGACGAGGAAGGCACGGGCATCGGCCTGGTGGTGGCCAAGCAACTGGTCGAACTGATGGGGGGCGAAATCGGTGTGGAAAGCACCGTCGGGATGGGAAGCGTCTTCTGGTTCGAACTGACCTCGGCTGATGCGCCGCAACTTGCAGTTGAAGTCGTCAAAGCCGCAGCCCCTGCCGAACCGCGAGTGATGCAGGGAGCGCCGCTGCGCACTCTGCTCTATGTAGAGGACAACCCGGCTAACCTGAAGCTGGTCGAGCAACTTATCGCGCGCCGCCCCGACCTGCGCCTGCTGACCGCGGTGAACGGGCGTCTCGGCATCGAGGTTGCGCGCGCCTCCCAGCCGGAGGTGATCCTGATGGATATCAATCTGCCTGACATCAATGGTTTCGAAGCCCTGAAAATTCTGCGCGCAGACCCCGCCACGGCGCACATCCCCGTCGTGGCCCTGAGCGCAAATGCCATGCCACGCGACATCGAGAAGGGCTTGGAGGCAGGATTCTTCCGCTACCTCACCAAACCCATCAAGATCATGGAGTTCATGGACATGCTGCACGTAACACTGGAATTTGCAGCCAAGGGGTTGGCCAGCGCAAGTGAGGCAGGGCGCTTGCCATGATCAGTTCATCCGACATCCTTAACGCTAGAGTCCTGATCGTTGACGATCAGCAGGCCAATGTCCTTCTGCTCGAGCGCATACTGCGCGGCGCCGGTTATGCCTCCGTCGCGTCCACGATGGATCCGCGCGAGGTCTGCGAGCTTCACCGACAAAACCGCTACGACCTCATCCTGCTCGATCTCCAGATGCCCGGCATGGATGGATTCCAGGTGATGGAAGGCCTTAAGGAAATCGAAACGGAGGGCTACCTTCCGGTGCTCGTGATCACCGCCGAACCGGGTCACAAGCTGCGCGCGCTGCAAGCCGGCGCGAAGGATTTCATCAGCGAACCGCTCGATCTGGCCGAGGTGCGGGCGCGCGCTTACAACATGCTGGAAGTACGCCTGCTGCACATGGAAACGAAGACCTACAGCAAAGTGCTGGAGCAGACGGTGCGGGAATTGGAGGCAAGCCGCGAGGTGATCCGTCTTAAAAACCTGGAGGAGCAAAAGAAGCTCGATCAGGAATTAGCCTTGGCGGAGGAAACTCAGAAAAGCCTGCTTCCCCATTGCTTGCCGCAGTTTGAGAATTTTCGCATCCATGCTTTCAATAAACCCACACGCTATGTGGGAGGGGATTTCTACGATTTCCTGCAACTGAGTTCAGGGGATTGGGTGGGGGTTCTGGCCGATGTCTCCGGCAAAGGGATCTCCGCAGCCCTGTTAAGTTCGATGTTGCTGGGCGCTCTCAGCACGGAATTTCGCTACGGGACTCAACCGCAGGAAGTCTTGGACCGGGTTAACCAGCTCCTTTACGAAAAAACTCTTCACGACCGGTTCGTTACGCTCTTTCTCTTCCTCCTGAGCCCGCAGGGTGTGGGGCAATTCATCGGCGCGGGACATAATCCAGCCTATTTGTTCCGTTCCGCCACGGGCAAGATCGAGGTGCTGTCCTCCGGCAATTTGATCCTGGGAGCTTTCGCTCCCGTCTCTTACCAATCCAGCCCGCTCCAGCTCCACCAAGGAGATATTCTGGTGGTTTATTCCGATGGCCTTACGGAAGCGCGAAACCAGCAGGAAGAAATGTTCGGAGAGGAAAGACTGCTGAAAATCATTCAGCAAGAGGCCCCCTCGGGAAGTCATGCGTTCCAGCAGAAGTTCTTGAAAGCCATTGAGGAATTTACTCAGGGCATGCCGCAAGCTGACGACATCACCTTCCTGGTCGTCGAAAAATACCAGTGAAAAAATCAGAGCCGCAATGGCAGCTAACCCGTGGAAAATCCCTTTCCACGCCGAGCTGCTGCGAATCCTACGCAGTACAACATTGATGCCATCGCCAAGCTGGAGCATGAGGTCCAGTCATTTAGTAAAACAACGGACGTATCCAAGCTGGCCAGTGAACTCGAAGACAAACTTCCGGAGGAATAACGATGCCCGCTATGTTTCTATGTCCGGACTACAGGCGGGCAGAAGGGCCGTATGACGCTGGGGAAGTGGTCGCGGACTCTTCCGGACCCGTTTATGTCTGAGTGCACAGTGATCCAGGCACAATCACGCATGCCATCGCCATCGTGCGATCTCAACGTCCCCCCGACCTCTTTACTTTCATTGAGAGTGATCCAGAATTTGCCCAGCCGGTTCCGTTCTTACGGAGTGGAAATCTGCTTTGCTTACCTGATCGTTTCCAGGAAGTCCTCCGGCATTCTGTGGCAAAATCTTCTTCATGGCATCACGCACGGCGACTTCGGCCTTAGAGGATGAGCAATGAAACTAAACGATCTACTTTTCGGGAAGCCGCTGCGTTCTTCGGAGGAAGCGGGAGAGAAGCTGGGGCCGGTGGGAGGCCTCTCCGTCTTTGGATTGGACGCCCTCAGTTCCGCTGCGTACGGGCCGGAGGCGGCACTCACGCTGCTTATCCCGCTGGCCGCAGCGGGAATTGCTTACCTTGTACCGATCACGGCCAGCATCATCATCCTGCTGGTGATCGTCTATTTCTCCTATCGCCAAACCATTGCAGCTTACCCGACCGGCGGCGGCTCCTACACGGTGGCTCGCCAGAACCTGGGAGAGTTCTCCGGGCTGCTTGCGGCCGCTGCCCTCATGATCGACTACGTTCTGACTGCTGCTGTAGGAATCTCGGCAGGTGTTGGGGCGCTCGTCTCTGCCGTGCCGGCGCTCGAGCCGCACACCCTGCTGATCTGTCTCGTGATCTTGCTGCTCATCACGATCGTCAACCTGCGCGGCGTTCGCGAGACGGGCGCAGTGTTTATTGTTCCAACCTATCTATTTGTTGGAAGCTTGCTCGTCACCTTGATGCTCGGACTGGTCAAGACGCTAGCCGCCGGCGGTCATCCCTTACCCGTCGTTGCTCCGCCGCCTTTGCCCCTGCCAACGGCCGCGGTTGGCATTTGGCTTTTGCTCAAGGCTTTTTCCAGCGGCTGTACCGCAATGACCGGCGTCGAGGCGATCAGCAACGGCGTCAAGGCTTTCCGGGAGCCGCTGGTGAAATCCGCACAGCGAGCCCTGACGGCCATCATTGCGATTCTCATCGTGCTGCTGGCGGGAATCGCCTACTTGGTTCGTGCCTACCGCATCGGCGCCACCGACCCTGGAAAGGCAGGATACCAGAGTGTGCTTTCACAGCTCACCGCCGCGGTGGCAGGGCAAGGCGCCTTCTACTACATCACGATGGGCTCAATCCTGCTCGTGCTGGCGCTCTCGGCCAACACCGCCTTTGCGGATTTTCCGCGACTCTGCCGCGCCCTCGCGGAGGACGGGTATCTTCCTCAGGGCTTCGCCTCGCGCGGAAGGCGTCTGGTTTACTCGCAAGGGATCTGGGTGCTCGCGGTGCTGTGTGCCTCGCTGCTTGTCTTGTTTGGCGGGGTCACGGATCGGTTGATTCCGCTCTTTGCCGTGGGTGCTTTCCTGGCGTTCACGCTGTCCCAAGCCGGCATGGTAGCTCACTGGAGACGAACCGGAGGCGAAGGATCGCGACGCAGCATCTTCGTCAACGGACTGGGATCTGTGGCCACCGCAACGACCGTCATGGTCGTAGCTGTCGCAAAGTTCGCCGAAGGAGCCTGGGTGACGGTGTTGCTCATTCCCGCCATAATGATTGTGATGATTGCCATCCGGAGGCACTATCGTCGCGTTGAGGCAGAGGTCGCGAACCCTGTGCCTCTGGATTTGAGCGACTTGCGGGCTCCGCTGGTAGTGGTTCCGATTCTCTCTTGGAACCGGATCGCCCAGAAAGGGTTGCGATTTGCCCTCACTCTGTCTTCCGAGGTACAGGCTCTGCACATCGAGTGTGAAAAAGACAGCGGGAGTTTTCTCCAAACATGGGACCGCAACGTAGAGGGACCGGCGAAACGAGCGGGTCGGGTGGCGCCGCGCCTGGTTGTGCTGCCGTCGCCCTATCGCTTCGTGATCACCCCGATTTTGGACTATATTCTGGAACTCGAGCGAAGCAACCCTGACCGGCAGATCGCCGTATTGATTCCAGAGTTGGTGGAGCGGCATTGGTATCACTACTTCCTGCACAATCAACGCGCTGAACGGCTAAGGGCGCTCTTGCTGGCCAAGGGGAACCAGCGGGTTATCCTCGTCAATGTGCCGTGGTACACGAATGCCTGATAGAGACGGCCACAGTTGCATGTCAGCATTTTCATTTACCCTGGCATCCCACATCCTGTCGGAGCGCCTGCCGGAAGCGGACTCCATGTCTCTTGACAAATGGGGGAGGATAGGCTAGAATAGTATGTGGGGCTGCGGGATTGCTGAATGCTGAATGCTGAATGGTGAATTGCTCTCTTCCTCATCGCGTCCGCGGACTGCCTTCTGCTTGCTGCCTACTGCCTACTGTATTTGAGGGAGGCGGGATGGAGAAGACTTTTGGCAGGCATGGCAGCGCTGGACAAGATGTCACCGCCGACAGGGAAAGAAAGAACTAGTAACTTTAAAAAGTGAACGACCGACGCGGGAATGTCTATGAAAACAAAGGACCGGCCTTCAGCGGTCCGGAGCATAGCGGGAATGTTATAGAAAACAAAGGTAGTTATGCGTAGAAACCGGGAATGTTGTTGGAAACAAATGTAGTTAGTAGACGGTACGTGGTAGGTGGTGAAGAGCAGGTTCCAGGTGTCAGGTGCCAAGTGCCACATCGGGCCTGCGGTTCTTCCTCAGATTTGCGCTTGCGCCTTGCTGCTGCCGACTGCGCTAGTCGCTGAAAACGTGGTATCGTAACGCTGGGTAACTGTGCGGCTTCTCGAAACACTCGCGGACATTGTTAAACCGGCAGCACGACACCAGCAAGGGATCGCGGCGCTCGTGCGGCACTTAGGCGGACTCGGGCTGTTCCTTCTCGCGATCGTGGACAGCACCCCCATCCCAACATTTGGCGGCCTGGACATTCTCACCGCCATACTCGCGGCGCGTCAGCGCGAACCGTGGTACTACTACGCCGCAGTCGCCACGGCAGGCTCGGTCATCGGCGCCTACTTTACATTCCGAATGGCACGTAAGGCCGGTCTGGACTATCTCAACCGCAAGTTTGGAAAGCGCAAGGTCGCCAGGCTGCTGAAGTACTTCCAGCGGTGGGGCACGGGCGCTCTGGTCGTTTCCACCGTTATACCTTTGCCCTTTCCTACGAGCTCGTTTTTCGCCGCAGCAGGCGTGCTGGACTACCCTCTCCGGACTTTCATCGTTGTCGTGGCTTTGGGCCGAGCCGTGCGTTACGGAGCCATAGCCGCAATTGCCTCCCACTATGGCCGCCGCTTCGTTGTCGGTCTGCGACATCTAGGGCAACATTCCGGGTGGTTGCTAGCGATTGCCGCCGCAGTGGTCATCGCGACGACCGCGGCGATAGTGCTAAGAAAGCGACTACAATCGAGTCGCCCCGTGGTCAAGACGCATGCAAGGTGACATTCCCGCTGCTCTAAGCAGGCTTCTGTGCTATATACCCCATCATTGCTGGAGAAACTCCGATGCCACAAACACCACACATTGAGCGTCATTTCACGGGATCCGAGGCAGTTCGAGACGTTGTGATTGGAATGTCAGATGGATTGACAGTTCCCTTCGCTTTAGCAGCAGGTCTGTCGGGCGCCATTAATACAACGAGTATCATTGTGACCGCGGGCCTGGCAGAAATCACTGCCGGTTCGATCGCTATGGGACTGGGCGGCTATTTGGCCGCTAAGAGTGACGCGGAACACTACTTCAGCGAGAGGGTAATAGAAGAATCGGAAGTCAGTGAGAAGCCCGACGCTGAAGCGAGCGAAGTCACTGATGTCTTCCAAACCTACGGTCTGACGCCGGAAGAGTGCAAGCCCGTTGTGGATGCATTAAGAAAGCGGCCACAAGCCTGGATTGATTTCATGATGCGATTTGAGCTGGGTCTTACGAAACCCGATCCCAAGCGAGCGTTTATCAGTGCAGCAACGATTGCAGGAGCCTACATCGCAGGCGGTTTCATCCCGCTCGGTCCGTACATTGTTCTCTCGACGGCCAGCGCGGCGCTTAAAGTATCGGCAATCATTACTCTTTTCGCGCTGGCTGCTTTTGGTTACGTCAAAGGCCGCTTTACTGGCGCGCCGCCGCTCCGTAGTGCAATCCAAACAACGGTCGTGGGTGGGCTAGCTGCCGCCGCAGCATTCATGATAGCGAGGGCAATTTCCTGACAGCCTATTGAGCGTAGCGCCGGCATCTTGCCGGCAGCGGAAAATGCCGCCGAGACGGCGGCGCCACGAAGAATAGGTGCCACAATATTCTGCAAACGTCAGTAAGGGAGCGACTGCATGGGAAAAGCAAAATCGCCTTTAGAGGGTTTCTGGGAGAGGCCGCTGCGCGACCTGCTTCAGCAATTGCAGGCAACTCCGGCGGGGCTGACTACCGACGAGGCGAAGCGGCGGTTGCGTCAGTATGGCCCAAACAGCCTGGTGCAGGAGTCGCGCTTCGCTACGCTGTTCAGTGTTTTCCGTCTCTTCGCCAATCCCCTCGTCATCATCCTTCTTGTTGCCAGCGGCATATCTCTCGCACTGGGTGACCCGGTGGGCGGGTCGATCATCATCGCCATCGTTCTGCTCAGCGTACTGCTGAACTTCTTCATGGAATTCCAGGCTCGACATGCGGTGGAGGAGATTCGCAAGCAGGTTGCCACTACGGCTGCCGTTCTGCGTGACGGACGAGAACAGGAACTGCCGGTAGCAGAGCTGGTCCCGGGAGATATCGTCCGGCTCCATGCTGGAGACCTTGTGCCGGCGGACGCCCGTCTACTGGATGTCAAGGACCTGCAAGTGCGCGAGTCAGCGCTCACGGGGGAGTCTCTGCCGGTGGAGAAGGCGGCGGCTGATCTTCCCGCGGGGAAACACGGCGTCGCCGACGCGAGCAACAGTGTTTTCCTGGGCACTGCCGTTCAGACGGGGATCGCCACCGCGGTCATTGTCTCGACCGGGAGAGACACATCCCTCGGCGAGATTGCCCAGCGGCTCGCTACGCGGCCGCCCGAGACCGAGTTCGGCCGTGGCATACGCCACTTCGGGATGATGCTCACCTACGTGACGATGCTGCTGGTGCTTTTCGTCCTGCTGGTCAACCTCATTTTGCACCGCCCGGTATTGGAGTCTTTCCTTTTCTCCGTCGCGCTTGCGGTAGGGATGACACCAGAGCTGATGCCCATGATCATCACCGTGACACTGGCCCAAGGCGCGAGGCGGATGACCAAGAAGAAGGTTCTCGTCAAGCAACTTGCGGCCATCGAGGACTTTGGCAGCGTGGAGATCCTGTGCAGCGATAAGACGGGCACGCTTACCGAAGGAGAGATAGTGCTTGACCGGCACGTGGACGTCCAAGGTAAGGAAGACGAGAACGTCCTGCGGCTCATCTACCTGAACAGCTACTTTGAAGCGGGCATCAAGAGTCCCCTTGATGATGCCGTCCTGAAGTACGCGCGCCCTAAAATTGCGGAGTATGTCAAGGTGGACGAGATTCCCTTCGACTTCAACCGCAAGCGCCTCTCGGTGGTCGTGCGGCACGGAGACGAGCACCTCCTGGTTACCAAGGGCGAGGCAGAAAGTGTTTTTGCCATCTGCAAGACGGTGACCATCGATGGCTCCCCCCAGCCGTTCGACGACAGCCGGCGGGCTCAAGCGGCGGAGACCTTCCAGAAGCTGAGTTCCGACGGTTACCGCGCTCTCGGGGTGGCCGTGCTGAAGGTGGAGAAGCAAGATGTTTACAAGGTGGCGGCCGAGCACGATATGACGCTGGCGGGGTTCGCCGCATTCCTTGACCCGCCCAAGCAAGG
>JBEKUR010000221.1:0-9482 GCA_049514855.1 Terriglobia bacterium
GCAGAATCACCGAATAAGTTTCTCTCATGGGGCCACCCTCAATCGTTTGGCCTGGGTCAGCTTGGCCTTAACAATTTGGCGCATCTGGACCTGCTGGTCTTCAATGGGAAGCGTGGCATCCACCGTCGTGAGGTCGAATTCCGGGATCATGTTCTCGTACTCTTCGAGGATTTTCCCTTGAAAGACATGAAAGCTCTCCTCCGGGTCCTCGTTCAACCCAAGGTCCATGCCGGCTTCATAGAACTTCACTCCGCTTCGCCCTTCCAGGATGCGTTTCATGGCAACATCAAGGGGAACGCGGAAATAGAAGGCCGCGGTGGGCTTGACCGCAAAGCTGTAAAGCTCCCGCACCCACTTGCGCTCCATGCCCCGCACCACATCACGGGCAAAGGCGGTGTAAATGTAGCGATCGCAAAGCACCACCGCCCCCGCTTTCAGCAGGGGGATGATGTTGTGCTCCATCCGATCCGCGAAGTCAGTGGCGTGGATCAAAGAGAAGGTAGCGGGAGTAAGCATCTGCTTCTTCTTCCCGCGCCTCGTCGTTTCCCGGACCAGCGGCGAGGAATTCCATTCGCTGAAGACAACCCCGTAGCCTTCAGATTGAAGCCACTGGTGCAGGAGCATCAATTGGGTGGACTTGCCCGAGCCGTCGATCCCCTCGACCACAAAGAGTTTTCCGGGGAAACGATGCTCGCCGTATCGTTTCATTCAGCAATACCCCGTGCTATGCGTTGCGATGAGCTACATGTAAAGTCTATCATAGCCCCCGCCTCAGCGAAAAGGGTGGCAATCCGCAAGGGCTATTCGAACCGCCCAGATAATGGAGGCTAGTGAATGGCCTTGCGCAGGGAATCGAGAATGGACTGACTGTCCGCAGGGCGGAGTGAACCGGCAATGAAGTTGTAGGTTTTTCCGGACGTCAGATTGATGTGAAACGTGCCGGTGTTGAGGCCAAGAATGAGATTTGCGTCAACCTCTTTAATATCTGAAAGGGGGGTTGAGAACACTTCCTGGCCTGACTCCTCGTAAGAGAGCTTCTGGGCCGTTACAATCAGCGTGCCTTTGGTTTTGTTGTTGCTCTGGAGAAGGCTTGCGACGTCTCCGAGGTTGTAGACGTCGAAGCGCTGGCCCGCCGAGCTGGCCGGTTCAGAAACCGCGGCAGCCTTGGTGGTCCCGCCTGCCACCTCGAAGGGCGCTTCCGCCTCGCTGTCGTCGGGATTCACCACAAACAAGCTGGTCTTACCTGTGGGCGCATCCGCGGCGATTTGAATGCGCACTGTAAGCTCGGTGGTCTCCGACGCGGTGGTCTCCAGGACCCGTATCCCCGAATTCGAAAAGCTCACTTTGGCCCCTTGCGCAAAGTTCTTCCCCGTGATCTTCAAATTTGTTTTGGTTCGGGGAGCGGCGCGGGGGGGATCAACGCTCGTGACTTCCGGCGTGGTGGATTCGGAAGGATGAACCTCCGCGGCAGGCGTTGGTGGCGCCGCAGGGCTTGGTGGTGCAGCAGGCGTTGGAGGCGTCGCCGGGGTTGCTGGCGCGGGGACGGCGGCCGCCTCGACCGTAAATGCAGCCTCCGCCGCGGAACTTGCTGGATTACTCACATAGAGACTGAATGCGCCGGGTTGGGCTTTCGGGCTGATCGCCAGCTTGACCTCGAGCTCCGTCCCACTAACGCGTCGAGTAGAGACAACGTGAATTGACGGGTTGGTAAAGGAAACGTAGGCACCGGAAGAGAAATTCTGCCCCTCAACGACGATGGTAACCTCATCCCCGGGAGCCGCCTGGCTTGGGTTGACCTGCTGGATTAGAGGCGTAGCGTCCGGTGGAATCTCCTCAAGCGGCAAAGCAACTACCGCAAGGCCACCCCCAGCCCCAGCCCACAGTAACACTATGGCGGCGGCAAGGATCAAGTCTCTCCGGAAAGTCCTTCTGGTCTGAAGATCGATCCCTCTCATGGGATTCCCTCCCTTGTGATCTCATGCCTCTTTCATGAAACTCTTTTGCGATTATTTCAGGCGCGCGAGTTTCCCCGGCTTTTCCAGTCTTTCGGCCTTTATAATCCCGGATCCTTCCTTTATGGTCAGGATCTGATTGGCTTCGATTTTGTTGAATTTCTCGGTCTTCTGCGTCGTGGGCCACTTGATTTCGATCCAATCGATTTCTTTCGCGTCCCCGAGGCCGAAGTGAAGGCGCAAATCGCTCTGGGACATTACGCTGGTTCCACAGTGGACTTCGTCTATCTGGGCGTGTTTTCCCGTCACCACGCGCGCCCGGGCGCCGACTGCAGTGCGGTTACATTGTGTCCCAATTAACTTGAGTTTGATCCAGTTCTTCTTGTTTCCTCCATCATTCCGCAGCAGGGAGAACCTGTCATTCATATTGAGGACCAGGACGTCGAGATCTCCGTCGTTGTCGTAGTCCCCAAATGCGCAGCCGCGGCTGGAGAAGCGCTCCGTTACTCCCGGTCCCATCTGAGCTGAGACGTCCCTAAACTTGCCATTCCCAAGGTTTCTGTAAACGACGCGTGGATTCTTGAACGTAGCATCGAGATGAAAGTTTTCGATTTCAGGATAAACATGGCCCGTGACGTGAAAAATATCCGTCCACCCATCGTTGTCGTAATCCATGAATCCCGCGCCCCAGCAGACGTACTGCGTGTTCACCCCAAGGCCTGCGACGAAGGTGACGTCGGTAAAAGTCCCGTCCCCATTGTTATGGTAAAGATCGGGGGTATCGTCGGTGAAATTAGTTTTGAAGATGTCCAGCCACCCATCGCAGTCGTAGTCTCCGACGCCCACGCCCATGCCGGCCTGTTCCTGTCCATCCTCGTTATACGCGCAACCCGCCATAACGGAGATATCCGTGAACGTCCCATCCTTGTTATTGTGAAACAGGATGCTGGGCTCCGAATCCACCGCCACGTAGATATCCGGCCAGCCGTCGTTGTCAAAATCATACGACACGCCGGTGATGGAATAACGCGGCCCGGGTTTCAGGATTCCGGCCTTTTCCGAAACGTCCTTGAATGTCCCATCACCGTTATTGTGGTAAAGGATGTTCATGCCGCCGGGAAGGCCGCGCGGCCCACACATGACGGGGATACCTTTCCACTGGCAATAGCCGGTCGCGCCAGGCACCGGCACTTTCGAGATATCCAGCTCAATGTAATTGCAGACGAAGAGATCCAGCAATCCGTCGCGGTCATAGTCGAGCCAGGTGCAACCGGAGCCCCAGCGGACGCGCTCTTCCCAAAGTCCCGCTTTCTTCGTCACATCCGTGAAGGTCCCGTCTCCGTTATTGTGCCAGAGGATGTTGTGGCCCCAGAAGCAGCAGAACAGGTCGTCCCATCCGTCATTGTCGTAGTCGCCGACGCAAACGCCCGTCCCCCAGCCGGTGCGTCCCAGGCCGGCCTTCTCCGTCACATCGGTGAATGTTCCGTCGCGATTGTTCTTAAGGAGGTGTTGAATCGGAGCTTTCCCGGGTTCGTAGGTTTCCTCGAAGCGCACTCCGTTCGTCAGGTAGATATCCAACCAGCCGTCCTGGTCGTAATCGAAAAAGGCCACACCGCTGCCTTTGGCCTCGACAATGTACTTCTTGCTCGTCACTCCACCCCAAACGTTGGGAACGGTCAGCCCTGCCTCTTCGGCAACATCCACGAAGGTGACGGGCGAAGATTCCTCAGGGTTGGGAACAGTGGCCGCGTGCAGGGCGGGCGCGTGGGTCCATCGCCAGAGAGGAGTTGTAAGAGCGTCAAGGAGCTTTGACCCCAGCAGGACAGCGGAGGAACCCAGGATTTGGCGACGAGAGAACTTCATCTTTGCTGTTGTTGTTTCGCGTTCCGTTCGGCCGCCACAGGGTGCAAAGCCGAGCGTTCGCAGCATAAAATTCCAGCACGCAAAAAATCAGCCAGCCATTATACTACAGGGGCAGCGTCTCCTGCCTTCCGGACTGGGTAGTGGGTCAATTTGATGTAGAGGCGGCTTTACGCCGCCATTTGGCGATCCCGCAGACGCGGGATCGCCGCTGCAGCGTCAAATTGACGAACTACTCCGGACTGGCTAGCCCGGAGAATGGTGATGACAGGAGTGCGAGGTGCAACTCCCCTGAACCGGGGTCATTACTCGTGTCAACTCGCTTACGGAGGTGTGCGGTGCGCCATATATGCTTGGTGGTTTGGATGGGCGGGTGGTTTGTGGCTCTTACCATCGCCGCCCTGCCACTCCCGGCAAAAACAGAGACCATTACCTTGCGGAGTGGTGACGAGACCGTCTCCGCCTATCTCGCCGTCCCCGATTCCGGCGGGCCCCACCCAGCCCTGGTGGTGATTCATGAGTGGTGGGGCCTGAACGACTGGGTAAAGGAACAGGCACAGAAATTCGCAGAACAAGGATATATGACGCTTGCCGTAGACCTCTACCGGGGCAAGGTGGCCTACGATCCCAACCTCGCTCACGAACTCTCGCGCGGCCTGCCCCAGGACCAGGCCATTCGCGACCTGAAAGCGGCCTTCAACTACCTGGCCTCCCGGCCCGATGTCCGGAAAGATAAGATCGGCTCGGTGGGCTGGTGCATGGGGGGCGGCTTTTCTCTTCTGCTGGCCGTCAATGAATCGAAGCTCGCCGCCTGCGTCGTAAATTATGGCTCCATGCCTACGGACAAAGACGAGATTCAACGAATCCAGGCGTCCGTGCTGGGGAATTTTGGAGCCGAGGACCGGGGCATCCCCCCCAGCGCCGTCGCGGCATTCGAAGATGCTATGAAGGCAGCGCATAAGTCAATCGACGTGAAGATCTATGATGGCGCCGGCCACGCCTTCGAGAACCCCAACAACAAGCTGGGATATCGTGAATCCGCCGCCAACGATGCCTGGGCCCGCACGCTCGCCTTCTTAAACCGCACCCTCAAGGCGCAGTAGGCAGTCTGCAGAAAGCAGCCCTTCTGGGTGGGCCAGCTCAACGAGTCTCAGGCCGATTCCGAGCGCTTGCAGCGCGCAGAGCGACTCGGAATCGGCGGGGAAATCCCTCAGACCGTTTTGGCCGGCGCGGCGGGGATGTTGGGAAGCGGCTTGCCCTGACCCGGCCCGTGCAGTTTCTGGCAGGGCTTCTTGCGGCGAGCCAGGTGGAGATAATCCAGCACTAACCGGCGCTTGAGATGCTGGATGGCCTTGGCCGGGTCGACGCCTTTGGGGCAGGCCCGCGAGCACTCGCCGGCGTAGTGGCAGCGGAAAGCGCCGTGCGCGCTGCCCGTCAGTTGGTTGCGGTCGCGCCGCCCGTCGTCGCGCGTGTCCTGGTTATAGCGCTGCGCCGCCGACAAAGGCATGGGCCCCAAGTACCGCGCGTCGGTGGCTAAGGTGGGGCAGGCAGCCATGCAGCAGCCGCACTTGATGCAATAGGTGAACTGGAGATAGGATTCGAGTTCCTTTGGAGACTGGTAGAACTCCCCTGCCGGGTCATTAATCTCAGCCTCATCCGCGCGCACCACGTAAGGCTTCAGCGAACGGTGTTTGTCAAACATGGTCAGGAGATCGGGGACCAAGTCACGGATGATGTCAAAGTTGGGCAACGGCCCCACGGTGAGATCCGTATCGGCGATGTGCAGAATCTGGGTGTTGCAGGCCAGCGTCGGCCGCCCGTTCAGCATCATGCCACACGACCCGCACACGCCCATGCGGCACGAATAACGCCACGCCAGCGAAGCATCCACGTTGTCCTTGATGTAGTGCAGGCCGTCCAGCACCGTCATGCCTTCGCGCACCGGTATCGTGTAAGTCTTCACGTAGGGCGCGCGGTCGCTTTCAGGATTGTAGCGCGTGATGTGAAAATTGATCTGTCGTACGGTTTTGCTGCTTTCCGGCATGGCTACCCCCTTGCTCCTGCTATGGCGATGGCATGCGTTACGACGGCCGCCCACGTGCCCAGGCCAAACAGCCCCAGTCCTACAACCAGAAAGACGAATGTGATGGTCTTTTCGACGGCGGGCTTGAGCGTCAACTCGAACAGGATGGTCCGCAGGCCATAAAGACCATGGTAGAGCGCGACGGCGAGGAGGAGGATGTAAGTGACGCTGAAGAACAGCTTGCCATCCCGAAACAGGCTGTTGCTCTTGGAAACGGCTTCGCCCCCGTAAGGGACAAACAGGTGAGTGATCCCGCCCACGTGCATGATGAGCATGTGGAGGCCGAGCAGGAAGAGGATCACCACTCCCGCCGCCATGTGCCAGGTCCAGTATTTCGTTTCGCGCATTTCTCCTCCTCCTACTTGACCCAGGGTCGCGTCAAGGTCCCAACCCCTCACCTGCCCTCGTTCCTCGGGCACCCTCTCCCCAAGGGAGAGGGCCGTCATTGTCGATTTCTACCCTCTCCCGAGGAGAGAGGGTGGACCGCGATCCCGATTCACTTCATCGGGACGCGGGCCGGGTGAGGGGTCCTTTTCGAGCCAAGGCGACTTTGACGCACCCCTGCTATTTAGCCAAACCCAAGAATTCATACCCCCCTGCCGCGAGCAAAACCGCTGCCAGGATCATCATGGAGATGAGCAGGGGCCGCTGGACGTTCAGGGACGTCTTGTAGGGATAAACAGGTTCGATGGGCTTGCCCACCGCGAAGCCCAGTTCGACAAGCACCAGGCGGATGCCGTTCATGGCGTGGTAGGCGAAAGCCGCGAAAACCAGGAACTCCCCCAACTTGAAAATGGGCTGGTGGAAGAATCCCCCTGCCGCCCACAGGTACGTGCCCTTGGCGCGCAGGCTCGTAACAACAACGTGCATCAAAAAGTAGCAAAGAATGCCCAGGCCGGTGAGGCGATGCAGAATGTAAGCGTAGCGCTCGATGCCCCAACGCCCACCCCCGAGCCATCCCCACAGCCCGAGCCGATTATCGTGATTTTTGATCTGGGCCATACTTGACTCCTTCCCCTCGACAACGGCCACCATCGAACACCCGACATTTAACATTTGCTTTTCGTGGCATCAACGGAATTATGAATTCTGAATTGTGAATTATGGAAGGTCGAAATCCACACCTGCGTCATGATTCCCCATTCCGACTTCATAATTCAGAATTCACCATTCACTATTTACTATTCGCCACGCAGCGCCATCTTCAGCCCCGCAATTCAGTATTTGCGTTCCACCGGCTTCCAGTTGGTAATCGTCACGGGCTTATATTCCAGCCGCGGCTTGCCGTCGGTCGAGTAAACCATGGAGTGGGCCAAGAACTTCTCGTCGTCGCGTTGGGAGAAATCCGTGCGGGCATGCGCCCCGCGCGATTCCTCGCGTGCCAGGCCCGCGAAGAGCAGCACCTCGGCCAACTCCAGCATATTTTCGGTCTCGAGCGCCTGAATGAGGTTCGTGTTGTAGATGTGGCTCTTGTCCTGGAGGCTGATATTCCGGAAGCGCTGCCTCAGCTCGGCAATCTTGTCTAAGCCCTCCTTCATGGACGCGCCGGTGCGATAGACACCCGCGTGCTTATCCATGAGCGTTCGCAGTTCCCGGCGGATGTGGGCCGGGCTCTCCGTTCCACTCTGTTTGAGCAGCCTGTCGAAAATACGTTTCTCTTCTTCCCGCGCCATTGCTTCCGGCATCCCGCTCAGCTTGGGGCTTTGGCCCAGGTACTTCGCGATCTCGCCGCCCGTGATGCCGCCCCACACGAGGCATTCGGCGGTGGAGTTGCACCCGAGGCGGTTGGCGCCGTGCATGGAGTGGCACGCCACCTCGCCTGCGGCCCAGATGTTTTCCACTTTTGTCTGGCCGTCGATGTCGGCCTCGATTCCGCCCATCGAGTAGTGAGCCACGGGCCGGATGGGGATGGGCTGCGTGATCGGGTCGATCCCCAGAAACTTCATGCACACTTCCCGAATCAAGGGCAGGCGCTTGTTGATCCGCTCGGCGCCCAGGTGGGTCAAATCGAGCTGGATGTAATCGAGCCCGTCGGCTCCCGGGAAGCCGCGTCCCTCGAGGATTTCGGTCATCTCCGAACGCGAAACGATATCGCGCGGCGCCAGCTCCATCATCTTGGGCGCATACTTCTCCATAAAACGTTCGCCCTTGTTGTTTCGCAGGTAGCCGCCTTCACCACGGCAGCCTTCGGTCATCAGGATGCCCGAAGGCACGAGCCCCGTCGGGTGAAACTGGAGAAACTCGGGATCCTCCAAGGCCAGACCGGCGCGGTAGGCGATGGCCTGTCCATCGCCCGTAACGGTTTGAGAGTAGGTGGTGAATCCATAGAGGTTCCCCAACCCTCCGGAAGCAATCAGCAGAGCCTTGCCGCGCAAGATGTAGAACTCCCCCGTCGGTAGATCGAAGAGCGTGAGGCCGGCGAATCGTCCACCTTCAAGGAGCAATGAGGTGACGAAACATTCGTCGTAGCGCTTGAAGTTGTTGTATTTGACGAGGGTGTCGTAGAGGGCCTGCATCTCGAAGAAGCCCGTCTTGTCGGCCGCCATGCACGCCCGAGGAAAAGAATGCCCTCCGAACGGCCTCTGCATGATTCGCCCGTCCTCGCGGCGCGACCAGGGGACTCCCCAGTGCTCGAGGAGGCGGATTTCATCCGGAGAGGCTCGCACAAATCGCTCCACGGTGTCCTGGTCTGCAAGGAAATCGGACCCTTTCACGGTGTCCCAGGCGTGCAACTCGAGGCTGTCACCTTCCTGGGGGCGCATCACCGCGGCGGTGCCACCTTCGGCGCACACGGAATGCGAGCGCATGACCTGCACTTTCGACACGATAGCGATGTCGGCGCTGCCCCGCGTTTTGATGCACAGCTCGACCGCGGCGCGCAGCCCGGCGAGCCCGGTCCCCAAGATCAAGACATCATGAGTTATTTGCTGCATGCTTCATATGCTCCTTCGAGCTTCCAACCCGGCGCCTGGAAGCAGAAGCGCACTCCAAAGATGGGCCCCGAGCAGGAACATTTTCCGCACTTGCACGCCTCCGCCGTATTGGCGGAACTTGGAAGGCTCGCTATTGTGGCACCCACCTGCCTCGATGTCGAGAGACACAAAGTCGGGCGCATTTGATGAAGCCAATATAGCCTCCCGATGGCGCGACTCGGGTTATAATCTTGCGGCATTTCATGGACTACCCCCGGGTGATGATTCCCTGAGGACGGGGGAAGAGAGCTTATGTCGAAACTCGTCTTGCTGGTGACGCGAGAAGGTCTGGGCCACCTCGAGCCCGCAGACAGGCAGTTTGGCCTGGAGATGTTCGATCGGTTCCTGCACGCGTTGGAGAACCAGCCAGTCAAGCCGCACTCCATTTGCTTTTATACCGGGGGCGTTAAGTTGGTCTGTGATGGCTCACCCGCCCTGTTGGGTCTTCGGATACTCCAGGGACAGGGCGTTCGCTTGGTCACCTGCCGAACATGCCTGGAGCACTTCGGGCTGACTGATAAGGTTGCGGTAGGAGAAGTCGGCGGAATGAACGACATCGTCGGACTGTTGACAGGGGCGGACAGCGTGGTGACCGTGTGATGGGGCGCTTTTCGT
>JBEKUR010000222.1:0-9433 GCA_049514855.1 Terriglobia bacterium
CTGGTACGCGACCACGGTGGAGTCAAGCAACTGCTTCTGCGCATCCAGCCCACGCAGCGCAAAGTAGTCGGCAGCCAGCTCCGCGTGAATACTCAGCCGGGCGGTTTCCAAATCTGCCGCGCTGGCCTGGGCGCTGGCCGTGGCGGCCTGAACCGTGAGATGGATTCGCCCCCAGGCATCCACCTCATAGGAAAGGTCGAAGGGCAATACGAAATCCCCCTGCGTTTGGCCATATTTGGGGCCGGCGTTGGGAGCGTTCTTGGAGAATTGTTCCCCGGTAATGTTGGGACCCGCGCTGACCGTCGGATATAAGCCCGACCGATTGATACGAATCAGGTCACGCGCCTGGCGAAACTGCGCCTCGGCAATCTTCAGGTTTTGATTCGAGACGTCGACGCGTTCCTCAAGCAAATTCAACTGCGGATCATTGAAGATTTCCCACCACTTTCCGCGTATCACCTGGTCCTGCGGCTGGGACGCTTTCCATTCACTTTGCGGCCCGGCCGCACTGGGCGCAAGCTCCTTGTAGGCGGACGGCGTCGGAACCGTGGGCTTTGCATACTTGGGGCCGGGGGTACACGCGTTGAACATGAAAAGGGCCGCGGCGAGGAAGGCGGAGGCCCAAACGCGGACCGCGTTCCCGGTTCCCGCGATGCGGCAAACCGCGAGTGGCCGTAGGTGAAACCTACGGGAACGCAACCTCCAAGATGAATCCGGCCTTGGAGGGGGCCTCCGGCCCTCTTCACAAAATATAACGTCCATCGAATTCAATCCCTGCCTCCACCCATCTCATTCCCCGCCCCAAGAACCCGCGCCCGGGGTAGCGCTGCGAACTTCCTGACCTTCCACCAAAGAATCCGGCGGGTTCGTGATCACCCTTTCGCTTCCGTCGAGGCCCGCCACCACTTCAACTTCCGTTCCGAAATCCCTGCCCAGGGTTATGGGAATCAGGGCGGCGTGACCGTTGCGGACCACTCCGACGCGCAAGCCTTCCGAGCGGAAAATCAGACTGGTGACCGGGATCACCACGGTCGAGGTGGCCGAGGGAAGCTTCAAATGGACTTCGGCGTAAGCCCCGGGCAGGATTTCGCCCGTGGGGTTGGCAACGTCTACCTCCGCCAGCAGGGTGCGGGATGGTTGGTCAATCGCCTCGGCGGTGCGCACCAGCTTGCCTGGAAAGCGGCGTCCAGGAAACTGCGGCATCGTCAAATAGGACTGGACGCCCGGGACCGCCGCGGGGGAATAAATCTGGGGCACATTGACGTAGACGCGCAGGGTGTGAATGGCCGCCACATGGAATAACTCTTTGGCGCCGCTGCCGCTTCCAGAACCAATGAGCTGTCCGATATCGGTATTGCGCGCCGTGAGCACCCCGTCGAAAGGCGCGTAAACCTTTTCAAAGGATTGTAATTGTTCCAGGCGCTTCACGTTGTCCGCGGCGGAGTCCACCATCGCCTTTTTGGCGTGAGCATTACCCACGGCGTTGTCAACATCCTGCTTGGCTACGGAATCGCTTTTCAGCAGGAACTCGTAGCGGGCGGCGGTGGTCTGCGCCAGGTCGTAGTTAGCCTTTGCCGTCGCCATATCCGCCCGCGCCTGCTGGAGCTGCTGGTCCAGCTCGGGCGTATCGATTTCCGCCAGAAGCTGGCCGTCCTTTATCCTGCCGCCGATGTCCACGTACCAGCGCTTCAGATAGCCGCTCGTACGCGCATAAATCGGCGCGTCGATGAACGCCTGGATGTTCCCTGGCAATACGATTTCTTCCTGCGGCGCGCCTCGCTTGGGTTGAGCCAGCGAAACCGCGGGCACGGCGAGATCGCGCGTGTCGGCTTTCACGTCGGCAGCGGCACGGGCACGAGTGGTAATGCCCCTGAACACGACGGCGCCCGCAACAATTAAGAGAACCGCCAGCCCGAAGATGACTTTGCCCACCCTGGATGACGGGGGCCTTTGCCCCGGCAGGCCAGGACCCGCGTTCTGCCCGTCGGGGCTCTCAATGTCGAAACTTTCCTCAACGCTCATTACGTCCTCCAAGCATCGGGTCATCGGATCATTGGGTCATCGGGTCATTTAGTGATTTCCTGATTTGGCGATTTTGCAATTGAAAACTACTGAACTCTTCGTAATTGGTCAATCACACCACCGGCAGATCACCCGAGTACTTCAATGACTCAATGGCCAGATGGCTCGATGGCCAGATCAGCCAATGACCCAATGAATCAATGGCTAAATGACCCGATGACCCGATGAATCAATGACCCGATCTTCTCCTAAATGGCCCGATGACCCGATGGCTCAATGGCTCGATCCTTTCGTCCGCCGTGCACAACGCTGAACACGGTGGGAACAAAGAACAGCGTTGCCACCGTGGCAAACAGCAGGCCTCCGATCACCGCCCGGCCCAGTGGAGCGTTTTGCTCGCCGCCCTCACCCATGCCCAGTGCCATGGGCACCATGCCGATAATCATGGCCAGCGCCGTCATGATGACGGGACGAAAACGAGTGAACCCCGCCTCCAGCGCCGCCACCGTGGCATTGACGCCCTCTTGCAATAGTTCCTTGGCAAAACTCACTACCAGAATGCTGTTGGACGTGGCGACTCCCACGCACATGATGGCGCCGATCATGGCCGGCACGCTGAAGGTAGTGTGAGTTGCGAACAGGAACCAGAGGATCCCCGCTAGCCCCGTCGGCAATGCGGAGATGATGATCAGCGGGTCCAGCCAGGATTGGAAGTTCACCACGATCAAGAGATAAACCAGCACTATCGAGAAGACCAGCCCGGCCAGCAGTCCCGAGAAGGATGAGCGCATGGTATCAATCTGCCCGCGCACAATAGTCCGCGAGCCGCGCGGCAAATCCTTCTGGCTCTCACCCACCATGCGGTCGAGGTCGCCAGCCACCGCCCCCAAGTCCCTCCCCTGCACGGAGCCGTAAATGTTGACTACAGGTTGAACGTTATAATGCGAGACCGCGGCCAGCGATGCGCCGCGGCTGATGGTGGCCAGATTACCCAGGATCTGGGGGGGAACACCGCTGGAATTCGAGATGGGAATGTTTTGGAGATCCTGGAGCGAGTCCACCCGGTATTGTGGTGTCTGAGTGGTGATGCTGTAGCTCACGCCGGTCCGCGGGTCCAACCAGAATGTCGGAGAAGTCTGGAAGCTCCCACTTAAGGAAACTAGCAGGTCGCTGGCGAGGTCGCGGGGCGTAAATCCCACCTGCGCCGTCCGGGTACGGTCAATGTCAACCTGGAGCCGGGGCAGGTTGAAAGGTTCCTGAATCCGCAAGTCAACCGCGCCGGGAATGTATTTGAGTTTACGCATCAGCCCCTCGGCGAATCGCCGATTGGCGGTCAGGTTTTGGCCCACCACCTGAACATTGATGGGCGCAGGGAGGCCGAAATTCAGAATCTGGCTGACCATGTCCGAGGGCAGGAGGTAAAACGTCACGCCAGGGTATTCCTGAGCCAACTCGAGGCGCAGCCTGCGGACGTACTCCGCCGTGGGGTGATGGTTTTCGGCCAGCGCGACCATAATGTCAGCATCCCCGGTGCCGATAGGAGCCGAGTTGCTGTAGACAAGATTCACGCCGCTGTACGGCAACCCGATGTTATCGATAATGCTGGTGACTTCCTGAGGAGGAATCTCTTTCCGAATGGAACTCTCCACGTGATCGCAAAGCCGCGCCGTCTCCTCGATGCGCGTGCCGGTGGGAGCCCGCAGGTGCAGGGTGAACTGACCACTGTCAACCTTGGGGAAAAAGTCCTGGCCAATCCAGGGAATCAGCAAAAACGAAGCCGCGGCGGCGCTCAAAACCCCCACCGCCAGCCAGGCGCGATGGTGCAGGCAGGTCCTCAGCCCACGCTTGTAATTTCCTCGCCAGCGCTCGAAGGCGTGCTCAAACCTGATTTGCAGGCGCGCCAAAAAGTGGCGCCGGGCCTGCGCCGCCAGACTCGCCGCATCCGCATCATGCTCGTGCCCGCGCAACAAATACCGCGCCATGGTGGGCACCAAGGTCCGGGACAGCAGGTAAGACGCCAACATGGCGAAGCTTACCGCTTCCGCCAGGGGGATAAAGAGGTGCCGGGCGACTCCGGTCAGGAAAAACATGGGCACGAAAACAATGCAGATGGCGAGCGTCGAGACAAAAGCCGGGACGGCGATTTGCGACGCGCCATCCAAAATCGCCACCAGAATTTCTTTATTCATGGCGATGTTGCGGTTGATGTTTTCGACTTCCACCGTGGCGTCGTCCACCAGAATCCCCACCGCTAATGCAAATCCCCCTAACGTCATGATGTTGATGGTTTCCCCGAGCGCACTGAGCACCACCAGGGAGGTTAGGATGGAAAGCGGGATGGAGACCGCGATAATGATGGTGCTCCGCCAGCTCCCTAAGAACAGCAGAATCATCGCCGCGGTAAGGAGAGCGGCAATAAGAGCCTCCCTCACTACACCTTTAATGGCGGCCCTGACAAAGATGGACTGGTCATTTAGGTAGTGGATTTGCAATTGCGGCGGCAAGCCCTTCTGAATGACCGGCAGCTCCGCTTTGATTCGGGAGATGATATCCAGAGTCGAGGCATTCCCGGTTTTCATCGCCGTCATCAATGCCGCCCGTTGGCCGTTGACGCGCACGATGTTGGTCTGGGGCGGGAAACCATCGCGCACATAGGCGACGTCGCGAACATAAATGACCGTGTTACCGGAGGTTCTAACCGGCAAATCGTTGAGTTCTGCCGTAGTTCGCGGGCTGCCGTTCATCTCCACGTCATACTCATACGGGCCGATTTTGGAAGTCCCGGAAGGAAGAATCAGGTTCTGAGCGCTGATGGCATTCACCACGTCAACGGGTGAAAGCCCTTTGGCTTGCAATGCGGCAGTGTTAAGGTCCACCAGCACTTGGCGTTGCTTTCCCCCGTAAGGCCACGGTATGGCGGCGCCTTCCACATCGGCCAGTTGGACGCGGATGAAGTTCGCGCCCAAGTCAAACAACTGCTGCTCAGAAAGCCCTTGCCCGGAAAGTCCCAATTGCAGAATGGGCACCGTGGATGCGCTGTACTGCATAATAAGCGGAGGGGTGCTGCCGGGCGGGAATTGCCGAAGCTGTGTCTGCGACATTGCCGTCACCTGGCTCATCGCCATGGCAATGTTGGCGCCCGGCTGGAAGAAAATCTTGATGACGGCGATGCCATTCAGCGATTCGGACTCGATGTGCTCAATGTCATTTACCGTCAAGGTGAGGGAACGTTGGTTGATAACCGCGATTCGGTTCGCCATCTGGTCAGCAGAGAGGCCCGTGTAGCCCCACAGGACGGTTACAACCGGGATGTTGATATTGGGAAAAATGTCCTTGGGGGTCCGGATAATGGAAAGCGCCCCTAAGATCATGATGACTATAGCCATCACTATGAAAGTGTAGGGCCGTCGTAAGGCTAATCGGACAATCCACATGGCGCGAAAATTGCTCCCAACTGATCTGTCTCGCTACTGAAACTCAGCCGGACTTATTTCACCAAGGCACTTTGATGTGCCGTTTCGCGAACCACCTGGAGGAACGCTTGCAAAACCTCGGATTGATCATCCCGACACCAAGCAATGGCAATCTCCATAGTGGGCGCAGGCTCGGGTAGGCACTTGAAAACTACACCACGACCGCCCATTTGGGTAACGGACTCCGCAACCAGGCTGACACCCATTCCGGCCGCCACCAAGTTGAGAATAGTCTGGAGCTGGCTCGCCTCCGCGCCTACGCGAAGGCTGAATCCGGCCCGCCTGCACAGCCCAGCTACTTGATCATAAAAGCCGGGGGCGAGCTGACGTGGGGGCAACAGAAAGGCCTCCCCCGCCAGATCGCCAAAGGTAATACGAGGTCTCTCGGCGAGAGGATGGTGCTCCGGAAGCGCTACAACTAACCTTTCTTCCAGGATCGGCTCAAAGGAGAGCATATCGTCACGGACCGGCAACCGCAACAGGCCCGCATGGACTCGCCTCTGCCGCAGGTTTTGGATGAGTTCGGAAGTTTTCATCTCGTGGAGCTCAATTTCCACGCCCGGAAAGCGGTCGCGAAAGACTTTGAGGAAGGCAGGCAACAAGCTATAGGTTGCAGCGCCCAGAAATCCGATGGCCAGCCTCCCGAACTCCCCGCGGCTCGCCCGCTGGGCCACCTCGACAGCGTGATTCAGTTGGGTGAGGGTCACGCGAGCTTCGTCAAGGAAGGCCCGGCCGGGTTCGGTAAGCTGGACACGCCGTTTGGTGCGGTGCAAGAGCTGAACACCTAGTTCTCCCTCCAGTCGGCGGATTTGCTGGCTCAAGGGCGGTTGGGCCATACCCAGCCTCTGAGCCGCTCGGCCAAAATGCAGCTCTTCTGCAACCGCAACAAAATAGCGCAAATGCCGGAGTTCCACGTGTAATACCTGCCAGGTCTTAATATACCACGACTATTATGTTATTCATGCTTACAATGTCGTACGCAGACTGCTGCCCTATGCGCCAGGAGTGCCTTGCGGCTTCATTAGGCATTGGTGGAAGCCAAAGAGAATCTAGCTCTTGCGGAAGGCCCTTGCTCAGCGGGTTCGGAAACATCCTCAAACTGGCGGACGCCCAGAGCTTTCCATCCGTTAGCGATGGTTCCTGGATTCCAGCGGGACCGAGCTTTCTGGGATTGTCCGAAATCTCATCGAACTCCGCGGCGTAGCCGAACGCGTCAACAGCAGCTCCCCGCAATGGCAGCCGAAAGAAGACCTTGATGACCGACACCCGGGTGATAGGCTCCGGGCAGCTTCTCCCAGGATTCGCGGCGAACACGGCGGAGTGCGCACGATGGAAAAAGTCAGAGTCTGCGCTTGGCGCGACTACGAGGGAAGCCCTCACGAACTGCCGATCAGGATTCCGGCGAGGAACACCAGCACTCCACCCACAACAACTTGGAACGCAGCGGCAAGGAAGGGGGTATCCATGTAGCGGTGACGCACGAAGCTGATGGCGGCGAGCTCAGCGGCCACGATGGCAACCGCCGCGCTAGTGGCGACCCTGAAATCAGAAATAAGAAAAGGCAGGGTATGTCCGATCCCTCCGGCGGTGGTCATCAGCCCGCATATAAGTCCCCGCACCCAAGGGTGGCCGCGCCCGGTAAGGGACCCATCGTCAGAGAGAGCCTCGGCGAAACCCATGGAAATCCCTGCCCCAACGGAGGCGGCGAGGCCGACCAGAAAAGCGTCCCAGCTCTTGTGCGTGGCGAAGGCTGCGGCAAACAGTGGCGCCAGAGTGGAAACGGAGCCGTCCATCAACCCCGCAAGACCCGGCTGGACAATCTGGAGCACGAACAGGCGGCGTTGCGCGGCTTCCTCCTGCGCGCGGGTCTCCGGCGTGAGGTGTTTCATCTCGAGTGATTCAGCAAGGGCAGAGTGTTTGCGCTCGGCCTCCGCCAGGTCGCCCAGCAGCTTCCGGGTGGAGGCGTCCGTCACTCTCTCCAGGGCACGCTCATAGAATCGCCGGGTCTCCAGTTCCATGATCTCCGCTTGCTTCCTCACCACATCAATGCGCAGCGGCCGGATGAGCCAGACGGGACGCCGATCCACGAACCCTTTGACGTCCTGGCGGCGGAGTAGGGGAATATGCTCGCCGAAGCGCTGCCGGTAAGTCTCAATCAGGCTCCGGCGATGCCCGGATTCCTCTCTCTGCATCTCCTAAAACATCTGCGCCGTGCCAGGGTAACTCTCGCGCAACCCCTCCACGAAGTCGCCATAGATGCGGCCGTCTTCCTCTTCCAGCCCAATGGCCAGGGCGAGGATTTCCCGTTCGGAGAGGTCTTTGAAATTTCGCGCCATGAACGTGCCTCCAACAAATTCCGCCAATACTGGCGGAGGGCGTCACGCCCTTTCCCGGTTCTTCAACGAGCCAAATACAGCACTCGTATCCGACGCATGGCTCCCCCGTCGCCTTACGCGGCGCCAAAGAACTGGGTAGCTAAGCGCTGAGATTCCCCGGCTTGTGCATTACCGAGACGCGGACTTGGCATTCTACCAAGTAATACAGAGCTTTCCCACAGACTCCTGATGGGCCCCAAGCACTAGGGATCACCGGCCGTGTCAACGTTCATGGGGTTGCTTCCCGGCTAAACGCGGAGTGTCGCAGGCGGCAGGAATTGGCGTATACTTTCCCCACTTCACGGTAGCGGGTCAGTTTGACGTGGAGGCGGCTTTACGCCGCCATTTGGTGATCCCGCAGACGCGGGATCGCCGCTACAAATTCATCAAGGAGGAATCATTCATGGCTGAGAGTACTGGTTCTGGCTCGGTAAGTCGTAGAAGTTTTCTTGCCACCACGGGCGGCATGCTAGCGGCGACCCCGCTGGCTGGCACCCTGGCCTCAAAGGCAGCGGAAGCGCCGGAGGCTTTTCCGGCCGCTCCCGCCGCCGAAGATGCAGTTCGCAAAATTCCAATCGGCGTCTTCGATCCTGTTTACGACAACCTATCACTCGACGAGATGCTCGAGAAGATCAGCGCCCTGGGGATTGAAGCAGTCGAGATCGGCACGGGCGGATATCCGGGCACCAAGCATTGCCCCGTCGCCGATCTCCTGGCTGACCCTGCCAAGGCCAAAGCCTGGAAAAAGAAATTCGAGGACCGCAACATTCTCGTGGCCACACTGAGTTGCCACGGAAATCCTGTTCATCCCAACCCCGAGATCGCCAAGCAGTACGACGACTCGTTCCGCCGCACCGTCCTGCTGGCGGAACGATTGGAAGTCCCAGTGATCGTCACCTTTTCGGGCTGCCCTGGCGATTCACCGACAGCGAAACATCCCAACTGGGTCACGTACCGGTGGCCGCCCGACTATGAGGAAGTCGTCACCTGGCAGTGGGAGAAGGTAGTAATCCCATACTGGCAGGAGGCGGCAAAGTTTGCGCGCCAGCACGGCGTCAAGCGGATCGCCCTCGAGATGCATCCGGGCTTTGTGGTTTACAACCCGTTCACGCTGCTGAAGCTGCGCGAAGCGGTGGGAGAGGAAATCGGAGCGAACTGCGATCTTAGCCACCTCTTCTGGCAGGCCTGCGACCCGGTGGTGGCCATCCACTTTCTTGGCAGACAAGGCGCTATCTACCACGCCCACATGAAGGATACGGTGGTCTTCAAGGACAATGCCGCCAGGACCGGCGTCCTCAATTTCTCCGCCGACCCGGCCAAATTCGCGCAAGGTTCGGTCATCTTCCGCGCGGTTGGATATGGTCATGGCGCGCAACTCTGGAAGGATGTCGTAAAAGCTTACATGGACATCGGCTTCCAGGGCATCATGAGCATCGAAAACGAGGACCCGATACTGCCGGGCGAGGTTGGGGTCGAGCGCGCAGCCTTTGTGCTCAAAAACGTTCGCGCCGAACTGTTGGAAGGAAAGTGACAGGGAGTAGAAGAAAGGCAGAGGTCGGAAGT
>JBEKUR010000223.1:0-9426 GCA_049514855.1 Terriglobia bacterium
GTCGGGGTTGTAGGCGACGTTTGAAACGATGATATGGATGAGGCCCTGATTGCGGAACAGGACGATTTCCATTTCCTCGTCGGGATCGGTGTAGGGCTTCCAATAGTTGCCCGCTACGTCGTACTCGAGCAGCCCGCCGCCCCAGATGGCGAAGTACATTTTGTTGCCCGCCGGAGCGATCCCATAAGTCCAGGGCTCATGGAAGGGTGCATTCTTCTCGCTCCAGTTCGTCCACTCACCGGTGTAAGTGTTCAGGCGGCTGACGCCTGCCGTCGTCGCTACCCAGACGTACTGATCGACGACGGCGATGCCATAGCAAACGTCATTCAGAAGGCCGCTGGTGAGGTTAGTGAAGTTTTGAAACTGGCCGCCGGAAAAGTGACTGACTCCGCCAAAGGTGGCAATCCACAGGTCGCCCGTTTTCTTGTCTACAGCAATTCCCATTACTGCACGATGCACCAAGCCGTCTTCCGTCTTATAAACTCTCTGCACTTTCCCATTCTCGACGAGCGCCAGGCCGTCCTCAGTCCCTGCCCATACCCGATTCCCATCCACAGCGAGGCAGAAAACCTTGGCGTCCGGCATCCCGTTTACCGTTGTGAAATTCTCCCAATGGGTAATAAGGCGCGGCCTTTGCGCCAAGCCGAGTGATGACGCGGCCAGCAGAACTGCCGTGCTCAGGAGTATCCGCTTCATGGTGTTCTCCCTCGTCTCTTCACCAAATCTAAAACCAGAAAATCTAAAATCCAAAATCTAAAATCTAAAATCCAAAATCGTTACAGCGTTTTCAAATACTCAATCAAATCGTTCAATTGTTCTTTGGCCATATCCGAGGTCACGCCGTGCGTGTCGTTGTTGTTGAATACGGTCCAGATTTCCTCGAGCGTCAATGCCTCCCCGTTGTGCAGGTAGGGGCCATCTTCGTAGACGCGATCCAGTTGCGGAGTATCGAAGGACGAAATCGTGTCGTACTTGGTTGCCGACCCCACGTCGAAGCTTGTCCGGCTGGTATAGTGAGTATCCGCAGGATGGCAGGTGGCGCACTGGTTATAAGCCGGTATCAGCGAGCCGTCGTTCTTGTGTGTCCGGTAGAAGATGGCCTTCCCGCGCTCCTGCGCCTCCGTGAGCTGATCGTCCGCCGCAAGATGCCGATTGGGGGGGAGAGGAATCTGATTTACGTATGTAATCAGATCTTCAAGTTCGTGCGTGTTGAAGCCTTCGGAACGGAACAGGTACTTGGCGATGCGGGGACCGCACTGCGTGGCCAAGTCCGGGTTCTTCCCGTTCCATTTATACGGCGCGGTGTCTTTAATCCCCCGCAGCGTGCGATTGGCCACGCGGTCGCGCCCCAGTTGTGGAGTCTCAAGATTCCAAGCAACACCATCCAAATGGCGGTTGGGGTGACAGGTGGCGCAGGCAAACTGGCCCTGAAAGCAGTATTTGGCAGTATTGAAAACCCGTTCTCCCCTGCGCAGAGCGGTCAGGTCCTTTGGCCCCCCGAGATCGACCGTCGCGGCGATCTGGAGTCTCGCGAGATCGACAACGGTCAGAGTATCTTCCAGCCGGTTAGCTATGTACGCCAGCCGGCCGTCCGGCGAAACCACCACGGCCTCCGGGTTGTATCCCGTTTTGAGACGCCGCACGACGAACGCCTGTGCGGAGTCGAGCCGATTGGGAAGTTCATCACTTGGAACTTCGTGAAGGCGCCGCGCCAGCCTTGCGGTGTCAATAATGGTGAGCGTGTTGGCTTCCGACGCGGTCAGCAGAGCGTAGTGGCCGTCCGGTGTGAAGGCCGCGCCATTTTCCCCGGCGTAATAGTAGTCAATGTCGTCGAGCAGTACTTGGGTAATCTTCGAGTGAGCCGCCTCGGCTCGAGCGGCAAGCGCGGGTCGAACGACTGCCATCCCATGGGTCATTACCCAGCCTTGTGCCACACCGATAAGGGGACCGAGGTTCTTGGGCCTCATCTCGGGGACCAGGAGGTAACCGCCCAGGGTTTTCGGCGCCTCCGCAATGTGCCGAAGTTCAATTGCCCCGGGGACGAGAATTCGTTCTTCGACGATTTGCTTCACCGCGTCGATGACCAGCAATTCGGAGACAGGTGGCTTATCGTAAGGACCGAAGTGTGGCAGGATGTTTGCCACGTAAATGCGGCGTCCGTCGCGGGAGAGAAGAATCTGTTCGGGATACCGTTGGGTCATGAAGCGCTTGATCTCTGCGCCCGTAGTGAGGTCAAAAAGCGAAACGTCGTTGCCGACGCTGTTAGCAACGTACAGGAACTTTCCACTCCGGTCGGTGGTGAGCCCAACCGGTCCCCACCCGGCCTTAAGTGTGCGGTGGATCTGGAACGATCCGGCGTCAATTTCGCTGACCGTGTCGCTCCAGGAATTCGATATATAAAGAGTCTTTCCATCCGGAGAAACTGCGAGTCCCCTCGGTTTGCTGCCAACCTTCACATGCGCCACGACTCGTTGTGTGCGCGTATCCATTGCCAGCACCGAGCCGTTACCCTCACACACGACGTAAATCCGCTGACCGTCGGGTGAAAAGTTGAGCTCCACGGGCGTCAGGTATTCCGGCTCGGCAGTCTTTACTTGCTGCGGGGCTGGGGTCGCTGCATAGGGATAGGGACCACGACTGACAACGGAGAGCGCCAGCAGGGCGAAGGCCCCAAACACGACGAGGTGGCGAGCTGCCGCCCCTATCATGATGAGGCAGGGTCGCGTCAAAGTCCCCGAAAGGTAACATCCCAAAGCGGCTCTGCCGCCTGCTGTGCGGAAAGGCTTCGCCTTTCCGAGGGCCTCCGCCCTGACTAACCCCCTCGGCTCGGCTGGAAGGCTGAGCCTTCCAGCCGAGCCGAGGGGAAGAAGGGAGGCTGTCTGCGCGGGAAAGCCAGAGGCTTTCCGCACAGCAGGCGGCAGAGCCGCTTTTCCCGCGACTTTGACGCGACCTTGGTGGTTTGAGCGATCGCCGTTCATCGCGCCTTTCCTCCCGCATGTCCGGATGTTTCGGAAGGTTCCTTCACGGTCAGGAACTGATCCGCCTTGACGTGGTCAATCTCCTGCTCGATTCCGCTTGGCCAGTGGATGATGAGCTTGTCCACTTCGGTGTGTTTGCCCAAGCCGAAGTGCGGGCGCGGGTCACCCTGGGAGAGATACCCGTTCTCTGAGGTTGCCTCGATGCACTGATGAAGGTCTCCGGCGATGGCCTCCAGGCGGGCCCCGAAACCATCGCGGTTGCTCTTCGTCCCGATCAGTTTGATTGTCAGCCAATGATTGCGCATTCCTACGGGCGGGGGATTGTTGTGGAGCAGGATTCCTTTGCCGCCCAAAACCATGATGAAGCCATCGATGTACCCATCATTGTCGTAGTCAGCGAAGCAGGCGCCGCGCCCAACCTTCTTGAATTTGAAGTAGCTGCCCAACTCGGAGGACACATCGGTGAAGGTGGAGTTGCCGTTGTTGCGCAGGACAGAGTCTTCCATGGGAATGAGCCAATGCAGGCCGCCATTCACGATAAACAGGTCTTTCCAGCCGTCATTGTCGAAATCGAAGAAACCGTCTCCCCAGGCAACGTACTGGCCGGAAACCTGGGCCACACCGGTTTCAACGGTGGTGTCAAGCCAGAAACCCTTCGCGCCCGGGTTGTGGAAAAGGCGGTGGTAACGCATGTCGGAAACGAAGATGTCCTGCCAACCATCATTGTCGTAATCGCCGAAGATGGGGTTCATGGCGGAGGTAGCCTCGCCGTTGGCGCCAAATGCTACGTTCACATCCGGAGCGACGTTCGTAAACGTTCCGTCGTGGTTGTTGTGGTAGAGGTAGCTGTCCATGGTGTCGTTGGCGATGTAGACGTCCGGCCAGCCGTCATTGTCGAAGTCACCCACCGTCAAACCCATGGCCCGTCCTAACGGGTTATCGATGCCCGCCTTGTGGGATACGTCGGTAAAGGTCCCGTCACCGTTGTTGTGGAAGAGACGGTCAGCGTCGCCTTCGTAGTCGAGCGGGCCAGGGAAAGCGTCGGCGCTAAAATACTCCCTCTTGGCATTGGGATCGAACTTCAGGTAATTCCCCACGTAGAGGTCCAATTTGCCGTCGCGGTCGTAATCGAGCCAGGCTGCGCCGGTTCCAAAGTGGGGATTCTCGACCCCAGCTTTCGCCGTGACGTCAGTAAACGTTCCATCTCCGTTGTTGTGGTAGAGGATGGAGGAATTCCAGTTGGTGACGTAGATGTCTTCGTATCCGTCGTTGTCGTAGTCGCCCACCGTCACGCCCATGCCGAAGCCTTTGCCGCCCACGCCTGCCTGAGCAGTGACATCGGTAAATGTCCCATCGCCGTTATTGCGGTAAAGGTGGTTCGTAGCATCCACGCCGTCGGGTTTTGAGAATTTGGTGGCGCCGTCAACGTAGCGCCCGCTCACCACGTAAAGGTCCAAGAGGCCGTCATTGTTGTAGTCGATCCAGGCGCAACCGGAACCGGTGGCCTCCATGATGGAGCTCAGCTTCTGCTCCCCGAAGGAGTGCCGGAAATTGATACCGGATTTTTCGGTGACATCTTCAAAGGTGGGCAGGGCGGACGGAGTGGCGGTCTGCCGGGCGGGATCCCGCGCTGAATTCGCGGCTGCAGCAGTGGGCTGCGGACTCGACTTGCGGGTCTCTGTGGTTCGCGCAGGGTCCTGAGCCGGGACTCTCAACCCCACAGCCAGCATGATCGCCGCGGCAAGCATGATCGCGATTTGTCGAGCTGGAACTTCCATTCTCGATTCCCCATTTCGGGTCGCAAGGTGATTTGAAACCCGCCCCGGCGACTCAGTGCGCTGCTTCGAGCGGCACCTGAACACCCAGGCAGGTGGGCGTGTCAAAGCGCCGCAAAGCGAGTGGCCAGCGGTTCTCCGGAGCCACCGCGCGGTCTTCGTGGCAGCCTACGCAGCCATGTTCCTCACCTGGGCGTGCCCAAACCCAACTTTGCTGCGCGCGAACTACCTTGCCGTCCGCATCCAGCAATTCGAAGCGTAGCGGGCGGTCCGGCGGCACCGCGATGTAAAAGGAGCCGTCCTGCTCGATGGGCGCCTCCCCGAGGTTGTTTTCCTTACGAGCGGCCGGGTCAAGAGCAAGCACGCGAACCTTAGAAGGCGAGGCTGATCGGCGGCCTTTGGGAGCGTCAGCGGACAACGTGGCGTCCAGGCAAATGAAGTAGCCCGCCTTCGCTTCCTGGCTCAGGGTGCTCCAATACCAGCGAGGAGCAGGATGTGCGGTGACCGGAACGGCCTCAACACTGGAAAGTTCCGAATCCTTGTAGATCGGGCCTTCGAACTTCCCATGGGTGAAATCAAAGGAATAGAGGTCGAATTTCCCCGCGGCTCGGGGCGCCAACACTCGGCGTGCCACGATCAATCTGGCGGCTTCGAGCTGTCTGGGTGACCAGATCAATGCGCTCATGGGGCCCAGAACTGAATTGTGCATGGCGCCACGTCTAATCGCAGCCAAGTCGCCCCCCGCTTCGGAGCCAAGCACCCTGTTCTTGACGAAAACCACGGACCCGTCGTCAAGCTCTTCGGCTTGGCTGCGAATTGCCGCTGGCTGGTGGTCGCATCGGAACGCCGCCAAGCCGCTGCCGTCTGGCCGAAGCGTATAGAAGTTGCGCGAACTCTCGGATTTCCCCCCCTGCTGCAAGGGTGAACGCGCGGAAGCCATGATTAACCCATTCTGGAGTACCGTTTCGAGCTCGTAGTCGCCCGGGCCAAAGGTGATGGGATGCACATCACTCCCGTCGAGCCTACCGACACAGATTTGATAAACCCGGCTTCCGCCAGCATCCTGGACTTCGCCGGAAAAAGCGATTTCGTCGCGCGGCAGGTAGGCTGGGGCAAGGCAATCTCCATCGCAGTGGGTCACTTGGCGCTGCCCCGTTCCATCCGTGTTCATTTCCCAGACCTGCCAGGTTGCGGCGTCATCTTTCTTCCCGGCGAAGAGCACCTTTGAGCCATCGAAGGAGATGCGTGGATCTGCCGCCCCAAAGAAGTTCGGTGTGAGATTCGCGGGCCTACTGCTGCCCATCTTAAGGCGAACAATCCTGCTCCCTTGGGGGAATCTCTCTGATAACCTGCCCGCCTTTATGGACGCTACTTGCACGAAGAGGATTTCAGGGCGATTCGCGCTCTCCGCTGATTGGGAAGGCAGTACGGCTTGAGGGAGAGCGGCAAGCGTCGAGATGAGAACTGCGGCACAGAGGAGTGCCATGTTGCTTGAGTGAAGCATCGCCTTTTGAGACCGAGCTGACAGGCCAACTGCGACGAGTTGAGTTGTTCTCGTTCCAATAAACCGGCCTGACGCAAGACCGAAACGGGTTCCAGTAAATTCCATCGGAAAATTCCTGGACCCAAGACCCCCGATGCACGATGAGCAACGTAGCAGCCGTTCTAGCCGCGTGTCGAGGGCAGGAGTCATAATTCTGCATGACACAGGTCAATCGGTGTCTAGTAGTTTTTTTATTCCTACCCCCTAATGCCTATCGCCGGAGTATTGATGCAATTGCTTTAGGGTCCTGCACTTAGCGAGATATTGAAGGAGGTAAGCTGGCTTTAGAACATCGAGCCGCTGGTGGGTTTTATGGCCCTATCAATACGGGCAAAATGTCGTGTAAGGGCGCGGACTCAGCGGCGAGCCGCTGATTGCAGGCCCTCGAGATTCTGGATTACCAATTGCCGCCCACGTGCCACAATCAACTGTTCTCGTCGGAATGCCGTCAGTGTGCGGCTTACTGTTTCTGGTGACAGCTCGAGGACTTCGCTGATCTCTTGCCTTGAGAGGGGTAGGGTGAGCGTGACGCGTCCGTTGTGCGGGGAGGGGTCAGAAGCAACCAGCGATAGGAGAAAGGTTGCCACCTTCATTCTGGCATCCTTGAAGCTCATGTCCGTGACTTGGGTGCGGACACGCCCCACCTCGGCGACCAGGAACCGCACCATACCAAGTGCGATTTCCGGGTTGGATTGCAGGAAGATGATTACCTCTTCCCGTGATGCGGCGCAGATTTCGCTGTCGCGCAATGTCACGGCCGTAAGCGGGTAGGTGGGCTGCGAAAGGGTTTCCAGGCCGAACAATTCACCTGGGAACAGAACGCCGGTTATACGGTCTTTCCCGTTCTCGAGCGACTTGACCAGTTTGACAAGACCGGCATGGAGAGCGAACAAATGCTGAGCCGCACCCCCTTCGAAGAAGAGGATTTGGTTCTTCCGGTAACGTGCCGGCCGGAACACACACCCCAGTCGTGAGACTTGCTCGCGTGATAGACTACTGAATAGAGAAGTCTTCAGAACAGGACAATTACTGCATCTGGGGCCCATAGGAATCTCCTCTTTTTTGGGGGGCGCGCCGGAACCCTACGAATTTGCAGGATGCTTGCGCTCCCATGTGGCACCCTCGATTCAAGCAGCCTGCCGTGTTTGTCCGACAGTCGCCTTGATCCAGTCCGTGCTCACGGATTTCGGACGGGTGATGGGCGTACCGAGCGCGCGGTTGATAATCAATTGTGCGCACATTCCCAGCGCCCGTGAGACACCAAAAAGCACGGTGTAGTAGTCGAATTCGGTCAGCCCGAAGTGGTAGAGCAAGGCTCCTGAAATAGCATCCACGTTGGGCCAGGGGTCCTTGGCCTTTCCCTGCTCTCGAAGAATTCCTGGCACAATCGCGAAAACCCTGTCCACGATCCTGAACATTTCATCCTGAGCACAAACCTGCTCCCCGAACTCGTGGAAGGCCGTAAACCTGGGGTCGGTAATGCGCAGCACGGCATGCCCATAGCCCGGGATGACGTGACCCTCTTTGAGGGTGTTCCAAGCGTACTCTCGTAGTTGCTCGTCGCTGGGCACGCCGTCGAATCTCTTGCGTACTCCGAGAACGAATTGGAGACATTCCTGATTGGCTAGCCCATGAAGTGGCCCAGCCAGGCCGTTCAACCCAGCCGAGACCGCGTAGTAAGGGTCGGAGAGGGCAGAGCCCACCGTGTGGCAGGTGAAGGCGCTCACGTTTCCGCCCTCATGGTCACAGTGCAAGGTGAGGTAGAGGCGAATGAGTCGGGCGAGGTTCCCTTCCGGATCTGGCAAGCCCAGCATGTGGGCGTAATCGGCCCCCCAGTCCAGGCCGGGATCGGATGCGAGAGGTGAGCTCTTGTGTGCGTGCATGCGGTAGATACCGGCGGCAATGGCAGGAAGCTTGGCAAGCATTTGCAGGGAATCTTCCAGTGCGGCTTCCCAGAACTCCTCCTTGCGCATTCCCCCGGCATAGCGGCGACGGAAGACGGAATCGCGCTCCATCACCAGAATGGCGGTGTTAAACATCGTCATGGGATGCGAATCTATCGGCATGGCCTGAAGCACATCCCATACGTAGGCGGGAATCTGGGCGCGCTTTCGCAAGTCCTGCTGGAGGCTGGCAAGAGCTTCGCTATCGGGAAGTTCGCCGGTGCAAAGCAAGCAGAAAACCTCCTCGGGCAAGCAGTGGGCCAACTCGCCAATGGGTATGCCGCGAACGTATAAACCCTTGTCGGGGTCCACCACAGAGGTATCGCAGACGAGGCCCTTGATCCCTCGCATTCCGCCAAAAACCTGAGCTATTGTTGCCTCGGAAATGACTGCGTCGCCATGGCTCTTAGTGAGTTGGCGTACTTCTTCTCTTAACCCCGGGATTTGCTGCGCCAGTTTTTCCTTTAATGCAAGCATGAATTCCTCCTTATGTCACACCAACACCGCTCAACCATAGTGTAACCCATTCAGAACCAGGGGGGTTGCGTATAAGCTTAAGGGGGCGCACTGCCCCCGCTATTCACGCGCATCCCCTTTGGGTGTAGGCCCTTCGTCAGCGCCTGAGTCGAGTTTGCGCCGCCGTCGAATATGTCAGCGTATGCGAAAGCTAAGCTTCACCTTTGCTCTGCTGGGCCTCAGCCAGGCCACCGCAGCAGGGCATACTCGATATGGGCGGTTCAGCCGGACTGGTCAAGCCGTCGTGGCCCAGACTTCCGCAAACCGGCTAATGCGCGGCCTGGCTAACTTTGCGAATTCGGAGTATTTCATACGGATGCAATCCTCGTGGGTGCCTGCGCAGAATACAATTTGCTCCGAATCGCTTATGGTTCGATCCACCCATACCTCCATCCTATAGAGACGGCCGAGAGGTGGAATCGCGCCCCGCTCACAGTCTGGGAAGAGTTTGATCAGCTCACTTTCCGGCAACATCTCCAAGCGCGTGACTTCCATTGCTGCCCGAAGATCTTGGAGATTCAATCGGTTGGAGGCCGGCAAAACTGCCATTGCCAGCCTTCCGTCCCCATCCAGCACTACGGTCTTGGCGCACCTCTTGCCCGATAGATGGAGCGTGTGTGCGACCTCTTGTCCTGTATAGGCCGGCTGGTGACGGAGTTCCTCATAGGAAA
>JBEKUR010000224.1:0-9402 GCA_049514855.1 Terriglobia bacterium
TGCAAATCCCTTTTGGCAGGCTTTCAGACCGCATTGGGCGCCGCAAGGTCCTGCTGCTGGGCATGACGCTCTTCAGCCTGGGTTCTTTCCTCTGCGCCGTTCCCCACTGGCTTCCTCACTCCCTGCAAATTGGCGCTCTGATTTTTGGTCGTCTAGTTCAGGGCGGCGGAGCCATTGTTTCCGTCGCGTTTGCCACTGTTGCCGATTTCATCGAGCCCCAACGCCGGTCTACGGCAATGGCCGTCTTGGGGATTCCCATCGGGGCGGCATTCGCCATCGGCATCATTGGCGGGCCGATCCTCGCCGGAATTCTGGGGACCCCGTTCCTCTTCTGGCTGACCGGATGCTTGGGTTTCGGGACGGACCTCTTGCTGGCCAAGTACCTTCCTGACGCTCCTCCCTCGGTCAGCGCTCCTGCACCCCTGTCCCAGATGCTGGCCAACAACCCACTTCTGGCTTTTGCTTCCGCTGGTTTCCTGATGAATTTCTTCATGGCCACTTTCTTCTTCTATTTCCCCCTCATCGTCACCGGCCAACACCACGTGAAGGTGAACCATTATTACGCCCTCCTGTTGCCCATGATGCTGGTCAGCGGCTTCACGATGTTCGGGTTCTCACTGGGCGCGGACCGCGGATGGGCAAGACCACTCGCCACACTTGCTTTCCTCTCGTTTATCCCTAGTTCTCTTCTGCTTTTCAGGCCCCAGGCGGCAGGTCTGGATCCCAACCGTCTTGCGGGGGTGTTAGTTGCAGGCACGCTTTTCTACATTGGATTTACCGGACTCGAACCCATCCTGCCGAGCCTGGTGAGCAAATCCGCTCCCGAAAGTACGTACGGGACGGCGCTGGGGATTTACAACACTACACAGTTCCTAGGCAGCTTCGTTGGGGGGGCAGTGGCAGGCGCCCTCTCGCGCTTTTCTGCAAGCCACATGATGGCGATCCTCATGGTGGCTGCCGTGGTGGGAATGTTCCTGATGCTTGCCGTGAGGCCCGAGGGGGTTCAGTAAGGGCTCTCCGACTGACCCGTACTCTGCACCTTGGCATCCCTCGAGGTACTACTCACGGCCTGGTTTTTTCGGAACCTCAAGGAACTTGAAGCTCATTGCCGGTGTCTGACGGTTTGGGAAAGCGCGATGTCAACTCCGGCTGGCGGAGGCGCATCAGATAAAGAAGAGGTTGTTATGTCGATCATCCGAGCCCTGTGTTTGCTCCTCGCCGGCGCGATGGTGGTTGCGGGTCAGGAACCCAATCCTGCTGCTCCGAAGTCAAACGAAAAACCCTCGGACCTTTGCAGTGTTGAGGGCGTGGTGGTCAAGTCCACTACCGGCGAAGGCATAAAAACAGTGACGGTCCAACTCATTCCCCTAGGCGGGGGCCAGCAAGCATATTCCACGTTCACGGAAAATAATGGTTATTTCATCATTCGCGACATTGCCCCAGGCCGGTACGCCATCAACGCATCGGGCAACGGATACAGGCAGCAAGCTTCCGGGAAGGGCAAGGGGAACACCCAAGTCAGAATCCTCAACCTCGCGCCGGGGAAAAACGTGAGCGGAATCGCCTTCCGCTTGCTGCCGCCCGGCGTCATCACGGGAACCGTTTACGATGAAGATGGCGAGCCTGTCACTTTGGCACAAGTGCGAGCTTTGCGTGTCGGCGGCTCTGGTACCCACCGGCAAATCGGCGGCGTCAGCTCCCAACAGACCAATGACCTCGGCGAATACCGCATCTGGGGGCTGGAGGCGGGGCAGTATCTCGTGGCTGCAACATACCAGCGCCCGCAAACCAACCCGGGCCAGCAAGTGGATGAGGTCTATCTTCCCACCTTCCACCCCAGTACAGCGGATACGTCGCAGGCCTCGGTTGTTGAGGTTCAGCCCGGCGCTGAAGTCTCCGGCATTGATGTGGACCTTAGGCAGGCACACGCCGTCGTGGTCCGGGGGCGCGTCATGGTCGATGGTCTTGTGAAGTCGCTGCGGGGCGTTTTTGTTTCGCTGGCGCCGCACGTCGCCGCCGAAGGGGGCTATTCCCTCTCAAATTACGGCGGCCCGGTCCAGAGCGACTCAGGTGACTTTGAAATTCGCGGCGTTCCGCCCGGGCCCTATGACCTTTCAGCCATGTGGAACGACGGGAAACGGCAACTCTACGGGAGGGTCCCAGTAGAGGTCGGCAGCGCCAACCTCGATGGTGTCACCTTCGTCTTGGGCAGCCCAATTACGCTCGTGGGAAGGTTTCGTGTCGAGGGTAGCGACCAATTCGATTTCACACGGTTGGGCCTGTGGCTGCAGCCCATCTACAGCCCGATGGGTGGGGAAAGCTCGCAAGCCAAGGCGGATGGCACTTTCGTAGTGGAGAACGTGTATGACGGAAACTACCGGCTGCACATTTCAGGGTTCCCCGAACAGTACTACGTCAAATCGGCGCGAGAAGGCGGGAGCGATGTGCTCGAATCCGGACTAACCATCAGCCGCAGCCAACCACCCTCCCGTCTCGAGATTGTCCTCTCCTCGGATGGTGGGCGTGTGGACGGCAGCGTGTTGCAGGAGCAGCATCCCGTGAGCGGGGCCTGGGTCGTGCTGGTGCCGGACCCACCGCACCGAGAGCGGGAGGAAATTTATAGCATGAAGGCAACCGACGCCTTCGGTCACTTCTCTCTGTTGGGCCTGCCGCCCGGCGACTTCAAACTTTTCGCTTGGGAGCCCGTGCAGGGAACGAACTACACTGATCCCGACTTCTTCAAAGCGTTCGAGGACCGCGGCACACCCGTCCATATCGGGGAGAGGCAACAACAGACAGTGCAGCTCGAGGTGATCACCTCAGAGGAGCAAGTCCGCTAGTCTCTCTAGTGCTATAATTTGTTGGTCTGTGGCTTGACTGCTGAGGTTCATATGCCGGTCCTACTTCTGTGGGTTGGCCTTGTTCTCTACGGGCTTGGAACGCTTCTCCTCGTCCCTTCCGTTGTTAATCGCCGCCCATCGATCTCCCCCGCCTCGCTGGCAGCGTTGGGACTCGGGCTGCTGTCACACGCGGGCGCCATCGCCATAGAGGCTGCGCGCATACACCGCTTGCCGGTAACTGACGTCCGCAGCGCTCTATCGTTTTACGCATTCCTGGTGACTCTGGCTTTCTTCTTTCTCTATTTGCGCTACCGAATTGCTTCCCTTGGTCTTTTCATGCTGCCCTTTGTTTTTGTGTTGACGCTGATCTCGGCGTTTCGTCCTGTGCGGCCTTTTGATTTGTCGGCGTTTCGCGGTGGTTGGCTGGCAGTCCATATCGGCTCAACTATCCTGGGCTACACGGGATTCTTTCTGACCTTCGTGGCTGCGGTGATGTACCTGATGCAGGAGAAGGAACTGAAATCGAAAACCCCGCAGGCGTTCTATTACCGCCTGCCCTCGCTCGAACTGTGCGATGAGCTCTACTACCGCTCACTGCTGTTCGGCCTGCCCCTGTTGACCGTCGGCATTCTGACCGGCTTCATTTGGGCGAGCCGGACCTGGAAGGGACCCTGGGAATTTGACCCGAAAATACTGGCGTCGATGCTGACCTGGCTGATTTACCTCGTGCTCTTTTCCACTCGCGTGAGCGGCGGCTGGCGCGGCCGTCGGGCGGCTTATGTCGCGATCTTCGGCTTTGCCACCATCATGGCGACGTTCCTGGGAGTGAGCCTGCTGAGTGGACCGCATGGGTATGTGCCCATCCTTCGGCAGGGACCGTAGAGAGTAGGCAGTAGGCTGTAGGCTGTAGGCTGTAGGCGGAAAGCAGTAGGCAGTCGGCTGTAGGCAGTCGGCAGTAAGCAGTAGGCTGTAGGCAGTGGGCAGAAAGCAGTCGGCACTACTCGGTGGGGGGAGCGGGATTGTAGCGCTCGGCACGGCGGGTTCTTCAGGCCTGTGGCTCTTGCCCCCAGGCAGCAGTCAGTCGTTAGCAGCGAGGAAGAAGAGAGCGACTTGAAATTTGGAATCTGAAATTTGAAATCTGAAGCTTGAAATTTGAACCAGAAGCTTGAAATTGGAAATCGGAAGTTTGAAATTTGGAATCTGAAATTTGAAATTGCCCTAGTCCCCAGCACCCAGCCCCTATGAACTTGACCCTGGTTGGCATCAATCATCGCACGGCTCCGGTGGAGGTCCGCGAGCGGATGCATATCCCTGAGGCGCGCCTAGCGCAAGCGGTTTCCGACTTGATTCACCGTGAGGGTATCCGCGAGGGGCTGATCCTCTCCACCTGCAACCGCGTTGAAGTGATGACTGCGGCAGAAGATAGGGTCGATGCGGAACCCATCATCCAGCAGTTCCTGGCGGATCATCACCGCTTCGAACTTGGCTCCTACCAGCGCTTCTTTTACCGCTACCAGCAGCAGGAAGTTGTGCGTCACCTGTTCCGCGTGGCCTCCAGTCTCGATTCGATGATTCTGGGCGAGCCTCAAATCCTCGGCCAGTTGAAGCGTGCCTATGCCCTGGCGCGCGAGGCGGGTGGGTTGAACGGCAGTCTGATGGAGATCGTAAACCAAGCCCTGGCAGTGGCGCGGCGGGTGCGGCGCGAGACGGCACTGGGGAGCGCCGCGGTTTCCGTCTCTTACGCCGCCGTCGAGCTGGCCAAGAAGATTTTTGGCAGCCTGGAAGGAAGGACCATCTTCGTGATCGGGGCGGGCAAGATGAGCGAACTCGCCGCCAAGCACCTCCTGCGCAGCGGGGCCAGCGCCATCTACGTTACCAATCGCACTTACGAGCGCGCCGTGCAACTTGCGGCGGCATTTCGCGGCACTGCCATCGCCTTCGAACAGCTCTTTGAGCACCTCCCCAAGGCCGACATCGTCATCAGTTCCACGGGCGCGGCTGGCTACGTCGTGAACAAGGAGCATGTCGCAAAAATCCTCTCTGCTCGCCGGAACCGTCCGGTGTTTTTCGTGGATATCGCGGTTCCGCGCGACATCGATCCCCTGGTCAACGAGCTGGATAATGCCTTCGTCTACGATATTGACGACCTCGGACAAGTGGTGGAGGCCAACAAGAAACAGCGCGAACGCGAGGCCGTTTGGGCCGAGGAGATTGTCCAGGAGGAAGTCCAGAAAACTATGCGCCGGCTCGCCTCGCGTGACCTCGTGCCCACCATCGTGGCGCTCGAAGACCGGCTGAACGCCATCCGTGAGGGTGAAATGGAACGCTACAACACCCGGCTGGGCAATCTGACGCCCGAGCAACGTCAAGCCGTGGACGCCCTCACCCGCGGCATCATGAACAAGATCCTGCACGGCCCCATCACCGAGCTTAAGAGCGGGGCTGGCCAGCCGGAACAAGCGGCGCTCGTCAGGCTCGTCCGGAAGATCTTTGGCGTGGCAAACTGAAAAGGCAGTGACGAGTGACAAGTGACGAGTGACGAGCAAGTACTGAGAAGAAAAAAGTTAGTGGGAAGCATCGGTCGGAAAATCTTTGGGCTGGGAAACTAAAAAGGCAGTGACGAGTGACCCGCCGCGGCGGGACGAGTGACGAGCAAGTACTGAGAAGAAAAAAGTTAGTGCGAAGCATCGGTTAGAAGGGTCCGCCAGGAGACGACACGTACTCGCATGCTCCCAGATACCTCTGCCCCAATTTGCAGCTACCCGTTTTGTTGTTCTTTACTTCCTGGGCCTTTCGTTCCGTCTTTTGAGTTCTGTCTCTTGGCTGCTTTTATCTTTTTGCTCGTCACTCGTCACTCGTCACTCGTCACTCTTTTTATGTTTTTGCTCGTCACTTGTCACTCGTCACGCGTCACTTCTTGAAGCCACTTGGGACTTTGGAATCATGAAGGTCGTCATCGGTTCGCGCAGCAGCCAACTGGCGCTCTGGCAAGCCAACTGGGTGAAGGGCCAGCTCACGGCTGCCGGCCACGAGATCGCCATTGAAATCATCCGGACTACCGGCGACAAGCTGCAAAGCTTTCCGCCCGAGCAACCCCTCCCCGCCTCTATTGCCCAGAGCATCGCCGAAGCGGGAACGAAGGGCATGTTCATCAAGGAAATCGAGGAGGCTCTGCTGGCAGGCAAAGCGGACCTTGCGGTGCACAGCCTCAAAGACCTGCCGACCATTTTGCCGGAAGGCCTGATTCTGGCTGCGGTGCCGCCCCGTGAAGATGCGCGCGACGTGTTCATTTCTGCGAGCGGGAAACCTTTTGAGCAGCTCCCGGCAGGCGCGCGCGTGGGCACCAGCAGCCCGCGCCGGCAGACACAGCTCAGGCGGCTGCGGCCGGACCTGGAAATCATCGCCCTGCGCGGAAATCTGGACACACGGCTACGCAAGCTGCAACGCGGCGATTGCGACGCGTTGGTTCTGGCGGCAGCGGGCGTGCATCGACTTGGCCTGCGGGAGCACATTACCGGCTATTTCGGCTTCGACCAGATCTGCCCCGCCGTCGGGCAAGGGGCGCTGGCTATCGAGATTCGGCAGGGCGACGCGGAACTGGAACGCGCGGTGACACCGCTCGATGATCCGGCCACGCACCTCGCCGTCCGCGCCGAACGTGCTATGCTGCGGCGTCTGGGAGGAGGTTGCCAGGTCCCCATCGCGGCCCACGCGAGTCTCGAGGATGCTCAGTTGTGCTTGCGCGGCATCGTGGCCAGCCTGGACGGCCGTCGTTTGATCCAAGCAGTCGCCGCTGGCTCGGAGAAAGACCCGGAAAGCCTCGGCGCGGCGGTGGCAGAGGATTTGCTCAAGGGGGGCGCAAGCGAGATTTTGGAATCCATAAAGTGAATCGTCGGCAATCCGAGGTCGCTTCTCGTGTGGTGCCCAATTAAGCATTTACAGTCCGCCTGCGCTCACCACCCCCTAGCCCCCTCCTCAGAGAGGAGGGGAGTTGGTGACCTGACTCCCCTCCTTGTTAAGGAGGGGGCAGGGGGTGGTTTTTGTAAAGAATTAGCCGGGACATCACACCAGCCAGTCTGGATGAGCGGTCCGCGGTTGGGGGTGAAGTGGTGAGCCTTCGCGAACAGCTCAATTGCTTCGAGCGCCTGCCGCTTTTCGGCAGGCGTATCGCGATTACCCGCACCCGCGAGCAGGCCGGCGCGTTAAGAGAGCCGTTAACGGCGCTGGGCGCAGAAGTGATCGAGATCCCCACCATTGAAATTCGTGACCCGGCCTCATGGGAGCCGCTCGATTCGGCCATCCGGCGCCTCGAAGAGTTCGATGTCCTGCTCGTGACCTCCGCAAACGGGGCGCGCAATTTCCTGCGGCGGCTGGAAGCTTGCGGGCGCGATGCGCGCGATTTGAAAGGCTTGATTATCGGCGCCATCGGCCCTGCGACAGCAGAGGAGTTCGTAAAAGGCGGGGTGAAGGTTGACCTGACGCCGCGCGCCTACGTGGCCGAGGGTCTGCTTGAAGCCCTCGGCGATCGCGGCCTGCACGGCAAAGCGTTCCTGATCCCGCGCGCCAAACTTGCTCGCGACCTCGTGCCGCGCGTCCTAATGGAAAAGGGTGGGCGCGTGGAAGTCGTCGAAGCTTATGAAACCGTCGTTCCTCAACTCCCCGTTGGGGAATTGCAGCGCCTCCTTACCCCGCCCCCGGATCTCATTACTTTCACCAGCTCATCAACCGCCAGCAATTTTGCCAAGCTGGCGGGCGAAAACGAAGTCGCCGAATTGTTGCGCGGAGCCGCCATCGCCTCAATCGGCCCGATCACCTCGCAAACGATCAGGAAGCTGGGGCTCACGGTGACGATTGAAGCAAAGCAGTCTACGATTCCAGGGCTGGTCAGGGCCATCAAAAGGCATTTCAGGGGGAAGACACCAGGGGAATGATGAGAAGACAGGAGTCAGAAGTCACGAGGCGCGGGCCTGGGGTAAAAGGAGAAAGTCTGAATCCGCAAACAAACTCAAGGTAGAATATCAGCTTTGGGACGAGAAATTTTAGAGGAGAAGCAATGGCTGTTTTGCAGATTGACCAAGTCAGAATCGGCGAGTTCTGTAAGAAATGGAAGGTCGCAGAATTTGCGATTTTCGGCTCTGCCCTGCGCGCCGACTTCGGGCCTGACAGTGATGTTGACGTCCTCGTCACCTTCAAGCCTGATTCGAAACGGAGCCTGTTTGACTTGGTCCAAATGGAGGAAGAACTGAAAGGAATGTTTGGCCGCAAGGTTGACCTCGTTTCCCGCCAGGGAATTGCGGCCAGCCGGAACTACCTTCGCCGCAAGGCCATCCTGGGTTCAGCAAAGGTTGTCTATGCCGCGTGATACGGGGTATTTGCTCGATATCCTTGAAGCAGCACGAGTTGCCTCGGGCTATGTTCTGGGCAAGACGAAAGAAGAATTCCTTCGCGATAGCCAGTGCCAGGATGCAGTAATTCGACGCCTTGAGATTATCGGAGAAGCGGCACGCCGGATTTCACAACCGACACGAGCAAGGATTTCGCAAATTCCATGGGCGGCGATGATTGGAATGCGAAATCTGATGATCCATGAATATGACGACGTTGATTTGCAAGTCGTTTGGGATACCGTCCAAGAACATCTTCCAAACTTGATCCAGGCCATCGAGCCGCTGGTGCCGCCACCCGAGAGTTGAAGGCTGAGTCAGGGTTATCGGCCGCGATGAAATCCCTGGATTGCCTGACGAGCTGATGTCAAGAGAATCGAGGGCACCGTTCTCCCAAGCCTTAAGTATCATGCGATTGAATGGCAGTTCTCCTGCGAAGGGTCTTTGATCCGGGGATACCTGGGCGAGTGTTTCGTCTATGAGTTCCTCAATCGTGAGTCTGCGAGATCGTTGGCGACTCGGCAGTAAAGCCGGGCCACTTTTGTAGAAAGAAAGGATCATGGCGCGTGCACAGGATCACGGCGCGGGAGAGCTCCTCGGGAGCATACTTGCGTTGCTGGTATTCGAATGCGGAGCTTTTCTTCTTGATCTCGACTGGCACCTCGAGCGGCATTTTTTCGTCACCCGCTAAAGGTTGAGCAACTCGCGGAGCTTGCGGGTTTGGGCTCGGGAGACAGGGATTTCCGTCTGCTTGCGATCCTGCATCTTGAGTTGATAGGAACTCTTGAACCAGGGGACGACTTCCTTGATGTGGTTCACGTTAACCAGGTAGGAGCGGTGGACTCGCCAGAAAACCTTGGGATCGAGGCTGCCCTGCAGTTCTTCCACCGTGCGGAAGTTGGATTGGCCTTCGAGATCACGCGTGACAATGCTGATGACCCCGTCCTCGATGCTGGCGAAGATGATTTCCTCGGAATCGACCAGGAACAAGCGTCCCTGGCTTTTCACTACCAGCTTGTTCTTCTGTGCCGCAGGGCGCTCTTCCATCATTTGCACCAGGCGGTCGAGCTTGTCATGGGTTGACGCCGCTGTCTCGCTCATGTGGCGCAGCTTGGCGACGGCCTTCTCCAGTCGCGGCTTGGCGATGGGCTTCAACAAATAGTCCAGGGCGTTCACCT
>JBEKUR010000225.1:0-9381 GCA_049514855.1 Terriglobia bacterium
GCCAGACTTTACGAAAGCGACCTAACCCGTTTTCTGCTGGGTGACTCGTTTCATCCGGGCGGCTTGCAAATGACGGGGCTGCTCGGGCGCATGCTTGGGCTGAGTGCGGCCAGCCGGGTTCTGGATGTGGCATGTGGCAATGGGACTACGGCGGTCTTCCTAGCGAAAGAGTTCGGTTGCGAAGTATTCGGCATCGACTACGGAGATCAGAGTGTCGCGGCTGCACGGTCCCTGGCACAATCCGAGCATGTAGACGCTCGCGTGCAATTTGAGCGTGCCGATGCTGAAACTCTCCCGTTTCCGGACGGGTCGTTCGACGCCGTGATCTGTGAATGCGCCTTCTGTACCTTTCCCAACAAGGCGGCATCAGCCAGAGAGTTCTTCCGCGTGCTGCGTCGGGGAGGGCATGTGGGCATCAGCGATCTCACCAGAGAAACAGTACTCCCGCAGGAATTAGACGGGTTACTCGCATGGATTGCATGCATCGGGGATGCTCAGACTGTGGAAGGTTACACCCACTTCCTTCAAGATGCCGGATTCTCTGTGGATGGCATCGAGCAGCAGAATTACGCTCTTGAGGAGATGGTGAATCGGATTCGCATCAAACTCCTCGGCGCGGAGATCATGACCGGACTGAACAAACTCCAACTGCCCGGTGTTGATCTAGGAGCGGCCAAGCGGATGGCGGGCAGCGCAATGGCGGCGGTCAAACGGGGAAAACTCGGATATGCGCTCATCTGTGCTACCAAGCCGGACTCACGCTGATCTTCAGGCAGTCCGGCTAGTGGTTGCCCGCATTAGAGAACAACCATCGCTTGGGAAACCGGAAACGAGCGGGTCAGGCGGCCCTATCATTACTCTTTTTCGTGCTCAGCCCGAGCACGCGATATGTCAGTCATATCCCACAGGTACCGCTAAGAATTACCGAAACTCCGACGATTCCAAGCGCCCAGCCAAGGTAAGGATGACCATTGACGAGGATTCCCGCAATCCCAAGGCTTATCCCCAGGCCCACGCGCAAGGCGCGATCCATTCGCCCTACATTTAGAAACGTCGCCATATCGGCTCCGGTGTCCGGCGTTTCATCCAGAAATTTCCCAAGGAAACAGCAAATCACGCCAATTTCGAGTTTACACCTATCTGACAAAACAGAGTGTAGTGAGATTACCAATCACATCACGCTCACCGAGACTTGTCCATTAGTGATGCTCCACGCTTGTTGGCTCAAGCCTCTTCCTCTGCCCCGGAGGTTCGTGGCAGTAGCAGCAGCGTGATTTTTTGCAGAAAGGGACGCCCGGCAGGGGGGCGGCGATCTCGCTAACTCGTTGAAAACCAGTGGCGGTTCAAAAGGGTCATTGTTGCCATGGTCGTAAGTCGCTGAATCTACGGAGGCGATTGTCGAGGCTGATGCTGGTCAGGAGACTAAAGAATCTGGACCAGCACCATAGAAGGGGAGCTACCAGCGACATTGGTTTTCGTCTTGCGGCTCCACGTTTTGATGCAACGCTGAGACTTATCCTGTTGTGCTTTGGATGCAAAAAAATACGACAGTTCGTTACTCGCAGCTTTTGCACCGACGGACTTTTCCAATCGTCGCTAATCCTCACGCCTATAGAGGCATCCACCGGGGGGCAATTTTTCGCCGTTATCCGAACATCGAACCTGAATTGATCCGTTTGGTTAAACACTTCTTGCCAACGCAACGGAACACGCCCTAGTAAGAGAACTTGGTGGCTCTGGTTTATCCAGCAGAGATTAAAACGTTTCTCAATCCCCGGATGGAGCGTGCGGGGCAAATCATCATCGTGGATTGACCACAGCAAATCCAAAGGCTCATCGATCTCGGTTGGTGCCCAATCCTTAGTGTCTTCCGACCATCTGAGAACGCGCAACAAATATCCCTTGCACCCCTCAACTGGCGCATCCGTCAAGCACTTCGGGATGATGTGCACCACGATAAGCGGTATTTGCTGATCGGTTGGTGTTGGAGTGAGTACGATTTGGGCAATCTCAAGCTTTGGAATTAGGTGGAGATGGTCGGACCGCCACGCATAATATCCCGCTATGAACATCGCGCCCACTTTGCATCGACGCTGTCCTTTCTCTAATATCGGAATCATGAATGACTCGACCATCGTCGTGGCGGGAGCTACCGGCAATCTCGGCGGACGCATCGTTCGAGCTTTGCTCGAACGGGGAACCAGCGTAAGAGCGCTTGTTCGCCACGGCACTGCGCGAGACAAGCTTGAGCGACTGCAGGAGCTCGGCGTAACGATTGCCAGTGTCGACTTGAGCAGCGCTTCCCAAGTGACACCGGCATGCTCGTGTGCGTCCTGCGTGGTGTCCGCGCTGCAGGGATTGCGGGACGTGATCGTGGAAACGCAAACGGTTCTGCTCGACGCTGCGATCAAGGCTGACGTGCCACGTTTCATTCCGTCCGACTACTCGATCGATTTCACCAAGTTTCCACCCGGAGAGAATCGCAATCTCGATCTGCGCCGAGACTTCCACAAGCGCCTCGATAAGACTTCGATTTCAGCGACCACGATCTTCAACGGTGCGTTTGCCGATATGCTGACCGGTCAGATGCCGCTCATTCTCTTCAAACTGAAGCGAGTCCTCTATTGGGGCGACGCGGACCAGCGCATGGACTTCACGACGATGGACGACACGGCCGCATTCACGGCGAGCGCGGCTCTTGATCCGTTCACCCCTCGCTTTCTACGAATTGCTGGCGATCAACTCAGCGCCCGGGAACTGACGGCGGTCGTAAGCGAGGTGACCGGAAAGGAGTTCCGCCTGTTCCGCGCCGGAGGTCTGGGAATGCTCGGCACGCTTATCAAGGTCGCGCGCACGGTCGCTCCAGGAAAGAAGGAACTTTACCCGGCATGGCAGGGCATGCAGTACATGCGTAACATGTTCGACGGCCGGGCAAAGCTAGAGCTGCTCGACAACGATCGCTATCCCAGTATTCGTTGGACGACTGCGCGGGATGTGCTCTCAGCGCGTCAAGTTAGTTAGCCTGCGCGCCCGACCCACGGAATGACCGTTCCAAGTGGATTGTCCGCAACTCGGGAGTTGGCCCCAAACGCCGTTCGAGAAGATCGAAGCGCGATCGGCTTTCCGTAACACTTCATTTCCTCCAACGGGACTTTTGGATAGTGTCGTAGAACTGGCATCCACGTGACGAGCGAGCGCACCCAACTTGCAGAATGACTTCCGATTACGCAATACGGGTGGATCACCTGTGAGGTCGTCCGAGTCCCCTTAACGTCGGCGATGAACCCTCCGGCGCTCCGACGCTGACGCGCCTGCAACGGTTCCCGACGTCTCGCGTGCAACGCGAACTCATTTGCGTTAGAACGTGACCAGGGCTGCGCTTACTGCGGGCAGTTCGATGACCGTAGTTCCGTTCTCTCCGGTTAGCATCTCTTCCCGCGTGGCCGACCACTCACCGCTTGCGCCCACAGGTGCTCCGCCGAAGGTAATGTCCGTTGTATCGTCCACTCGCGGTGCAAGCATACGAAGCGCACTCACGCGTTGTGCGCGGCTTCCCGCGTCGATCGTAAGGCGAACGCCACGATCCAGGTTTTTATTGAAAGCCGCTACTTTGAATGCTCCTGTAACGCTGCGGAGGGCATAAGCCGTGAGCAGCGGCGCCCGTTCCAACTGTTCGAACTTGGCCTCCACAAGCTGCCCCGCTCCAGCCTGCGAAAAGAGCAACATGCCGTAATAGATCGGCCGCGCCAGGAATCCATTTGCACGGGTTCCGGCAATCGGGGTATACCAGCCATAGCCACCGCCGTGAAAGTTGATCCCCATGCCACCCGCTGACGCAAGCTGATACATGAGGTCCGCACCCCACAGCGCTGAGGCAAAGGTATCGCTGACACCCGGCTTGCCTCCTTGGTAGCAGGAGTTCGTTTCCGCCAGCCGGAAGGGCAAGCCAGACTCGTTCATCACTTCCTTCATTCCTTCGAACTCGGCCTGCAGCGCGGGATTCGGCCGGAGCAGCCGTTCAATCGTCATGGAAGGATCCGTGGGCGGACCCTCCGCATAGTAGTGCTGCGAAAGGAAGACCGCCTCATGCTTGAATTGTTTGGCAAAAGGCACCAGCCACTCATTGTTGTACGCCGTGTCTGGTCCGGCGAATGGTGCATGCGGGACGCGAGCCCGGATTGCCTGGTAAAAGCCCTGCCATTCGCCGGCAAATTGCCCGAAATCATAATTCGCTTTGCGAATCCCGTTCCGATAGAAGAGGTCGGGCTCGTTGCACAGTTGGAATGCAATCAGCTTCGAACCGGCCACGTCCATTACGTAAGCCGCCTCCTCTGCGGCGTCCTCTTCTGTGCCGGTTCCCATGTTCAAACCATAAATCAGCTTCCAGCCACAGGCATCCAAGAACTCCCGCAAATTGTGGATGGCAAGGGGCGTAATACTCACCGGCGCGGGCGCTTTCTGTCCTGTATCCGGACCGGCGGTCAATCCAAATGCAATGGGATTGGCCTTGTCGCCCGTGCGCATGCTCTCAACATTCGGCATGTTCGCTGGCTTTTCCGGATTCGGAGTCCAATAGCAGTACTCGCTGGTGTTGCCTCCAATCCGCAAAACGCCTGACGTCCCTAGCCTTCGGATAAACCCGGCCAGCTCCGCATTCTCACCGGAGAAGAAATTCGGATTCCCGAGCTGTGCCGACTCATAGCTGAGCCCGGAGAAGTCGTCACCGATCTTGTTGCCGAGGCGGTCTGGGCGAATAATCAGCCGAACCGAAGCGGCTGGGTTGGTCCCGGCTAAGGCGAGTGGATGCCGAACAGCAGCTGCAGTGGCCGCGGCAGAGAAGCGAATAAAATCTCGGCGGTTCATTCCAGTGAATTCCACCACAGTTTGCGTTTGGACGCAAACAACAATCCATGGCTCACAGAGATTCGTCAGCTCGGCACTAGCATGGCCGTAAGTATCCCGCTCGATGGATCGAAACTAAATCGCTCTTGGAGCGGGACGGGTAGCGCAAAAGGCGGCTGACGCGCTGCTTTTCGATCAGCCCTTGCTGCGGTCGGTGAAACGGAAGAACAGCGACTGCTTCGCGACAGGTGCCGCTAGTTGGTTAAGCGCCGCCATCTGGGACTGGGAGAGTGGCGTAAAATCGCGGGCGATCTGTACGTTCTCCTCAAGCTGCGCAATATTGTCGCATCCGATGATCACGGTGCTGACCGGGTGCGAAAGAGTGAAATGCATCGCCTGGCCCATGTTCATGACCCCTGAACGCGTGGCAATCGCCGATCCCTCCCACGAATGCTGTTGCTGTTCGAGCGGAGGCGGAGTCCATGTTGAAAGAAGTCTACCGCGCGCGGGCACCTTCATGCCAATGATGCCCATTTGCTTCTCCACAGCCAGCGGCAGCAATTGATCGGTGAAACTATGTATGTGCGTATCGGCTGCGTTCAGCGCCATCAGGATGGTGTCGAACGGGTGACGGTTCACCGCGTCTATCAATGCTTCAGGCCGGTAGTGGCCGGTGACGCCCAGAAAGCGCACCACCTTCTGTTCTTGCATCTGGAGCAGCGCTTCCATTGCTCCGCCCTTGCCAAAAATCGCATTCACGTCCTCGGGCAAACCAATGTCGTGCAACTGCCACAGGTCCACATGATCGGTATTCAGGAGGGTGAGCGATCTTTCGATCATGCGCAGCGAACCGTCGCGCGTGCGTTCTTTTGTCTTGGTCGCAAGAAAAGCATCCTGGCGCCGCGTCTTCATCACGCGGCCCACGTACTGCTCGCTCCAGCGCTCAGGACCACCGTAGATCGAGGATGTATCGATGTAGTTCACGCCCAGGTCGAGGGCACGTTCAATAATTGGCACCGCGATGTCGAAGTTGTCCGCCTTCTCGAGCGCAGCCTGGCCCCCCAGGCTGAAGATCCCCACCTTGTAACCCGTCTTGCCCAGGTTGCGGGTTGGCATGGCGGCCTGCGTATTGGAATTAGCGGGGAGAGGCAGAAACGTGGCGGTAGAAGGATATGCCAGCACGGCGCCGTTGGTTAGAAGCGCTGCGGCAACGGCACCGCCTGTCTTGAGAAAGTTACGACGGTCAGAGAAGTTGGGTGGTTGCTTCACGGTGTTATTCCTCAGAGTGAACACGACCTTAAAATGCGCACCTTATATTACCACAGCGTGCTCACACGACTGGCCGAGTAATGGACCCGCACCTTTCGCCCATGAAAACTCTCAGGGACTCAGGCGCCTTAGGTCTAGTACGAACTTGTCCGGTTTGGTGACTTACTCTTAATGGCCGTACCAATCAGTCCCGGATACTAGCGACTTCGGCGAACGATTGTCAATGAATGGCCACCCTTCTCGTTCCGCCATTGTACGCTTCAAGGCATCGGTTGTTATGCACCTCAAATGCGAGCAGCACTGTTGACGAGACAGTAGTTTGCTCCTAGGATGCCCTTTGTATGGTTCATCCAATTCCTTAGGCAATGATATGAACTACGGTCTAGCAATCAAGGAATCAGCAGCTTTGGATTTCGTATCGCTCGGTGGGCTCGTTCATCGGCTAGATCCAGGCATCATCCCCTTTCGTAAAGCACAGGAATGCGAGATTCACGTCAGCGGAGGCGAATTCAACGTTGCCGCCAACCTAGCCGACTGCTTCGGTCTGCGAACCGGGATCGTCAGCGCGATGGTGAAATACCCGATCGGCGATCTCGTGGTTGAGCGTGTGCGAGCCATGGGCGTCACACCCTTCTACAAGATGTTCCAACACAACGGCGTGACCGGGCCCAATATTGCGACCGTCTACAGCGATCGCGCCTATGGGTTGAGGGCGCCGATCGTTTTTTATAACCGGGCGAATGAAGCCGCGGCGCTACTGAAGCCGGGCGACTTCGACTGGACAGCTATATTCGGCGGAGGAGTGCGATGGTTTCACAGCGGCGGAATCTTCGCTGCTCTTTCTGAGTCCACGCCGGAATTGATCATTGAAGGCATGCGTGCAGCAAGAAACTCAGGCGCAGTTGTTTCGTTCGATCTGAATTTCCGCGAGAAGCTCTGGAATCTGTCCGGTGGCCAAGAAAGGGCGCGGCAGGTCGTTGATCGAATCGTCAAGAACGTCGATGTCCTCGTTGGCAACGAAGAGGACCTGCAGAAAGGTCTAGGCGTAAAGGGTCCCGATGCGACTGGGACATCGAAGCTTGATCCAACCGCCTTTCTCTCAACTATCGAAAAGGTGTTAGAGCGCTACCCGCATATCAAAATCATTGTTACCACGCTGCGCGAAGTCCATTCGACCAATCGTCACAGCTGGGGCGCGGTGGCCTGGATCAACGGCAAGAGTTTTGTGTCCCCCCAATGTCAACTTGACGTGTACGACAGGATTGGCGGAGGTGATGGGTTTGCGTCTGGCTTCTTCTACGGAGTTCTCGCAGGGGAGCCTGCGGAAGAAGCTGTGAAACTCGGCTGGGCGCATGGAGCGCTGCTCACGACGTTTCCAGGCGACACGACGATGGCCACATTGGACCAAGTTCGGGCGTTTGCACATGGCGGATCGGCCCGCGTACAACGCTGAGCACAACGGAACGGAAGAATGCGTGGAACTGTGGAAGTCACAGATGATGTATGACATCTCCGGCTGGAGGAAAAGAGATGGCCTATAAAGTCGGCGTGGTTGGCTTGGGTGTAATGGGCGCAAACTTGGCGCTGAATATGGAGCGAAATGGATTTGCTGTCGTTGGATATGACTTGGATCTGACGAAAGCGCAGGCGTTCCTTCAAGGACCGGCGCGTGGCAGGAGAATCACTGGCGCTGATTCTCCCGCGTTGTTTATGCAGTTGCTCGAAAAGCCGCGCCGGGTACTAATCATGGTGCCGGCGGGTGCTCCCGTGGATAGCGCAATTACGCAGCTGAAACCTCATCTCGAGCCGGAAGACATCCTGATGGATGGGGGAAATTCGTACTTCCTGGACACTGAACGGCGCAGTAAGGAACTAGAGCAATCCGGATTTCTCTTCATGGGCGTTGGGGTTTCTGGTGGCGAGGAAGGTGCGCTCTGGGGACCCGCCATCATGCCGGGCGGACAACGAGAAGCATGGGACGCCGTGGCTCCAATTCTTCGTGCTATCGCAGCGCGGGCCGAGGATGGACAAGCTTGCGTCGAGTATTTGGGACCGCGCGGGGCTGGACATTACGTGAAAATGGTCCACAACGGGATTGAGTATGGCGATATGCAGTTAATCGCTGAAGCATACGACCTGCTGCACCGGGGGATGGGGCTACCCAATGACGAATTACATGACATTTTCAAGGAGTGGAATGAGAAAGAGCTTAAATCATATCTTATTGAAATTACGGCAAACATTTTTGCGAAGAAAGATGAACCTACCGCCAGGCCTTTGGTTGATGTGATCTTGGATGAAGCGCAACAGAAGGGCACAGGAAAATGGGCCAGTCAGAACGCACTTGATGTTGCTGCACCTATCCCGACGATCGACTCAGCCGTAGAAAGTCGTCTTTTATCTGCCTTGAAGGAAGAGCGGGTTATTGCAAGCAAGATTTTGCGTGGACCCATATGCTCGTATACGGGCGATAAGCATAAGCTGATCAAAGCAATTGAGCGGTCCTTGTACGCGAGTAAGGTCACTTCGTATGCCCAAGGCATGGCGCTGTTGCGTATTGCTTCGATCGAGTACCGCTACGATCTCAAACCCGGCAACATTGCGAGAATCTGGCGAGCTGGTTGCATCATTCGGGCATCCTTACTGAATGAAATCAGTGAAGCGTACGAACGCGAACCTCAACTGGTCAACCTGCTGTTAGATGAAGCTTTCCGCGAAGCAATCGAGAGTCGCCAGGAGGATTGGCGTTTTGCGATTCAGACGGCTGTGGGCCTCGGAATCCCTGTCTTGGCAATGGCCTCTTCGCTTGCCTATTACGATGCGTACCGCAGCGAATTTCTTCCAGCGAACCTCACACAGGCACAACGCGATTATTTCGGAGCGCATACCTTCCGTCGAATCGATAGAGAGGGTGTCTTCCACGCAGAGTGGACATCGACAAAAAGGAGTGGCAGCGGAGACGGAGATCGCCAAGAATGCGCGCCCCGATCGTCCGGAGCTTCGCGTCGTACCAGTGTCTCTTAGGAAAGGTTTTTTCAAGCACAAGACGGAGGAGAGCATGCACCGGCGAGACTTCATTCGATTGAAGGCAGGATCAGCAATCGCGGCCAGCACCGAGTATCCGGAGTTTGCAACCCTACGGACTAACCGCCTTTTCTCACGAGGGGCAGGGTAAGTGAGCGATTCAGGCTTTGTGTTGGTCAGTTTTCTCTGCTGAGTGGCTTTTTGTCTATTTGTGGGGCTATTGGTCGTTCCGAGTCCTGTTGGAAA
>JBEKUR010000226.1:0-9350 GCA_049514855.1 Terriglobia bacterium
ATAGCCTCCGCCGCCGCCGAACAAGAGCAGCAGAACGACAATTAGCAAAATCAGTCCCATGGGAATCTCCTCTCAGTTAGTAAAATGCTTCGACCAGAATTTCCGCTTTGACTTCGCGGCCAACCGATAATTTACACCTGACCGCTTCAGCATGCAACGCTCCAACCCGGTTTCGAGCAAGCGAGCTTTGACGGAAACAATCTCGCACGGCCATACCGGGCTGCCAATATTTATAGCCCGCGGTACTATCGGGGGCTGCCCGAAAGACGTAGGGACAACCACCGCTATCCCGCCGGATCCTTTTGGCGCGTTGCTTTGACACCCGTCAGAACCCCTAGGCCCAATAGTACGATCGCACCCACGGCAATCCAGTGTGCCGGGACATGCATCAAACAGGCGCCGTAAATCAGCCCGCCAATCACGAGCACGAATCCAATAGAGTAAATTCCAAATGACATGTCATCTCCTTCTCGAGCAAACAGAGTCGCACCGCCATGTGCCCCAGAGCGCGTTCCCGGTTCTTACGGCGTGGAGGTGGCCTTTTGATGTTTAACTTGCAGCTCGTTCACTACCTGCTGCACGTTTGGAACGGTTGACGCCACTTGTTCGACGCGCGCGCGCTTGGATTCAGAATTAACCTCGCCGGTCAACGTCACGACGCCACTCTTGACCTCGTATTCGACGCCGTTGCGGACCTTGTTCTGGATGAGTGCAGCGTCCAAGTTCTTTTCGATAGCCTTGTCCAGATCCGAGTTTATCGTCTTTGTCTCACTTTCGACACCGGGAGGAATCACAGCAATCTGGTCCGCGACAACCTGCCCAGTTGCGATTGACTTTGCAATGGATTCAGCTTGTGCCTTGGCACCCTCAGTCGCGACGTTTCCGCTCAGGGTCACTACACCCTTGTCGCGATCCTGCGTTACGGAGACATCTTTGAGGCCGGCTTGATCGAGCGCAGTGCGGATGCTGTCAGAAACATCACGCGACTTCCTGGATGCTCCTGAGCAGCCCACCAGGCTCCCAACTGCGAGCAGGGTGAGCAAGGTTAAGCACAGTTTAAGCGTTTTCATGTTTTTCCTTTGACCAGCGTTTTCCACGCTGGAGTAATCGGGGTATAAACCCAACACCGCTGGGTTTTTTCCTGACATGTTTGCATTCTCCCTCTCGGTTCTGCCAGGCGTCCTCAGGGGGGTAGGACGCGCCCGGCGACCGCCGCCTTCCACTGCCAGATTCTGGAGGCACTTCCTCTTTTACCCTTGGCTTGATTCAGTGTCAGTTCAGAACGGCTCACACCTTTGGTCAAAACTGCTCATTCCACATCATGGAGTCGGAGGCTCGCTTGCACGGCCGGTTTCATCAGGGAGTATGCCTACCGTCTATTGTCCGGACGTCATGCTGTGCAACTTTGCTCAGGCCATTGGTCGATTCTGAACAGACAGCGCATTTCGGGGGGAATATCCTGCACGAGGTCACTGAGTGTAGAGGCGAGCCAACCCGAACCTGCTTGGGTTACCCGTTGGCGGTGATCCGCTGCCCTCAGCCCAAGCTCGGAATAGGAAGGAGTCAATCACTGTGCGGATCTGGATACTGATGATGCTGGGCACGGCGCTGGCGTTTGGGCAGACTCAACCCGCCGATACCGTCCAAAGGTGCCTGAGCATGCTGAACGACGCCGCCCATGACGGGAATCCGGACGTTCGAATAGGCGCGGCGCAGGCCCTGAGCCTGGTGGGGGTGAAAGATAACGCTCTTGAGTCTCTCGCCCCGATGCTCGATGACCACGACGTTTCGGTCCGGATTGCGGTGGTTGTCACCCTGGGTGACTTCAAGGACAACCGGACCCTTCCTCTTTTGAAGAAAGCTTTGCAGGATCCCGTTCCCGAAGTCGACTTCGCCGCAGCCAAGGTGCTTTACCAACTCCACGACCCCGAGGGAGAGCAGTTTCTTCTCGCCGTGGTCAGCAAAGAGTCTAAAGCGTCCTCAAGCTATCTCAGCAAAGAGAAACGCAGCGCCTTGCGCTTGTTGCACACTCCCACCAAGCTTCTCATTACCGTCGGCATCGGGGCAGCAGGTTTCGCGCCCGTGCCGGGTCTCGGGCTCGGATTATCTTCGGCACAAGGCATCCTGTCGGCTCCTGATTCTTCGGCCCGGGCCGCCTCTCTGCTGCTCATCGGAAGCTCGCGTGATCCAGCCCTGGCTGATGCAGTTGGATCAGCGTTGTCGGATAAGGAGTGGTCAGTGCGCGCAGCGGCCGTTCACCTGGTTGCGATGCATCCCTTCCCAGGATTCCGGCAGAACTTGGTCCCCCTCCTGGACGACAAGAAGGAGGCTGTGCGCGTACGCGCCGCCGCGGCTTACATCAGACTGGAGCACGTAACGAAGGAGCCGACGACGAGGCGAGGCGCCACGACTCAGTAACCCTGTGCTAAGGCCACTGTCCAGACGATTCACCGCCGAGCCTCAAATGAAGGTTCGTACTTTGCGGCCAGATAAGCGCCATACGGAATTGATGAAAGTTACTGCCGACGGGGGAAAAGGTCCGAAATAGGGCTTGCTTCTGAGGCTGCAGATTGTGCCCATGTCCTCCACTGCGAGTTCCAGCAAGGCTCTGATCAACGGGTTTTTCGAATGGTTCGGTGAACTGGGCCTTTTTTCTTGGCAAGTTCTGCGGTCCGGCCTGACGCCGCCTTTTGAATTCCGCGAGCTCGCCCGGCAAATCGACGAGATAGGATCAAAATCGCTTCCTCTAGTGGCTTTGGCAGGCGCGGCCATCGGCGCCATCCTCTCCCTTGAAACCCGCGACAGCCTGGTTCGCTTCGGCGCCAGTTCATTGCTTCCCGCCGCCGTCGTGTTCTCGATCATCCATGAGATCGGTCCTATCGTTACCGGCTTGATCGTCTGCGGCCGAGTGGGAGCTGGCATCGGTGCGGAGTTGGGATCGATGAAGGTCACGGAGCAGATCGATGCGATCGAGGCATCAGCCGTAAATCCCTATAAGCTGCTGGCCGCAACCCGCATTCTGGCTTGTATCCTGGTGTTGCCGCTCCTCACCCTCACTGCCGATTTCTGCGGGGTGATAACGGCTTGGGCGGCCGATGCCCTGGCTGAGCCGATCACCTTCCAGCAGTTCATCCACAACGGCTTCAGCGCTTTCGGCTTCAACGATTTTCTGCCGCCGACCTTTAAGACCGCTGTGTTCGGCCTGATCATTGGGCTGGTGGCGTGCTCTCAGGGAATGCGGACGCGGGGAGGCACCGAGGGCGTGGGGCGTACGGCGACGAGCGCAGTGGTCTTATCTTCGCTGTTTGTAATCCTGGCCGACGTTGTCCTGGTGAGACTGATCGTCCTGTTTTTTCCATGAAGACCGGCGCTTATGAGTTCGCAACGGGGCACTGAAAGGAGCCTGTAACCGCATCGTGATAGAGAACTTTGAGAAAAGGAATGGCGAGCCGCCCGTGGTCCTGCGAGGTCTGCACAAGTCCTTCGGCGCCCAGATGGTCTTGAACGGGATTGGCCTCACGGTCGCCCGCGGTGAAACACTCGCGGTGCTCGGCCGCAGTGGTACCGGCAAGAGTGTCTTGTTGAAGATCATCATCGGGCTACAGAAGCCGGACGCGGGCTCGGTGAATATCCACGGGCAGGAGATTATCGGAATCAATCTCGGCAAGCTCAACGAAATCCGGAAAAAGATGGGTTTTTTGTTCCAGCAGGCGGCGCTCTATGACTCGCTAACGGTGGAGGAGAATGTGGCCTTTCCACTGAAGCACAATACAAAAATGCCGGAGTCCGAGCGGCGGGATCGAGTCAAGGAATTGCTGAAGAGTGTGGGTATGGAAGGCGATCTCAAGAAGATGCCTTCCGATATTTCCGGCGGCATGCAGAAGCGAGTGGGGCTGGCGCGGGCGCTGGCACTCGACCCCGACATCCTGCTGCTGGATGAACCCACCGCGGGACTGGATCCTATTACCTCCGGGGAGATTGATGAGCTGATTCTCAAGCTGCAAAAGGAACATGCCATGGCATCCATCGTGGTCACGCACGATTTGCAAAGCGCAAAAACCATCGCCGGTCGGCTGGCACTGCTCCACCAAGGAAATATAGTGATCGAAGGCGCCTTCGAGGACCTGGAGAAGAGTCACGACAAGTTTGTCTTAGACTTTATGCGGCGGGACGCTTAGGAGGTTGATGAAGAACATTGTACAACACCCATCAACCTGTTAGGAGAACATATGTCAAGAGCGGCGCGGTTGGGAGCTTTCATCGTTACGACACTGGCGATTCTGGCAGTGGGAACCTTTATCATCGGTAACAAGCAATACCTGTTTACCTCCACGTACCGGTTAAAGGCGCAGTTCAGCAACGTGGTGGGCTTGGATGTGGGCGCCGGGGTTCGGGTGGGTGGTGTTTACCGCGGAACCGTGCATAGTATCGAGTTGCCTCACCGGCCGGGCGATAAAATCACGGTGGTGATGGACCTCGACGTCTCGACCCACGACATCATCAAGCAAGACTCCATAGCGTCAATCGAAACCGAGGGACTGCTGGGCAACGAGTATATGGCGATCTCGTTTGGAACTGCCGGGGCGGCCAACGTGCACGACGGTGATACCATCGCCAGCCACCCTCCCATCGCCATGTCAGACCTCATTAAGAAGTCGGAGGATATTCTGAATAGCAGCCAGCAAGCCATCAAAAACGTTACGCAGGCGACCGCGAATTTAAGCTCGGTCAGCGCCAAGATCGACCAGGGCCAAGGGACTGTCGGGGCGCTGATCAACGATAAGACGGCCTATCTCGAGCTCAACCAGACCATGGACGGAATCCGGGATGCGGTAGCCCATGCGCAAACGGGGGTCACCGATTTCCAGGAGAACATGGAGGCTCTGAAGCACAGTTTCTTCCTGCGTGGGTATTTCAAGAATCGCGGTTATGAAGATTCCGCGGAGCTGGCGAAAGACGAAATCGTAAGCCTGCCCCAGGGCACGCCGCTGAAAACGTTCACGTACGAGGCCAAGCAACTCTTCGGCAAGGTAGACACAGCCAAGCTGAAAAACCAGAAGTCTCTGGACGCTGCCGGCGATTTCCTGACCGATACCGACTTTGGGCTCGCCGTGGTGGCTGCTTACAGCAGCATGGAAGGAGATGCCGGGAAAGACTTGGTCCTGACCCAAGGTCGTGCCCTGGTGGTCCGCGAGTACCTTGTGGAGAATTTCGGTTTCGATGATCGGCGGCTCAAGACACTGGGAATGGGGAAGAAGAGTGGCACGAGCCCTGAAACCGGTTGGGGCGCCATCCAGATCCTCATTTACCCTAGCGGCACTGAAATGCCGCCCGCGAAGCTGCCGCAGAATAGCGCTCCACCCAAGACCGCCGCAGAACTGCCGGTTCCCGAATCTCCCGCTCCCGTTCCAAAACCACAGTAGCCCGGAGGCGCCTGCGAAAGTATTACGGCCAAGGACGTAGCCGCGGTATGGTCTGCCTGGCGTGGGTTCGTGAGATTCTGAAAAGCCCACGCCACAGAGTCCGTGCCGTGGCCCGCTGTCATGTGAGTTGGTCTTTTGAGTGTCCTCTCTCGGAGAGTTGGTTGATGTGGTCGGCGATTTCCTGCGGCCGGTCGATGTTGACAATGGCTTCCCAGCTCGACTTGCCCGCGGTCTCAATGGAAAGATCGCCCAGTCCGAGAATTCTTTGGCCAAGCCGCTGATGCACGGTCACGTCCTGCACTTTCGAGAGCTGGACGGTGCGCGTGTTCCTGCTCAGAATGCCCGTTTCGTACCGCAGCCTGTCATCGAGGATGGTCATCTTGGTAAAGCGGTTGCGGAGATGGCGTTTCAGCGGCCAGAGCAGAAGGATAACGGGCAACCAGGGAATCCAGGGCTGCCATGCCGACGGAACCGACGGCGGCCATTGCAAACGCATCGTCGCAACGACCAAAGCCGCCACGATCAGAACCACGACCGCGTACCCCATGTATATGAATTTCATAGTCGGACGAATGATCATTTCGGACATGTCCCCCTCCTTTGACCAGCACGCGCTATTGTACCGCGCGGCGGAAAGTGGGATAAAAAAGAATCGTCGCAGTTGGGCGCTCTGCCCCGGCGGGTGACCTCACCAAGATCTGAGAAGGTGCAACCCGACACGCGTTTTGACATCAAGTGGATACAGCGCGGCATAGCCGCAACCAAGAGCAGATTCTTCGCTACGCTGCGCTCCGCTCAGAATGACATGTCATCCTGATCCCGCCTTGCGGGAGAAGGATCTGCTTTTCTTCGCGCCACGCGAAGAAGTTGAAGACCAGTGTCACAGGTCGGAGTTGTGGTGTTTCGCAAGAATTGTAGTGGCTCACGGGCTGGGCGCGGGGAGAGAGGATTCCCGGCGTTTTTCAGTGAAATCCAACGCGAAAGAAGGGTTGGAAGATGTGCCGGTAATTGAGAAGGGAACCACCGTAACGGACTTCTGTTTCAGGAGCGGACCGACGGCCTTCAATACCAGTGCTTTGAATCCCGAGGTGGTGTCGGATAACTTTCCGTTGGTGTACAGAATTCCATGGAGATCAACTTTTCGGTCCAGCAAGTTGTAGGTGCCTTGAAGCTGCGCGCGCGTGCCTGGAGCGCTGAAGGAGACGTTGGACAGAGTTGCCACGCCATTTTTCACCGAGACCTGCCCCCTAAACTCCGAGAGCACCGTTTCCGGGTCTTCGGCTTGCTGCTTCTTGTTCTCGCCGCCCGCACTCTGGGTTAATGCATTTACCGGCTGCTGGACGTCTGGGTTCGTGAAGCGTCCGCTGCCAATGCCGCAGTGGCCTGCAAGATCCAGCTTCCTCAAAAATCCCGGAGGCCCTGGCGGTACTTCTACTTTCGCGCGCAGGTTGATACTGCCGGTCATCGACGGGCGTTTCTCCTCCGTAAAGAGGAACAACAAATCTTCGATGCGGCCTCCATTCACGGCCATCTCCAGCCGAACTGTTTTTCCCTGCTGGCCGGGGTGCCCGGCTACGCTACCCTTCGACGCCACAGTGGTGCGCTGAAAGTGCGCGTCCACGTTCTGAAGATATGTGTCTCCATTCGTTCCGTCCACAACCGCCTGGAATTTCGAAATCAGGTGAACGGTGTGGCTGCTTCCGGATACGCGGAAGTCGGGCACGTCGATTTCGCCATTCGCATCGATATGGCCCAGGGTGCCGCTAAACTTGCCTTGGGACGATAGGGTACCTGAGATACCCTCGAACACAGCCAGGTTCGCGTGCTCATAAGTGTAGGAACCAGTCACCGGAGTACTGCCGGGGTCATCCTCATTCCAGGGGCCGATCCTGCCCTCCGACCGGATTTCCCCTGGCGGCTCGGTATTTAACAACGCTGCATGGTAGGGGATGACCCCTTTCTCACCGACGTTGTCCAATGTCAACCGATGAACGTACAGCTTGAAGGGTTCTTGGTCCGGCTGCCGGGGCATAAACTCCAACAGAGCGCCATCCGTGGCGATCTCGCCAATCGTGACCGAAGCGCCCGTGGTGCTGGTGGTCAACGGCATCACATTAGGCGGCTGGCCGCTCGGACCCGGCCGCGGTATTAACACGTGCAACCCCTTCACCTGGACCTCATCCACGCGCTTGTGAATCCGGAAAAGGCCATTGTAGCTTCCTCGAATGATCAGCGTCTGGACCGTGATCAACGGTGGCAAGTCCTTGCGTTTCCGGTGCAGGAAACTGACTCCTTCAGCCACGCACCCCGGTGGAAAGTAGGTTTTGCGGAAGCTGTGGATTTGGACGGTTCGGGCGAATCGGTCCTGGAGCGCTTTGGTGACAGCCTGTTGCGTGAATGGCCAGTTCCAGGCCAACACGATCAGCACGATGCCTGCGATGACTATGAGCGACGCTCCTACGATCAGCCACCAGCGTCCAGGCGCCCACCACTGTCCCGGCGTGTGGACCTCCCCCGCGCCGCTGCGTGTAGAAACCGTGGAACTCTCCCCAGTCATTTATATAACACTCCAATGTTTTTAGACCTTGTGTCTTTATATCCTGTGGGGAGTTTACGTGTCAGCGCAGTATTGCTCGCACGTTTGGTCAAAAGTGCTCATTCTATTTATACGAAGGGGAAAATGCAGCGAAGGCTTAACCAGAATTTCCGATTTAGCGGGTAGCCACGGTGTCGCCGCGGCTACCCGCTGCCCGCTGCTTTGCTCATTGCACTGGTCAAGATGAGTCAGTACCTGTGACCGCGTTGATCCTTGCATGGCCTTAACCAATATGGAGGTGTGCACAAACGCACAGACACCTGGTCACAATTGGGCAGACGCCCGCCTTCGTTGCGTCCATGATGATGGTGCTTGTGGGAGACAAGAGGGCTGGGGTTGGATGAGTCCAGCAGCTTCCTCTTACAACGGAGGTGAGACGTGGTAACCATATTGATTGTTCTCTTGGTGTTGTTTTTGCTCGGTGGTGGAGGCTGGGGATATTCTCGCTGGCGAAGTTAGCGTCCGGTGGTGCTTCGCCGACGGTCCAAACAAAACTTAAGGAGGAAGATACCATGAAATCAAGTACCAAAGACCAAGCGAAAGGCAAGTTTCACGAAGTGAAGGGCAAGATCAAGGAGAAGGTGGGAAAGGCTACCAAAAATCCAAATCTGGAAAACGAAGGCGCCACCGAGAAGACGGTCGGCAAGGTCCAGAAGAAGATCGGCCAGGTTGAAAAGGTTCTGGGGGATTAGCGGACCAGCGGGTAGCCACGGTGTCGCCGCGGCCTACGGTCCGCCGATCTTAATAGCGGGGGGCTGGGGATTCGGAATTCGGGATTGGGGGCTCGGGACTAGCTGTCGGCTGTCAGTTTTCAGCTTTCGCCTTACCACCCGTCGTTACTGATAACTGAAAACTGAGAACTGAAGACTTCCTAAAGCCTGGCGGGCCGCCTGGCGCGGATCCCTGTTCTTTGAGGTCTGCGGTTCTTCCTCAGATTCGCACTTTCGAATCCAAGGGCAAACTGGCAATCGTCAACCCGCAACGGCGTATCGGTTGCGCCGCGCTCATGCCGCAATACTCGTTCACGCGGGAGCATTGCGGTACTGTCCAAATACGGGATGTAGGGCCGGGGCTTGCCCCGGCCAGGCCGCTACAGGCAAACTGGGACACCACCACCATTGCCAGGGAGTGAAAATCTGCGCCGCTTGAGTAGGCGCGCCGTGGCGAATAAGACCAGTCAAGCCGCAGACCTCAAAAGCGGAGCTCTGGAAAGCGCCGGGATAAACCGGCAGGAAGCAGAGAATGAAAGATTCTCACGAGGAAGGAGTAGCGATCCACTCGGCCCCGAGTTTTGCGCTGGGCGTCGTGAGGCGCGCAGTGAAGCGTAAACA
>JBEKUR010000227.1:0-9246 GCA_049514855.1 Terriglobia bacterium
AGAAAAGCGAGCCTTCAGCCGTCAGCTTTCAGCTATCAGCAGACTTATAAATAGTGAATTGTGAATTGTGAATTGCAGACGCAGAGTTCGCGTTGCGCACGGCGACCTGGCACTCTGAACGCTGCGCTTCTTCAATTCATAATTTACTATTCACTATTCAGAATTGCCCTGGCAGTTTTTTTCAGGCGCTGAAAGCTGACGGCTGATAGCTGATGGCTGTCTAAGACTTCGGAGCGTAATAGCCTTCGCGGGCGACGACGCGGTATTTGACGACTTTCCCCTTCGGGCTGACGATGCGCAAGGGGTTACCCTGCTCATCCACCAGGTCAACCTTCAATTTGTGGAACTTCCCATCCTTCGCTGGGTTGGTGGGAACGAAACCCAGGCCATATTGCAGGCGAAGTTGCCCGGAGATCTGCTCGAAAATTCCCGGCAGTTCGCCTTCGAAGCGGGGAAAATACGCCTGACCACCTGAATACTTGGCCATAGTCTCCAGCGCGTTGCGTGCCTGCAAGGCGCCGATACCCTCTCCACGGGGAGAACGCACCGTCATAAACTCCAGGATACTGACCGGGTAAATCATGGTGTCAGAGGATTTCACAATCTTCAATATCTCATCGTAAGTCAGCTTGCTAAACGTATCGAAGCCGGTACAGACGAGGAGGATGGCCTTTCTCCCCTTAATGTCTTTCATGCGGTCCAGCGTGAAGGAAAGCGCATCGTACACGCAAATCTCGCTGAAGCCGGGGATTCGCAATGTATCCAGCGCCCCGCGCACCTCACTGCGGTCCTGCGTGAAATCCGTCAGGATCTGCGGCTTCATGTCGAATGAGACCACCGCAGTCCAATCCTTGGGCTGAATGAACTGGAGATAGTTGTAAGCGTATCTCAGGGCCAGATAAAGAAAGGCCCAGTACCTATTGCTGAATTCAATCACCATGCAAGTGGTCATGGGGGCTTGAGCAGTGCCGAAGTTGGAAACGGTCTGTGGAACGCCATCGTCGGAGAGCCTGAAATTCTTGCGGGAAAGATTGGAGAGGGGATTACCGTCTTTATCGAGAACCATCACATCCACGTTCACGAGATTGGTCGTGGTTGACAGGGTGAAAATCTCATTGGGATTGATGCGCTCCGGCTTCTTTTCAGTTTCCGGTGGCGGAGGTTGGGTTTTCTTGGGAGCCAGGACGGTCGGGCCAACCTCAGGGCTAGGCCCCGTCGATGGCTGCTGCTCACCATTGGATTGGGCGTACCAGTCCGAGGCGGAACTGGCGAAAAGCAACAGGCCAACCAACAACAGAATCGCTCGTCGTGAATAGCGGCTTCTCATTGCGCATCACCCCCCGGTCCGCAGGGACCATCCAATCCTATGATGCCATTCACTGCCCTCTCGGTCAACCGGAGTGAGAGGCTGGCTCCTCGAGAAGCGCGGAACCCCAGAAACAGCGGCACGCTGGGGAGTTTCGCCAGGACTCGAGTGGGTGGAAAGGGCAAGAAGAATGTGCGACACTTGGTGTTGCATGCCAGGGTCAAGAGGGTTTGCAACCCAGTACCTTTGTACTGTTGCAGAGCACATTCAGTTGGGTTATAACCATAGCGCAAGATGTGAGAGGAGGAAATTAGCGGATTCAAACAACTGCTTGAAAAATCGGATGGAGTGACAAAATGTCGTGCGTCGAGGCCTGCTCAGAAATGTATTGACTTTTGAGAAATAAGAGCTTAGGCTTTCCCACATGCTGGTTCTATAGGAGCCGGCAAACGTGTTTCTTTGGGGAGAGCCTATATGAAGAACCTGGTTTTGACGTTCCTTCTTGCATTGCTGGTGGTTTTGACATGCGTCTCCATCCGGCGGATGGTCGCTGGAACTGCGACCTCGGCAGGACAGAAGCCGACGCTGGTTGCCATTGGCAGTGCGCCAGTTCCGCCCTTGCCGAAGCCGTCAAATTAAGTTCCTCCGAATCGCGTGAGCGATCCGGAGGATAGTGGTTTGAAAACGCCCTCTCGGATCGCTTATGGACGGCAACATAGTCGGCTACGCACTGCACTACAGCGGCATATTAATTGAAGCCGCGCTGATTATTTATGTCGCCTGGGGTAGGCGGCTGAAGAGTGAGTTCACCCCGGCTTTTTACGTAGCTTTTCTGCTGGCAGCCGACGTGGGGCGTATGTGCGTCTTGCGCCTACACGGCTTGGCCTCGCGGCAATACTATTATGTTTACTGGAGCACGGACTTCCTGCTGGTCATGGCCGCCTTCTTCTTGGTGTGCCTCTTCTTCCGACGCGCGTGCTTGCACCAGGAGAAGATGTGGCGCTTCGTTCGTTTGTTTCTCGTGTTCATTTTCGTACTGGTTCTCGGCATTTCAGGCCTGATTTTTTCCCGCAATTACAAGGACCTCTTCACCTACTTCATTGTCGAGTTCAATCAGAACCTGTACTTTACGTGTCTGGTGCTGAATACTCTGCTGTACCTCCTGCTGCAACAAATCGATTCTGCTGACGATCAACTGGGACTGCTGGTTTGTGGAGTGGGCATCCAGTTCGCTGGCCCGGCTGCGACTTTGGCGCTGGTTCATCTCACGACCGGCGAGGGCTTTGCCCAGTCGTTGTTTTACTTTACGATCCCGCTGTGCAATCTTGGAATGCTTCTGGTGTGGGCTTATGCGATCGTACATGTTAAAGAGAAGGCAATTCAGGTTACCCGGCGTCAGATCCCTGTTCTGGCCGAGGTCACTGCGCATTTGAATATCTAAATTTAGGTGAAAGGCAATGATTCTTGCTGCGCTTATCCTGATACTCTCGACGGCGATGTTCTTCTTCTATTTCCAAGTCACCTGCCAAAAGATTCTGCGACGGCAGTTTGACCGGGAATACTTTCAATCCATCGTAAACGCGAACCGTTTGGAGTTTCCGTCCTTGCGAAAGTCGCTGGAGGAATTCGGCGCGCCGGTCGATTATCCCCGGCTGCGCATGATGCTCAAATGCGACTTCCTCGCCCTGACGTACCTCCTTAAGAATGCCGCGAATGTGAACCAACGCTACTCGAACGAGGAACGGCTCTTGATCCTTTATTTCCGCTGGCAGTTCCTTTCGCTGGCAGTGCGACGTTTACTAAAGGTTGGCGAGAAAAAGGCAGTCCTGAGACTGACTTCAGTTCTTCAATACTTCGCTAATGTGGTTGGCCAGCGCGTGAACACAGTGAGGTTTGGGAACTTGACGGCAGCCGATTATCTTCTCAACCTTTAATCCAACCCGCCCCGCGGCTCCCCTGGGCCGCGCCTTCCTAGGGTGTCGCTGTACCCCTTCACACCATGGCAGTGAATCGCTTGGACGGCGGCCGCGCAAGAGCTGCGCTGTACCAAGATCGTGGGCACCCTCGGACCCGCCCCGGACTTTCCTCGACTCATTAAGCAAATAAGGCTTCTGCGCTGCGGGGTTGGGGTGGCAGTTGACCTGGACCTTTATTAGGTGTATGAAGCAGACAGGTGAAGTGTTTGGCCCCATCGATTGAAAGGCCAGGTGCGACTGCGATGAAGACGGTTTGGCGGGTGGCAATTCTGGCGTTGTGCGCTTTGACGGGACTTGTAGTGGCCGGTCACGGCATAGCGGAAGCGGCGTTAATTCACGCGCCTGGCCATGAAGACATCATGCGCCATCTCGTCGAGGGAAGCATCTCCATCGCCGGTGGGGCCTGCGTGGTTGCGGTTGCCATTGACCACCTCGAATGCCTGCGCACCCACCGCAAGAGCGGCGACATCCTGTAGCTGAGATCGTTCGTCGTCCGCCAATAAGAATGGCGGACTCCTCAGGATGACAAGCGGAGAGTGCGGGCGCTGTCCCCACAACACACTCCGACTCCAACTTATGATTTCGGGTTTAAGCAGGCAGCAAATCACTAAACCAGAAAGCGTCACGCCGCACGGTTTCCCCCAGCTTGAACTTAATCCTCTGGGGGAAGATCGGGCCGTCGAACACGAAGGAATGAAACTCCCCGTTTTCTCCGCAGGGATCAACGCCGGCGGGGAGGCGTTGCAGGAACTCGGGATCGAGCATCTTCCCGGCAAAGCTCTCATCCAGGTGTCGCGAATCGACACAAACAACGACCGCTTTGAACCCCAGTTCAACGAAAGACCGGGCGAGCTCGGCAGAGTCCTTTTTCCAAATCGGGAATATCCCTCTCATCCCGAGTTGCCCAAGATTCTTCTCTCTGTACTGTCTGAGGTCCTCAAGAAAGATGTCCCCAAAGGCTACCGAAACCACACCCGCACGGCGGTAGCGTTCCAGGACCGCTTGCATTCTGGCTTCGTACTCTCCATTCGTCGCGTCCCTGGGAATATAAATCTTCTCGAGCGGCAAGCCGATGGCTTCTGCCTGACGCTCCAGCAACTCCCTGCGCACCCCGTGCATGCAGACCCTGTCGTAGCCTTCCGTGATGGTACTAAGCAGGGCGGCAACTGAATACTCCCCCCTCTGTTGAATCTCGTAGAGCGCTCTCGCGCTGTCTTTCCCACCACTCCATGACATGAGAATGTGTTCCGGTAGTTTTGTAACTCCAGTTTGCATGGTTCACTTCAACGAATCAGTTCTGTTGCGGCGGGGAAGAGCAGGCTCAGTTGCTTCGCTGCTGATGCCTGTGCCGTCGCGGCGCGTCAATCCGCAGGGAAAGTGAACTTCACACCGGCAAGGAAATTCAAAGGTAGGGCCGGGTAACCCAGAACTTCCTCATACTTCTGGTCCAAGAGGTTATTCAGGTGGCCATAGATTTCAAGTGCACGGGTCAAATTGTAAGAGAAGCCACCGTTTAGAACGACATAACCCTTGTCGGGAAATAAGCACTGGAGGCCAAACGAGCAGGCGTAAACACCGTCGTTGGGCTCCAAGTCGAGCGTCCGCCCCCTCAGATAGGCATTGGTGTTCAGAGTCAGGCGGCGGCGCTGCCAAGTTATGTTGAGGCCGCCGGAATTCTTGGGCCGGCGTATTAGCTCCTGCCCGACGTGGAAAGGCGCCTGAACCAGCGACGAGCCGTCAAGGGTGAGTATAGCAGTGCCGAGCCGCGTGTATTCTCCCGACACCTGTAACGAGCGGGTGGGACGCAGGCGGAACGACGCCTCCAGCCCTTGGGCGCGCGAGTTCCCGAGGTTATCCGAGATGAAAGTGCTGAGATTGGTGAGTGACCCGCCGAGTGTCACAATTTGGTCTTCGAATTTATTATAGAAGTAGGTAAGGTCCAGGAGTGCTCTACTGTCGAAGAACCTCTGCTCGATGCCGCTATCGAAGCTAACGCTCTTCTCCGGCTTCAGATGAGGATTGTCAGTGAAGGCCAGTTCATAGCCGTTCGGGGCGCGAATGCCCGTCCCGAAGCTCCCGTGCAGTCGCGTCATGCCGAGCCAGGATGCGGAATCAGATTTGCGAGCCATGTACGCTGCGGACACTCGCGGATTCAGTTTGGTGATGTTGCTGGCGGGAATGAAAGGACGCGCTCCGTAATCGCCGGATGGGAGGGAGTGCGTGCGCAAGTCGTCCAGTCGCAGACCCGCCATCACGAACAGCCGACTCGAGGGGCTCCAGCGGTCTTCCACAAAATACGCCATGCTGGTGCGAGGCAGCAGGAACGGATTGTTGTTGGCGTCGGCCACATACGTGTTCTTGAACTGCTCGCGGTTGTATTCGAAGCCCGCTACGAGAAAATCTTTGTTGGAGACGGCCACTTCACTTCGCGTATTCAAAACGCCGCGAAGGTTGTTTGAGAACGAGTCGCCGTAGGGCGAACGGAAGTAGTAGTCGTTCGTCGCCACGCTGCCGGTCACCACCTGCCGGAAGCGGGAGGAAACCTGCTCCGTGTAGCTGCCCTGGTAGCCGAAAAGGTTCTGTTTGTCGCGCGAGTAGGTATCGATGCCGGTGAAAAGGCCGTCGGGGTCCGAGCCATAGGGACCAGGGGCCCCCGCATCGTTGGCGTTGCCAAAGAAGTGAAAATCAACCTGTCTCCGCTCGCTGCGCCGATAGCCGAGGCTCAGGATCGCGCTCTGGTTTCTGTAGCGGTCGTTCTGCACGGTCCCGCCCGAATCGAGCCGCGAGAGGTCATAAGCCCAGCTCAGACCGTGGGTCAATCCGCTCCCGCCGGTCAGGAAGCGACCGGTAGTGAAACTTCCCCCTTCTGCCTGCACCTCGAAATGCGGCAGACCCTCACCCCGTCTGGTCACAATGTTAACAACCCCGGTAACGGCATTCGAACCGAACAACGCGCTTTCCGGACCCCGCGTGACCTCGACGTGGTCCACGCCGTCTGCCGGCAAAGGCGCAAAGTCAAAGTTGCCGCCAAATTGATTCAATTGAATTCCATCAACCATCACCAGGTTGTAGTTCGAGTCCCCACCCCGAATGAAAACCCCGGTGGCACCCCCCCGCCGGCCGCTCTGGTCTAAAGCAACCCCGGGAACCCCGCGCAAGACATCCGTGACGCTTTGCGCTCCTCGGTCGTCGATCTCTTGTTCGGAAACGGTAGACACTGAAGAGCCAAGTTGGGGCGCTAGCGCGCCTTCAAGAGACGCCGAAACCACCACTTGCTGCTGGACGGCGCTTAGCGCCAGATGCAATTCCACGCTTCGAGTCTGATCCTCGCGTATTTCCACGTCCGCTGTCGAGGCGGAAAACCCGGGTGCATTGGCCACCAGCCGATAAGTTCCTTTGGCAAGTCCTTCAAACTGGTATCCCCCTTTTGCATCCGTCTGGCGCTCATCTAGGGCGGTAAGCGATTGGAGGAGGCTGACGTGCACATTGGGTACCGCGCGGTCGCTGGGGTCATAGACTGTTCCTTTAATCGTGGCGCCGTGTGCCGCCCCGCTGAGGAAGGGAATTGAAAGAAGTCCCAGAAGGATGGCGAGCGCACGTGTCAACCAAGTAGGTGTGACTGGAGGCGCAGAAATTACTGCAAGGACTTCTTCTCGTTCCTGAATCCTGAATCCTGTCTTTCCCACGGTCATACTCCTTCTCTCCCGCTCGGGCGGCGGGGATAAGAACGGAAGAAGTCCGGAAAGAAGGCCAAAAAAATAAAGCCTCCCAATTCCTCGTTCCGGAATCGGAAGGCTCTCGAGTCTTCCTCAGGACTCTTTCCGTCGAAGAGTTAGGCTGAGTCGTAGTTCCCAGGCAGGTTTCCTGGCTCTCGGGTCATCGCCTCCTCCTCGGCCTTCCCTTTCCGCCGTGGCAGAAAAGTGGCTGGCTTCACAGCCTGCGAGGATCTGGCTCGCCGATCACAGTGGCGGGACCGCAGCCGATTTTCACGGCCTTCCCTTTTTCCCCGGATCAGCCGGGGCACCACGGGAACCAAATTTCTCAAAGAACAATTACAAACAAGCAAACTAGCACCGCCCTGGTTGGCTGTCAAGCGTTCGTTAGGTGCTCTGTTGTTAGGTGCTCGGAGTACGGGCACAATCCCAACCTTTGACACTTTGATACCCCTGTGCGATAATTTTGCATCTAATGTTGGGAGACTAAGCGGGGCAGAAAGGGACTATGCGTAAACTTAGCAAGAGACTTGGGGTTGGAGTCGGCGTTTTCTTGGCGGGGACCATGGCTCTTTTTGCGGCCCAGGACTCCGGCCCATCGGGCGCGGCCAAACCGTCTGCAGAGGCGGGGCCGGCAGTCGGGGACCACGCCCAAGCTTATTACCACTTCATGCTGGCGAGGCGGTACAAGGAACTGGCTGGTGTGTACAACCGCACCGACTATATTGACAAGGCTGTTTCCGAGTACAAACAGGCCATCACGGCCGACCCCGAATCATTATTCTTGCGGGTTGAGCTGGCCGAGCTCTACTGGCGGGTTTCCCGCGTCGGTGACGCGATTCATGAAGCGGAAGACGTTTTGAAGTCCGACCCCAACTACCCCGATGCCCACCGGCTACTGGCCCGGGTTTACTGGCACATGCTAGGTGAGAGCCAGACCGAAAAGACCAACAAGGAAAACCTCCGCAAAGCCATCGAACACATGGAGGCCCTTACCCGACTGCAACCCTCAGATACGGATTCGTGGCAGGTTCTCGGACGCCTATACAAAATGAACAACCAGGGTCAGAAGGCCGAGGAGGCCTTTAAGAAGGTCCTGAATGTGGACCCTGATTCGAAAGACGGCCAGAGCAGTCTGGCGCAGCTTTACTTCGAGCAAGGCGACTACGCGGGGGCGGTGGAACTGCTCAAGAAGATCCCCGAGGCTGATCTGGATCCGTCGCTGCTCGGAATGCTGGGCTACGCCTACAGCCAGATGCACGACTTCGAATCTGCCGTGACCATCTACGAAAAGGCCTTGGCGAAAGACCCCGAGAATCAGGAACTTCGCCGGACTTACGCGGAAGCCTTGATGGATATGGGAAACACTCCCGCCGCGCGGACGGAGTTTGAGAAGATTTTAAAAGCTGATCCTAATGACGGGTCAACGTATCTCCGGCTGGCACAACTCGATCGACAGGGAGGGCGGTTCGACCAGGCCCGAAAGGAGCTCGAGCGCGCCAGGACGTTGCCGCAGCCGGGTGACACGAAAATCCAGTACGACATGAGAATCCAGTTCGAACTGGCGTTGCTTGAGGATGCGGCCGGAAACCAGGACAAAGCCCTCGAGCTTTTGCAGGGACTCGTCAAGAGTTCGGAGCAGGCAGAGGATCAATACACTCCTGGCGAGGCGAACAATCGCGCCATCTTCCTCGAGCGGCTGGGTTTGATTTACCGCGCGCAGCGGAAATACCAGCCCGCCTTGCAGGCCTTCCAGCAGATTGTGGCGCTCGGTAAAGCGCAGGTGCCACGTGGTGAACAGCTTATCGTTGACACGATGCGCCAGACTCACCAACTGCCGAAGGCCCTGGAGGAAGTGAATTCGACAGTGCAGAAATTTCCGGAGGAGCGGTCGCTTCGCATTCTCCGCGCCTACGTGGTGGGCGAAATGGGGCAGGTTGGCGAAGCCGTAAACCAGCTTCAGGCGCTCATGAATAATACACCTGCTGACCGGGAACTTTACCTCTCCGTCGCGCAAGTGTACTCTCAGGCAAAGCAGTTCGCCGAGGCGGAACAGGCCGTCAACAAGGCGCTTGGGTACAGCTCAAAGCCCGAGGAGGAAGGGTACTCACACTTCATACTCGGTTCCATTTATGAACGTCAGAAGAAATACGACCTGGCCGAAGAGCAATTTAAGAAAGTCCTTGCGGTCGATCCGTTAAATGCTTCGGCGGCGAATTATCTCGGCTACATGCTCGCGGACCGGGGAGTG
>JBEKUR010000228.1:0-9208 GCA_049514855.1 Terriglobia bacterium
GTGAAAAGTAGGGAAGATCCTCCCTGGCTCATGAGCGGCAGTGGAATGCCCGTCACCGGGAAGAGCCCGATCATCATCCCCGTGTTGATGGCAACCTGGAAGAACAACACCGACGCAAGCCCAACCAGCAGAAACGCTCCGGCACGATCTGGCGCCATTTGCGCCCCATCCAGCAGGCGGAGCAACAACGCGAAGTAAAGTAGCAAAACAAACAACGTACCGACGAATCCCTGTTCCTCCGCATGGGCCGCAAAAATGGAATCCGCATGGGAGACAGGGATGAAGCCCAGACGGCTTTGGGTGCCGTTTCCGATGCCTTTTCCCCAAAAGCCGCCCGAGCCGATAGCAATCTTTGTTTGGGTTACCTGGTAGCTGGTGCCTTGCGTGTCCTGTGACGGATGAATGTAGGTCATTATCCTGTCGCGCTGATAGGGCCGTAGGAAGTGCCATCCCACCGGCAAGGCCAGCGCCCCCAACAAGAAAAGCACGGCAACCTGCTGCCACCGAATGCCCGCGAGCAGAATGCCCGCAGTGACAATCGCTAAGAATGTCAAAGCCGTACCGAGATCAGGTTCTAAGGCTACCAGGATTGCCGGCACTCCTGCCAACAAGCCCAGCTTGACCAAGTCGCCCCAAGTAACGGGGTTGCTTCGCCTTTCGGCAAAGTAGGCCGCTACCGCTAGTATTATAACTAATTTAACTAACTCTGACACTTGGAAAGTAAATCCGCCAAAATGTATCCATCGCTTGGCCCTGGCGACGGCATGGCCAGCCACTAACAACTCTCCCAAGACAAGCACTGACAAGAGGTACAGCCACGGAGTTTGCTCGAGAAGGAAGTGGTAGTCGATGTGGCTGATCGCTAACGCCAGAACGATGCTTAGTATTAACCAATAAATCTGTCTTTTGTGCTGGCCTTCGAGGGCGGAATGGACCGTGGTGCTGTAAATTTCAACAACCCCAATCACGGCAATAGCAATAGCCAGCCCAAGAAGCAGCCAATCTACATCGCGAAACCGAAACCGCATGCTCATCCTGTTGCGAACTTCTCCTAACGAAATTCCGCGAGTGTGGCTGGCCTGGTGGATTGCACCGCGATGGCTTTGCTCAGCATACGCACTTGGTTCTGGGTTTGTACCAGCGGAGGCTTCTGCGCTGTTTTCTTGTCGAAATAAGCTTTAATCACCTCACGCGCCAGGGGGGCGGCCACGGTCGAGTGTTCGCCCTGCATGACAAGGGCGGCCACGACGATCTCAGGTCTATTGCTGGGAGCAAAGCCGACAAACCAGGCGTTGTTCTTGAAACTTGCGTTGCGCTCCGATTTCCGCAAGTCAACACTGACAACCTGGGCGGTCCCGGTCTTGCCGGCAATATCAATTCCCGGGCAGCGAGCGCTGGCGCCCGTCCCCTCGCCTTCGTTGACAACACCCCACATGCCGCGCCTTAACGCCTCCAGCGTACTCTCGCTCAGAGGAAAGCTCCACCCGCGATCGTCGGGGGGATCCACTCCCAGGGCCAGCAATTGGTCCCTGAAAGCCAGATGGGGGCGGGAGAAGGTTCCGCCCCAGGCGATTGCGCCCATCGTATGAGCTAACTGCAAAGGCGTAACCGCCACCGCTCCTTGCCCGATGGCTACGGAAATAGTCTCGCCCGCCCACCATTTTCGCTTAAAAGCCTTCTGTACCCATTCGGGCGAGGGGATCAGTCCTGTCGCCTCCGCAGGCAAATCGATTCCGGTCCGTGCGCCTAAGCCCAGGCGCTTGGCGAAATAGGCGATTTTCTCGATTCCCAGGAGCTTTCCCAGCGTGTAAAAGTATACATCGCAAGAGACGATAATAGCGCGGTGCAGGTCAACGCTTCCATGTCCCTTGTGCTTCTCCCAGACCCAGTCGTGGTAGGTGTGGCCGTAGATATTGACCACGCCTGCGCAATTCAAGGTGAAGTCTGGTTGGATGGTCCCTGTTTCCAAGGCGGCGGTAGCGGTAACGATTTTGAAGACCGAGCCCGGCGCCAGTTGGGCCTGTATGGCTTTGTTCATCATGGGTTTCATGGGATCGTCGGTGAGTTTTTCCCATTCCCCGCGGTCGATGCGCTTGGCGAAATCGTTGGGGTCAAACGAGGGGTGGCTGACCATGGCCAGCACCTCGCCGGTCCGGGGGTCAAGAGCCACGACGGCGCCGGGCTGGTCGCCCAAGGAGGCTTCTGCCGCCATTTGTAGGTCCAGGTCAATCGTCAGCCGAAGGTCGTTTCCCGGCAGGGCGTTGATGGTGGTGAGCGAACCCACTTCCTCACCGCGACTATTCACAATCACCCGCCTCATGCCGTCACGTCCGGACAGGACTTGGTCGTACTGACGCTCGATTCCGAACTTGCCCACCACGTCACCGGGCCGATAAGGTGAGCCGGGCTTGGCGATCATATCCTCCGACACCTCGCCCACGTAACCCAGGGTTGCTGCGGCTACTTCGCGCTTGGGGTAAAGGCGCTGCTGAGCCGGGATGAGGTCCAATTCGGGATACTCAAGCCGGTGAGATTCCACGAAGGCGATATCATCGAGAGTCGCTGACTGCTTCAGAAGGATGGGTTGAAACCGCGGCAGCCGGGCCGCATGCTCCATCAGGCGTTGCATCTCGACGGGGTCAAGACCCAATCCTCGCGCTATTCCTTCCACGCGCTCGGGCGACAGGATGGAGGCGCTTTCGCGCATCAGCAGCACACTGAATGCCGGGAAATTGTCCGCCAGCACGCGCCCTTCGCGGTCCAGAATCCTGCCGCGTGGAGCGATGACCGGCAGGTTGCGAACCCGGTTGCGTTCAGCTTGTTCGAGGTAAGAACGATGCTGGCCGATTTGTATCCGCCAGTATCCCACCAGCAGCCCGAGGAAGGTCAGAGCCACGGCGTATTGGAAGAAAGCGATCTTCCAGCCAGGAAGGCGTTCATGTTCCGGAAATCGAACTTCCATTTACATCAAACCACCGGGGCTGAGAATATGCTTGGCCCGAGCGAACCTACCTAGATGCTCAGCTCGGTTGCGCGGCACACTGCCACCCCCTCCCCGGCGACCTATCTCTCTATCAAATCAACAAGGTAGCACACGGAGTGCTGCAACTCAAGGCAATTACTTTAGTAGGGAACAGGGAATAGGGATTAGCGTTAGAGGTTAAAGGGTAAAGGGTAAAGGTTAAAGGGTAAAGGACAAAGGGCAGGATAAAGGCCAACGCCACTTAGGCTTTAGCTCTAGCCTTTTGACCTTAGCCTTTAGCCTTTAGCCTTTAACCTTCACCCTTTGCCCCTGTTCCCTATTCCCTGTTCCCTAGCTCATGCAGGTGCTCCGCTTTCCACCGCATGGCAGCGTAGATGCGTGTCCGGCCGCCCGGGTGATCGTAGAAGAGGAACTCCTCAATAGGGCCGGGATCGAGCTTGCGGTAATCACCGAGCTTCAGATCAACCTCGGCTTCGGCCTCCGGCTGGCGAGCCGCATTCAGCCCGAAGATGTCCGCTTCGTATTCCTCGACTCGGGAGTAAGTGTTGTCGATTGGAGTAAGCACGAAGAAGTAGGAAGAAATGAGGAGGGCGAAAAGCGGCAGTGCGGCCAAGTCTCCGGCCGCGTGGGCTCTCCACTTGTCCCCCCAACGCCCCAAGGCCCATTCGGAACCTTTACGCAGGAAGGCGAACCCTACGACAACCACAATCCCGATGAACAACAGGTCCTTATAGGCGTGGTGCATGATGTAGTGACCCATTTCATGGCCCATCACCGCTTCGATTTCGGCGACAGAGCAGCGCTTTAGCAGGTTATCATTAAGGACAATGCGCTCCGTGTTTAGGAACCCGGTGACGAACGCGCTCACCCGTGTGGACTGCCGCGAAGCGTCCTGAACAAAAACGTCCTTTGCCGAGATGCCGTTGGCGCGCGCCATGCTGAGGATGGGGTCGCGGATGGCGGGGTCTTCGAGTCTCGTGTACTTATTGAACAGCGGGGCGATGAACACCGGTGAGATCAGGAAGGCAAAAGCGGCGAAGACGAGGCTTGTAATCGCCCCCCAGATCCACCAGGTACGCGGCAGTCGCCGCACGATGCCGTAAAGCGCCATCAGCAGCAGCCCGCCAAAAACCACACCTAGCCCCAATCCCTTTAATTGATCGCCCATCCAAGGGCCGAAGGTTTGTGTTGCCAGACCGTACTTGTGCTCGCGGATGAATCCTTCGTAAACAGCGAGAGGGAAGGTAAGCAGCGATGTGAGCACCAGGAACTGGACCCAGTATAGGAAAGTATGGATCGGCTTGAACCGTGTGATTCTCTCTGCCAGGTCTCGCATGCGCGCCGACAAGCCTGTCACCAGCAATAACAAGAAGACAATTGAGGAAGCCAGGAAATCCCACAGGATGAGCCAGTATCCGCCCTCGAAGTAGGCATCTGACTTGGCCTTCTTATCCGGCGGCACTTTCGCCAGGTAGGCATTGGTCGCGGCCGCGGGATCAAAGTGCTCGCCAGTTGACGTGGTGGCAATCGCACCCGTTGGTGTCTGCGGCGTTGCCGTTGCCGCCGTTTGTCCTCGAACAAAACTCGTTGACATCAACACTGCGAGCACCGCCGCGAAAACCGCTATCAACATGATTCTCCGCTGCATCCGTTCCTCCCGATCAAATGGGGTTGTGGCGCACGCGAAGTCGGACGTTGCGTGACGCGCCGGAATCATAGCATTGCCGTTTGCAGGTGGCAATGCCCGCTGCTCCACTTTCAGAAACTTTGCACAGCCCACTCTAGCAAGCCGAAGGGTGGCGGAGGGAGGTTAGTTATTACGGTGGAGGAGGATGGTGGAGGGATCTTGGGGCTGGAAGAGGCAGGCTTCGCGGCTCGGTGCAACACTGTCGAGCCCATGGGTGAATGGATCGGGGACACCAAGAATAGCGCTCGGATAGCGATTCTGGTTTAGATACAGTCCCTGAGCCCCTATCCAATATGCCGGCGCTGGACGTCAAGTCGAGGCCGCCCGTCTCCTCCGCGATCGTCGCCGCGCCCGGACGGGGCTTGTGGGCCGCCGTTATCTTAATTTCCCTGCTCGTATACGTGCCAGGCCTTTCCCGTCCCGCTTTGCTGGACGATGCGGACGCCACCCACGCCGAAGCTGCGCGCGAAATGGCCGCGAGCGGCCACTACGTTACCCTGCATGTAAACGGGTTCCGTTATTCGGCATAAGACTTCCGATTCCGGCAATGAATTCGGCTTCGCGGAGGCGAAAAACAGGGCGTCCAAGGGCAGCCCGCTCTGGGCAGCAGCAACCTTCATTTCGACGCCCAATAGGCGGCGTTGCCCACGTAACCCATATCCGGCAGGTTCGCCAGAATGAGGCGCCGTAAAGCCAGCAAATGCACTTCGCCCGTCTCCTCGTAGATGACCTTGCCATCGGGAGCGAGCACGATGGTGAACGGCACGCCGGAGTCCCACTTCGGGTCGAAGGCCGCCTGCATGGCGTAGGTGTCCTCGGAGGCGAATTGCAGGTTGCGCGTGGTGGCGTGCTCCTGCTGGAGCACTTTCATGGCCGCCGGGGTCTCGTCGGGCAGGTTGACCGACACGGTGACGAATTCGAAGTCCCGGCTGCGGTACCAGCGGTAGGTGGTCTCCAAATCGTGGAACTCCTCCACGCACGGCGCGCACCAGGTGGCCCAGAAGTTCACCATCAACACGTGGCCGGTAGGGTTGGCGCGCAGCTTCTTGAGATCCTCGGCCGTGGCCATCTCCAGCTTCACCGGCTCGGCTTCCAGCCGCTGCAGCTCCCGCTGCTTCATCTCGATCTGCTCTTTCCACTTGGTGACGCAGCCGAAGACGGGTGTGTGCGGGACCTCGACGGGATGGCCGGCCAACATCGCGTCGAGCGCGGCGCGGGTGTCATGGATCTTCACCAGGGACTCGCGCTGGTTGTCGTCGATGCGGCCTTCGTATCGGAGCTTGCGCTCCCGGTCGAAGAGGAAGATGTGGGGCGTGGCTTTGGGTCCGTAAGCCTGCGCCACCGACTGCGTGTCGCCGTCGTAGAGGTAGGGAAAGTTGAAGTGCCGGTAATTAGCGCGGATGATCATGCCGTCCAGCGTGTCTTCCACGTCCGTGTAGTTCAGCTCGTGAAGCGAAGCCGCGGCGGGGGCGTTGGGCTGGATGGCCACGAAAGCGACGCCCTTCGGCCGGTAATCCTCCACGAGCTTCTTGATGCGGCCCTCGTAGAGCTGCGCGGTCGGGCAATGATTGCATGTGAACACGATGGCCAGCAGCGGGCTGTCCTTGTAATCGCTCAGCCTGTGCCGTTTGCCGTCCACTCCAGGCAGAAAAAACTGCGGCGCCTGAAAGCCGATGGCGAGCGTCGGGTGCGCGAGGGCCGCCTGGTCCATCTCCGCGGCCCGGACCACGTTGCGTCCCTGCGCCCGCCCCAGCACGGGGATAGAAAGAATCAGACAAGCAAGAATCGATCCGAAAATCTTCCTGGGTTTAAGATTCACCTTCTTAAACCTCCATTCTGTCCTGACCGCGTCGGAAAGATTGATTCAGTTTGCGGCCGAGGCGTTTTTGGCGACACACAGGGATTCATGAACGAAGTCTATTCGATCGCAGGGGCAGGTGGCGGGCCGGAGATCTTATGTAACAGCTCCAGCTCCTTTGTCTGCTGTAAGGTCTTGACTTTCTCTCTTTGCTCAGCGGCTTCTTGGTTACGACCCATTGCCTGATACGTTGCGGCGAGCCGATAATGAGCGTCAACCTGAGCGGGATCTAGTTGGATTGCCTTGTTCAGTTCTCTAACGGCCTTTTCAAACTGCTTTTCGCTGCTGTGAATTGCACCAAGGTCCACATAGGCAATGCGTATGTTGGGCTCCAACTTAAGGGCGTGAAGGAGCAATCGCTCAGAAGGTTCGAAATCTCGACGCCGAAAGTACACGTCTCCCAAGTAGGCAAGGGACTGCACCGCTTCAGCAAATCGTTTTTGGCGCGCCAGCACGACCCCCAGGGCCGAAAGCATGGGAAGGTTTTTGGGGTCGGTTTTCAATATCTCCTGAGCGTTCGATAACTCTCAGACTAGTTGAAGCGCTTACCAACCGCCTCGGCAGCCCTGGAAAGAGTCCGAAAGCGTTCCGGCGGACAGCGGACTGCTTGCCTAAAGGTACGGGTGAACGACTTAACGCTCCCGAACCCCGCCGCAGTCCCAATGTTGCAACAGGGCAGATCAGTTTCAAGCAGTAATCGTTTGGCGTGCTCTATCCGATTGCGCGTAATCTCACTGAGAATAGACCTGCCAATAGCACGGGCGAACCGACGTTCGAGCGTCCGCCGGGGGACACCCACGCGTTCCACCACCTCGGGCACTCCAATCCCCAGCCGCGAATGGTCACGTATCGTTCGTAGCGCTGTAGCCAGGACGGGATCATCCTGGGCGATGAAATCAGTGGAGCGGCGCGCCGCCACGTGAGTTGGCTCCACATACACGACGCGGTTACGGGTTCGCCGACCGCGCATTAGATCATCAAGGATCCGTGCCGCCGCGTACCCTGCCTTCTCGATATCGAGCGCCACGCTTGACAAGGGAGGGTTCGATAACTCACACATCATGTCGTCATTGTCCACGCCCACCACGGCAACATCATCCGGTACGCTTAGCCCTGCGGTTGCGCAAGCTTGCAGCACCTCGCGACCGCAAACGTCATTGCAGGCCATGATGCCTACCGGCTTTGGAAGCGCTTGCAGCCAGCGGGTCATAATCGGTTGCTCGTGCTCCCAGGCCTCAATCCAGTGGGTGCGCTGCAACCATCCGGCAGATTCCACACGGTGAGTGGAACACGAGAAGCCCCTTCCCTTCAGAAACTCAACAAATGTCTTCTCCCTGGAAGCTGACCACTGACATTCGGAGAATCCACAAAAAGCGAAATGGCGCAGTCCACGGTCGGCTAAGTGCGTGGCAGCCATGCGAGCAATCGACTCACCGTCGGTGCGGATTTCTCCGCAAAAACCCTCCTCCCTTGGAGGGCAAGATTCAGAGAGGTCAGAAGCGACAAAGGGCACCCCGCTGGCGCGGAGGATTTGCTCGGTCCTCGACGAGCGGATCCTTGCGATTATGCCATCTCCGTGCCAGGCTCCTGCTTTCGGCAAGATCTGCTTGAGGTGGCCGGGAGCAATATAAAGCGACCAGAACCCGTGCCGCCGCGAGTACCGGATGATTCCTCGGAGCAGCCCGCGGCCATACTCGGTGGAGGTCTCAAGGAGAAGGGCCACTTGCGGAATGTAGGATTTGGGGAGGTTCTTTTTCATGCATTGTAACCCGTACACCGGGGGTGTCGCAAGTTTAGGGTTTTACGTGCGCATGTCGGGCCAAGCCCCAATGCCCCATGGCATTAAATATGCCTGCCGACGTGTTTCTAATTGTGGCGCAAATTGACCATCAGTAGGCGCAAACTGGGCATTGACAGGCATTCCAGACCTCCCTAGCATAATACCGAATGTAGATCGTTGCGGCAAGAAGATTGAAAGTCTAGACGGAGGTTTCATTCAGAAAAGATGTCGGGCGATGCGTGGGCCCTCATTTCTTTGTGAACCCTCCTAGCAAGCTGATCGTGGAAGTTTGTTTTCTTCCCTTTGCTTTATGCGTCTGCGGGTCTTAGGTCTCATCCTAATGGAGGTAAATATGAAGCAGCTTAGTCTTCGAGGAATTCTTTTCATTTGCGGATTCCTGGGAGCGTTTTGTCTTTCGGCGCTAGCTCAGGAAGCCACCATTGTTGGAACTGTGACGGACCCGTCGAATGCCGCAGTTCCCAACGTGGCCATTACAGTCACAAACACCGATACGGGTGCGGTGAATCACCTTACCACCAGCGCGGGTGGAGACTATGTAGCCGCTGACATTCGTATCGGCCATTACACAGTTCGCGCGGAAGCTACGGGCTTTAAGGTGGCCGAACAAAAGGATATTGTGCTGGCCGTCGGTGATCGATTGCGTGTGGATTTCAAGTTAGCACTCGGCAGCACACAACAGGAAATCACCGTCACAGCAACCCCCGTTGCCGTCCAAACGGACTCGGGGGAGGTCAGCTCCGTGATCAACGGCCATCAGATCGCCGATCTCGCCATGAACGGGAGGAGCTTCTATAACCTAGCCGCCCTGGTCCCGGGCGCTGCCAGCCTCCAGCCCGACTTTCAGATCCCGTCGTCGTCGAGTGGTAACGCCAACGTGAG
>JBEKUR010000229.1:0-9165 GCA_049514855.1 Terriglobia bacterium
GATTAAACGTCATCCCCATCCTCTGTCCACCCCTGCGGGAACGGGGGGATGACATCGATACGCTGGCTGGCCATTTTATGCGGAAGGCAGCCTTCGTCTCCGGGCGCAGGGTGGAAAAGATCTCGCCAGTCGCCATTCAGGCGCTAAAGAATTACTCCTGGCCCGGAAATATTCGACAGCTTGAATGGGCCATGGAGCGCGCCGTGGTACTGGGGGAGACGGAATGTGTCGAACTTCGGGACCTTCCACCGGAAGTCCTTCAGCGTGCCCCGGCTATGGCTGCCGCCCCGGCCCAACCTGCCGGCGAAGCCCTCCGTCCGATCATCCCCGAGGGCTCCTGGGAAGAACACGAGAAGGCCAAAATCCTGGAGGCACTCCAGCGCTCCAACTGGAACATCACCCGCGCCGCCCAACTGCTGGGCATGACCTTCCGCACGCTCCAATATCGCCTGGAAAAATTCGGCATCAAACGCCCGAGTGCCTAAACACCTGCGCACTCAGCGATTCTGCTCCGCCGCGGCAGCCTTGGTAGGACCTGCTCCGCCCCCAGCCCCCACTTGTCGGGGCAGCTCCCCGTGGGTACTGTGGATACTACGGAGGGCTGTGAAGCTGTAGAATAACCAGCATCAGTTGTTACAGAATTGTTGCAGGCTGGAAAGACTCTCCGGCGATAACGCGCCCTGGGGTTTGCGCCACCTCTCTGCTCACGCGGGTCTGTCGGTTGGGGGGGGGGGGAAGTTCCCCGCCCGTGTAACCGGGCGTGAACCCATCTCCCAGGACATCGTGAGGCCGGAGTTTCGAGCGTACCGTTAAAGGCGCAGGGCCGGAGATGGCGAACTCCGGCGCCGGGCGGAACGACACGGGGGGCGGCCAAGTGAAACTGAAGATTCCCCGCCCCTCCTCATAGACCCCTAGGACTTTTCGAAACTGCCGATGCCCTTGGCTTCGTCATCGTGGATGTCGAAAACGGTGTAAAGCTTGGTAATCTGCAGAAGGTCGTGAACCTTTTTGGTGAGCTTCAGGAGCTTCAACTGTCCCCCCTGGTTTGAAACCGCCGTGTAGGCGCTGACCAGTTCACCGATGCCGGAACTGTCGATGTAGGTGACATCCGCAAGGTTAATCAAAACCCTCTTATTCCCCTTGGTTAACTGGTCTCGGACGAGCTCGCGCAATTGCGCGCAGCCTTCTCCCAGGGTGATTCTGCCGCTAATGTCAACGACTATCACCGAATCAACTTGTCGAATTGTGGCTTTCATGCTCACGGTCGGTTCCTCCTTATGTAGGTTGGTGCGCCGGATGAATTCGCTTTACCAAAGTAACCTCGGTTCCCGAGCCTGGAAGGTGCTTCACGTGGAATTCGTCCATAAAAGTACGGATCAAGAATATCCCTCGACCGGAAACCTTCAAAAGGTTTTCGGCAGAGCAAGGATCGGGAACTTCAGCGATATTGAAACCGTTACCCTGGTCGCGAACGCGAATCTCAAGCCGGTCTTTATAAACCTCAAAGCGCAGCCATACGCTCTTACTCGCGTCGTTCTTGTTTCCATGCCAGATGGCATTGATCATCGATTCGTGCAAGGCCATTTCAATTTGGTGCTCGGACTCCTCGCTAAATCCTGCGGTTTCGGCGACTCTTCGCACGATTTCTTCAGCCACCGCAAGGTTCTTGAGATCACTCTCAAGGGTCACTTCCACAACACTGGGTTCAGAAGTCATAAGCGGCGCGTGGAGCTACTTGTCCCGTCCATGAAATTACCTTAGGGGTAAAAGAAAGTCAATGAAACAGCAAGCCTTTGAACTCATCGATTGACCAAGTGCCCGCGCCACGCTCCGCCGGGCTTCTACGCCGGGCGCGCACTTCCCTTCCCCGGCTCGCCTGGTGGGGCATTCACGGCTCGCTCGCCCGTTTGACCCCAGCCGAAAAACCCATTCCGGAGAGGACTAGAGAATAATCAAAGGTTTCACGCTAGTCAATATTCCAGGGCCATGCTGCGCAAAGGGGTAGTGGTACGCAGAACACTTTCCCGCAAGGCCGAACAGGGCTATGGCCTGTCGCAGAAGAGAGCTTCTGGCCCTCTTCGATTGGATGCATGAGGCGGACCTGCAACTGTTTTGTTCCGTGGCCCGCGATCTGGTCAGGAAGAGGGCAGCGCTCTTCTCGCCTCGCCGGTTGCTATAGCGCACAAGAAGAGAATCGCCGCCAGCATCATGCCGCCGCGGGGTGAAATTCCTATCGTGTCCTGAAGCATCGGCAGCAGCCTCAACACGATACTGCCCACCATGCAAATCAGGCCAACTCCCCAGCACACTTCGAGCAGGCTACGGTAAACCTTGGACATCGGACACCTCCTGTTGCAGTAATGTCTGTAGCACTATAGCAATGTGGGGCCTCTGATTCAACGCAATTGCGCGCCCTCTTCTGCAGTTTTCCGGCAGCAGTTTAGGCGTTGTCCTCGGCGGGAGGTCCCCTTGGGATGGGTTGCTTTAGCCGGCGCAAGGATTGAGAATCTCTATGCGCTAAACGTCCTTTGCAGCGTTCAAATAGCATTCATAGGTGTATTCATCGAAGCACACAAAAACCATCTTCTCGAGGGAGGGATTCTTTTCCAGGAAGCTTCTCACCTCGCTCACAGCGATCGCCGTCGCGCGTTCAAGCGGAAAGCCGTACACGCCCGTGCTGATCGCAGGGAAGGCAATGGTGCGTATGCCCATTTCAACCGCCAATTCCAACGAGGTTCGGTAACAACTCGCCAGCAACTCATCTTCACGCCGGGCGCCACCGTGCCAAACCGGCCCCACGGTGTGAATCACCCATTTTGCCGGCAAGTTGTAGCCTTTCGTTATCTTTGCCTCGCCGGTGGGGCAGCCTCCCAGCGTCCTGCATTCCTCAACCAGCCGAGGCCCGGCAGTCCGATGGATTGCACCATCCACTCCGCCGCCTCCCAGCAGGGTTGAATTAGCCGCATTCACAATCGCCTCCACTTTCTGTTTTGTGATGTCGCCCTCGACCACCATAACCCTCTCGGATATCAAACGCCCACTCCTCTCCGCGGCCGCTCTTTGAACACCCACTCGATATCCTGTACGGGTTCGCCCTCGCACTCCACGGCGATGCTAGTAATCGGCTCCTCGGGCGCTTTCTCGGGCAGACCCGTGAATTGCACGCGGACTCCTTCCTGTTTCACCTCCACCTTTTGGCCCGTCGTGAACAGCTTGGCGGAGTTCACCTTGGTCTTGATGCCTCCTACCGCCACCGTGCTCCCCGGCCAGTTGTATACCTGCACGTACAGAGTGTTTCCCTTCCGGGTGAAACCCGCCAGCACGGAATCGGTGACCTGCGAACGCTGCGTCTCATAAATCGTCGGCCCATGCTTGTCCATCCACTTGCCAACTTCCGTCAGCCTTTGCACGGATTCCGGGGGAATTGACCCGTCTGCCTTGGGACCGATGTTGAGCAGGTAATTGCCGCCCCCTTGCGCGCATTCCACCAGGTTGCGGATAAGGGTCTTGGAGCTCTTCCAATTATCATCCGCCCGCTGGTAACCCCAACTGTCGTTCATGGTCATGCAGCTTTCCCAGGCTCGACCCGTTTTGGCGGCGCGAATCTCCTGCTCGGGAGTGGAAAAGTCACCCTCCAGTCCGTTGCGATTATTGACGATGATATCCGGCTGGAGCTTGAACACCATCTCATTCATCTTCTCTGATTCCCAGCCCTTTTTATCGAGTGGCCAGTCTACGTCGTACCACAGAACGTCGATCTTACCGTAATTGGTCAGCAGTTCGTGGATCAGGCCGTGCGTATATTCCACGAAGCGCTGGCGCGCCGCCTCGTCTGTGGCGCAGCGCGCGCCGTCAGGATGATGCCAGTCCATTAAGGAGTAATAGAACCCCACGCGCAGGCCCTCGGCGCGGGCAGCTTCCACGTACTCTGCCACCAAGTCACGTCCCGGAGCTTGTTTCGGGGCACAGTAATTGGTGAGCTTTGTATCGAAATTGCAGAAACCCTCATGGTGCTTGGTAGTCATCACCATGTATTTCTGCCCGGCTTGCTTCGCCAGCTTTGCCCAGGCACGGGCTGCGTTCGGCTGGGGCTTGAACTGTTTGGCAAGTTGCTCGTACTCCGCGACTGGAATGCCTTCCTCCGCCATCGCCCATTCATGGTGACCGTAAACGCTATAAAGCCCCCAGTGGATGAACATGCCGAACTTGGCGGCGTGCCACCACTGCATACGGCGTTGCCGGTCCGCAATAACCGCGGGGCTCTCGGGCGGCGAGGTTGCTCCGCCGACGGGCTTCGGTTGTTCCTTCTGCTGGCAGCCGGTGGTTAGGGCGCCTGCTGCCAGAGTTGTGGCTCCGACCCCAAGCCACTGCAGGGACTCTCGTCTTGACATACCACGGTTGGATTCCATGTCTCCTCCCTGATCCGGTTTGGATGGATTGCTTGTGCTAAGAAATATTGTTCTCCTTACTATTTTCAAAGATCGTTTCAAGCAAGCTGGCTTCCTTGCTCCGCGCGGCAAAATGGCGTACCGAACATGCGTGTGATTCTGCGCCTCATGGGCGAGGGATTCAAGAGGCGTTCCACCGAAGCGTCTCTATCTGCGCCCTCTGGGTGGCGCGGTCACCTTAGGTGTACGTGCCATACTCGAGGAAAGCTTCGTACATGGCACGAATGTTCTCCAGTGGCACATCCGGGCCAACCTCGCCACAAGCAATAATGCCGCCTTGCGAGGAACCACAAGCCTCGAACGTTCGGTGGACTTCTTCCTTCACTTCCGTCGTTGAACCCAAAGGCATGACGCGCTGCCGATCAATGTCGGTGCGAATAGCCACTCGTCCCCGGACGTTCTTGGCAATCCAGTCGTGGCCCACCACCGCAACCTGGCAATTGATCACCTGCACGCCGATCTCGATCAAGTCGCCGAAAATATCTCTTATCTGGCCGTCCGTGTGATACCAGACGTCCATGCCTCGCTCGCGCACCCGCTTGAACATCTGCGCGTAGCGGGGCTTGAATATGCGCCGCCACGTTTCCGGTTTGATGATCGAGCTGGTCTGGCCGCCCCAGTCGTCGGCGAAGTGCAGGCCGTCATATTCGAGCTGCGTCCACTTGTCAATCCATCGCAGGTTGAAATCCAGCAAGTCGTCCAGCAGGCGATAAAACTCCATGGACTCGGTGGCAATATCCATCAGGAAGTTTTCCATGCCGCGCAACTGCTGGAGTTGCTCGAAGTAGGTGACCCACGCTCCGCGAGCGTACCAGCGGTCGTCGTAGCCCATCATGTGTCCGCTGTAGAGTCTTCCTCCGGGAGGCCCGGCGCTGAAATCTTCAGGCCACTTGAACTCTGCGTAGCGACTCAGCTCCCGCAGGGGCCATTCCACTGGAATACCGCAAACCCCTAGCCATTCCGAGAACCATACCGTGCCAAAGTCGTCGGTGTTTCTCCCTTTCTTATACACCGCGGGGAAATCTCCGAGGGCCATGTTTTGCATATAGTCCCAGCCGAAGTCTTCGCGGAATTTCGTCAGGATTTCGTCCAAGGTTTGGCCGTACTTTAGCTGTGCCGCTGGAAGTACGGCATGAGAGATCGGTACCTGATCGGGATTATTAAAGCCAATTGCACACTTGACGCGTTGTCGACTGTTCAAATTGCTTGGCTCCAATTACTTCCGCAACTTCTTGTCGGCGCAGGAACATTTCATCTTGAGCCCGTAATGTCTCCGTGTCCTCCGTGGCCAGAAGAGGCTTAACACAGAGGTCACGGAGATGCTCCGTGCTCTCTGCGTTGAGGCTTTGGAGGCTCGGAGAACACGGAGAATCTGGTTTTGGTTGCGGCCAGACCGGACCGCGCTGTGTACTATGCGTTTTTTGGAAATATGGTGCGCAAGTACCGTGCGTCGTAGCCGATGCTTTCCTCAACCCCTAGAGGGGTCTTCGTCCCTTCGATTTGCATCCATCCGCTGTAGCCAATATCATCCATTGCCCGGCGGACCTCAGGGAAATTGATCGTTCCCTTGCCGTAGAGGTCGTCGTAGTCCTTGGCGTGAAACTCGCAGATATGCTTGCCGAGGAAGCGGATCTCCTTGTAGATGTCATAACCCATTTTGTGGGAGTTCCCCATATCGTAGTAGACCTGGACGGCGCTGGAGCCCACCTTATCCACTATTGCCATGTGCTCCTCAGCGCTGAGCCAGCTCTCGATACCCAAAACCACGCCAGCTTTTTCCGCTTGGGGAGCAATCTCTTTGAACCGTTGAATGACCACCTCGGTGCCATTCTTATCGTTCTTCAAATCGCCCTTACCGAAAAAAGCAATCAGCACCACGTGCGTCCCGAAGGCACGCGAGACCTCGAGGCTGTCCGCCACCCACTGCTGCGCGCGCGGGTCGCTCTTGTAAGGAAATTGGTTCAAGGTACCCAGGGCCAGGGACGCAATCTCCACCTCGAGTCCTTTTGACGTGGTCAAATAATTTTTCTGCAGTTCCGGCTTAAGAAGTGGAAAACCGTTTTGGGGATCTCCCATGTCCACCATAATTCCGTCGAGCCCCAATCGCTTTGCAACCTCCAGTGCCGCTGGGTTGGTCCTCTTTTCCAATGTCCAATCACACGCTCCAATCTTGAAACGCTGTCCGGAGTGCGGGCTTGGTTTGGCCCAGAGGGATGAAGAACTCAGGAATCCGGCGCCCAGGGAGAGCCCGGCGAGACTGAGGCGGGCGCTGGACTTCATCATCTCACGCCGGGTCTGTGGTGTAAGTTTCATGGGAAGACCTCCCTCACTCTGTTTGTCGCTTGACGCGTTCGTGCCCCTGCCACTAAGGGCAGGGAGGGCTGTGGCGTGCCCCCAGGTCACGGGCCTTGTGCTTCAGGCGCGAGGCCGGCCGCTTCGGAATCGCGGCGCCGCCCAGCCCCATTATTCCCTCAGACCCTGAAGCTTCGGGTCCAACCTTTCCTCGGATTTCATCAACTGCTCCCAGGTAACTTCGGCGTGTTTATAGGCCGCCGTGCGACCCAGGATCGTTGTCAGGTTGCTCCTCACGCTCAGTGCGGTGGTGGGGTTTGAGAAGCGACTCTGTGTGACGTCATCATAGAAGGTGGCAATGTTGCTTGCCGCCCCGTCCTTGTACAAATGCTCTGACTTTCCGCCTTCGTAAGGGACTTTTCCTCGGATGGCCACGCTTCCTGCGTAATGAGTGTCAATCGTGCCCTTGGCGCCATACATGCGGCAGACGATGTCATCATAGCCCTCTCCAAATTGCTTGGAGGCGAAGGTCACAATCACTTCTTCGGGGAAGGTGAAAATAACGGAGAAATGGTCCCAGCAGCTACCCTCGCTTCGCGACTTCAAGCCACCCTTCCCCGAGGCGCGCACAGGATGGTTGTCCATTATCCAGGTGGCGACATCGATGGCGTGAATGTTCTGTTCAGTGATGATATCACCTGAAAGAGCCCGGTCCACCCCCCAGGCGCGCAAGCGGCGCTCCGGGTCCGCAGGGTTGACCTGCAATTGCTCCACTTGGCGTGTAAACGGCGATCCCGCCCAGTAAGCGGCTTCGCCGCAGAGAATTGGGCCAATATCACCGTTGTGCACGCGCTTGATCGCTTCTTGATAAAAAGGGTCGGTGCGGGTTTGAAAATCCACCAGGAAGCAGCGCTTCTTGGCCGAAGCCTTGGCGCTGCTTTCTTCGATGCTCCGACAGCCCGGCACGTCAACTGCGACCGGCTTGGCCAGGTACACGTGAACCCCAGCGTCCACGGCAGCGGCTGCTTGCTCAGGATGAAAATAGGGCGGGCTTTCGATTGCTACTGCATCGACTTTTCCTTCCAACATTCTGCGGTACCCCAGCAGGCCGGAATAACAGCGCTCGGGCGCCACACTATACTTCGTGCCAAAGGCGTTCACTTGATCTGGGAAGTAATCCATCGCGGCCACGATTTCATATCCGCCGTGCTTTTGAAATAGATCGGCAATCCAGGTCCCTCGGCTGCCGCAGCCAATCATGCCGAGGGCGATTTTCGAATTAGCCTGCGACCCGCGCACAAGTTCGGGTCTCATGATTGAGAATGAGATTACTGCGGCTCCGGTGCGCGCCATGAACTCTCGACGGTCCAGCGCTCTCCGTCGCGACAAATCGGTCGATTGCTTTGATTCTTCTGCCATTGGGTTGTACTCCTCCGGATGGAATCTTACGGAAATACAGATCTCCTCGCGAACCATAACAGATTGCTCGCGACGACACAACACCGGATTGGCTGGACCACAGACTATTGTGCCGTGGATTCCCGCTTGCGCGGCAATGACGTGTAGTCGAGTTGCCTCTGTGCCGTGCAGCCGTGTCACCCCCGCGAAAGCGGGGGTCCATTGTTACCGCCGACCATGGGTTGCGGCCCCACAGCATAGTTTTGACCGCAACTCGACCAGTCATGGACAAGGCTACCGCACCAATACGGAATGCAAGCACGACTGTTTTCAGTGCCGAAATATCGGCAGGTGCCGAAATGTCGGCTGACCCGGTTTCTGCACGAAACCCGCCAAGTCGCCTCACTTCGATTAAATCCTTTGCCGATATGTAGTTAACCCTGGTGAAAGGGAGAGGGACTTTGGTAGTGGCCTTGCCCTTAACCTCTGTGGGCGAGGTGAATCGCAATTATGCTCCGAGTTACCACTAAAATCGAAGAAGAACACGGCAGAGTCACTCTAAAGCTCGAAGGCAAGCTCGCAGGCCCGTGGGTGGATGAGTTCGAGCGTTGCTGGTGCTTAGCTGTTGAGAAGTGGAAGAACCTTGTTGTAGAACTCGAGGGCGTGACGTTCATCGATTCCAAAGGTAAGTGTCTGCTCGCAAAGATTCACGGCCAGGGGGCAAAGTTGATCGGAGCCGGACTTATGACCAAATCTATCATCGAAGAAATCGCGGGCTGTGGTGGGGAGCAGAAAAGAGACGCCAATGGATTGCGTGGCTCCAAACACGCCATCCTTAAGACGCTCATCCTCCTGATCCTCCCCATGTTCTTCTGCTTTGGGAGCGCGCGAGGGCAAGACAGTAATCCCCTGAAGCTGACGCTGAAAGAGGCAGTTCAGCTTGCGTTGAAGCAAAACCCCCAGGTGCAAGTCGCCAACCTGAATCTGGCGCAGAGCGTACAGGATCGGAACATTGCGCGCGCCGGCC
>JBEKUR010000230.1:0-9109 GCA_049514855.1 Terriglobia bacterium
AGCGGGGCAGAACGTGTCGCTCAGCATTTGGACCCAAATCCTTAAAGGACTCAGTCCAATTGACGTGGCATGCTCAACTCAATTGTCAAAGAGCTTTGTCTCCCGCCGAGGGCGGGGTCCCCCAATTGGGGAAGGTTGGAAAGCTTGCGCTTGAGGCTCCTCTTGTCTGCCTCGCTGATCTTTCCGGCACCTACTCTGTAGGCTGCTTACCTTGCAGAGCAATTTCTAATTCTAGCCAAGCATTGGGCACTTGTCAAGGGTTTTTGCAAAGATATCTTGCATCCACATTTTCAGCCAAAGCGAGCACTTCGCGCACTTGATATGCCATGTTCTTGTTCCCCGGGGACCGCAGGCAGCAGGGTTCTCACCGCGCGAGACAACCGAGCATTCGCAACCCCGACGTTGCGAAGGCGCACTCCCCGCAGCTCCATCGATCCGCGTGCACACCGCACTTGCAGAAATTCAACCTGCGTGTATCAGGGTTCGCCGTCGTGGACAGCCGCCCATCAGCTCCACCTATTCCCTGTCTCTTTGTCCCAGCAGCGGATTCCCAGCAGGAATCGCTGCGACGGCCGAACACATGCCCGTCTCCCGCAGGGCGGGACGAGACCTGCGCTACCGGCAAGGATTTGCAGTAGAATTGGGACGTTGCCGGGGGCCAAGTGAAAGTCGGTAGCTTGACCATCCGGAATAAGGTGTCCGCCTATGAGCAAAATCTTAATCAAGCATTGGCCATTATTTGCGAGCGTTGTCATCTTGTGCGTCACCACGGGAGTGATTTCGACCCTCCTCATCCTGCGGGAAAATGGGCACCTGGTTTATGCTCTCGATGACCCCTACATCCAAATGGCCATGGCGAAGAACTTCGCGCTGCATGGCGTCTGGGGGATCACTCGCTTCGGATTCACCTCTGCCTCCTCCTCGCCTTTGTGGACCTTCCTCATCGGTGTCAGCTACGTAGTTTTTGGCGTCAGCGAGACGTCTCCGTTTTACCTGAGCCTGCTTTGTGGCGCGCTGGTGTTGGGGGTCGCCTACTGTGTCCTGCGCTGGTACAAGCTCTCGCCTAAGCTCACCTTCTTGGCCCTGCTGGTTTTGGTGTTTTTCACGCCTTTGCCCTTGCTGATCTGCATAGGCTCGGAACACCCCCTTCACGCCGCCTTGACGATTCTCCTGACCTTCCTCGCGGCGCGGCTGCTTTCCGAAGAGAGTCCTTCGACCGCCGGGCGCGACCTTATTCTACTCCTGGCGATTTCACCGATTCTTACTGTTGTTCGTTATGAGGGAATGTTCTGGATTTTGGTGGTCGGCGCGCTCTTCTTGCTCCGCGGGCGATGGTTGACCGGCGTGGCCGTTGGGATGGCGGGTTTCTCCTCGATCCTTCTTTACGGAGCCATCGGGCTGGCGAAGGGTTGGTCGTGGCTACCCAGCCCTATCCTCTTGAAAGGCAATTTCCCGCGTTTCACCGATTTGGGTACCGCGTTTGACTCCGTGTTCGGCCCGGCTTACGCCAATATCAAAGTGGGGCCTCACTTGGTCGCTCTTGTGGCAGCTTCTCTCTTTCTTGCCCTTTACGCCTCCGATAAACGCAAAGCTCTCTGGGATAGCCGGCAAGTGATGACAGCTATCTTTGTCCCGATCGCTCTGGCGCACATTCAATTCTGCATGGTCGCCTTGTTCTTCCGGTACGAGGCTTACCTTGTCGCCCTGGGGATCGTGGTGATCGTCGCCCAGCTCGCCGACCAGCTTCCGGAGAAGCTCTTTGGAACGCCCGCCGATCGCACCCTTGTCCCCAAGCACGTGGGCGGCGTACTTCTGGCTGCATTCCTCATTTATCCTTGTGCGGTGCGGGCCGTCGCGGCATTGGTCTTTCTTCGCCAGGCTTCGAAGAACATTTACGAGCAACAATATCAAATGGCGCTTTTCATTAAGAGGTATTATCAAGGTTCGACTATCGCGTTGAACGACATTGGGGCCGTCAATTTCCTGGCGGATGTCCATTGCCTGGATTTGCGGGGGCTGGGGACCTATGAGGTCACAAAATTAATGCACCACCACGAGTATCACACCCGGGACATCCTCCGTTTGTCAAGGGAGGCCGGAGTCAAGGTCGCTATGGTTTACGACACCTGGTATGCAGACGAAATCGGCGGCCTGCCGCGCGATTGGGTCTGGGTGGGCCAATGGAAGCTCCCGGACAACGTTGTGGCGGGCGGGGATACGGTCTCCATCTACGCCGTGGACGAGTCGGAAACTGCCCCCTTGATGCAAAAACTCCAGGATTTTTCCACCCTGTTGCCCAAGGAGGTTAAGCAGTCCGGGAGATACCTCTATTGAGTCTTGTATACTTTCGCGCAATATCTTGCTCGGGAGAGGAGGGAGAATCAACTAAGCTATGAAGAGCGAATCCAAGCAAAGCACACTTTCGAAAGTCGGCAGGCGGTCTTTCCTCGCCACGGCCTTGGGCGGCGCCACCGCGGCGTCGGCGACGGCGGGACAACGTGACTGGAGCGGGAAGAACCCCATTCATTACCCCGATCCAGACATCATCGTCCTGGACAAGCGGTTCGCCAAATACAAAATCGGGAGCACGCCCATCGAAAGACTCCATACGGGAATGCTTTGGGCTGAAGGCCCCGCATGGAATGGCGGCGGGCGTTACCTGGTTTTCAGTGATATTCCCAACAATGTGCACATGCGATGGCTGGAGGAGGATGGCCACGTCAGCGTCTTCCATAGCCCTTCCAACAACAGCAACGGCAACACGTTTGATTGGGAAGGCCGCCTGGTCACTTGTGAACACCTCACCCGCCGCGTCGTCCGCTACGAACATGATGGGTCGGTGCGGGTGTTGGCGGACCGCTGGCAGGGCAAGCCGTTCAACGCCCCGAATGACATCGTGGTGCATCCCGACGGGGGCATATGGTTCTCGGACCCTGGTTACGGCATCCTGACGAACTACGAAGGGCACGTGGCGCCGCTCGAACTCAAGGAAGCCGTCTACCGGATCGATGGCAAGACAGGCAAGATCGACCTCGTCACCGATGAGGGCTACAAGCCCAACGGTCTCTGCTTTTCACCTGACTACAAGTTGCTTTATATGGTCGACACGGGGGCCACGCATTACCCCCAGGCTCCCAAAATCATTAAAGTTTTCGACGTGGTAGACGGCAAGAGCCTGCGCAACGGGCGGACCTTCACCTCCATGGAACTGCCCGGCAAGGGCACGGGGCTTGCCGACGGCATCCGCGCCGACAAGGACGGCAACATCTGGGCCGGGGCCGGCTGGGTCGGTGAGGGATACGATGGCGTACACATCTTCGCTCCCACCGGCGAACGGATTGGCATGATCCTACTGCCGGAAATCTGCGCCAATCTCTGTTTCGGGGGAAGCAAGCGCAACCGGCTGTTCATGGCTGCCAGCCAGTCCCTTTACGCCGTTTACGTCAATACACAGGGCGCCCACATCACCTGACGGCAGATTTCAGGTCAGTTCACGGGGCCTCGCTGAGAGGCTGAACCATAATCCGGTTGGGGAAGCAAGCGGTCGCGGTCGTAAGGGGGGTCCTCGTGGTCGGGCATAGGAAAGTCTGGAAAATCCTCAAGCCAGTGGCGGCGCCAGTTTTCGTCGGCGTAGTATTTCATCTGCAGTTGGATATCCTCTTCGCTACAGCCTCCCAAGGGACTCACGTGGTACGCTCCGTCCTCGTCCGGCGGCACCGCCTTGACCTCTTCGCGCAGTATGTCTGACCAAAGCTCGGTATAAAGCTCGCGGTCGCTCAGGTGGTCTGTGTCATCCAGGAACACGCGCAGGAGCGCCAGCCCGTGAATCACTTCCCAAAGCTTTTTGGTTAGTTGTTCATCATTGAGCGTCTCAGGGGCCGGCAACTCCATGCCGGCTTCTTCGAGCTGCTTGAAATTCGTGGTCCAGGGGGCTTTTTCATAGGCGACCACGTGCTGCCAGAATCCCTCCGCTACCTCGGGCGGGGTTTCTTCCATTTCCCCTTCGACCATTTTCCCGCCCACCAGTTCCTCCGCCTGACGCTTCAATTCGGCGATCCTCTTTTCGCGTTCGGCCGCGTCCTCATCGCTGTCCTTCGTGCCCATAGCGCCCTTCCTCCTTTTTGCTGGCGTGGCTGCAAAGCGCCGATTATAGCGCACATGCGCCGTGTCGCCTGAAACGATCTTCTCTGTGTTCTCCAAGCCTCCAAAGCCTCAACACAGAGACCACGGAGCATGTCAGTGACCTCTGTGTGAAGCCTTTTTCTTGCCACGGAGCACACGGAGGCATCACGGAGCGCCGAATACACATTGTTGCACGCTGGTTGTCATCAAAAGCCGCAGACCTAAAAAACAGGTCTGCGCTACTCCCGATGTTTCCGACGCTGCCTTCTGCTTTCTGCCTTCTGTTTTCTGTTATCCTGATGAGTTGGATCTTCCCCCAGGAGACTGTGCATGCATTCGAGAACCCGCTTGCCGCTTGCGCTGGCGTTATGGATGGTCAGCGCAGCGACTTGTTACGCCGTCCAGAAGTCCTCAATTGACGATGCTCTGAACTCACTTTTCGCAGTCCACACATTCAAACAGGTCGCCATTTCACCTGATGGCAAAAGGGTCGCTTGGGTGGAGTCCTTAAGGGGAGAAAAACAGGAGCTGACGGGCAACTCCGCAATATATGTGGCGACCCTCGGCTCTTCGGAACAGCCGCGCCGTGTCTCAGCCGGCGAGGGCCGCGCTCAGTATGCCGAGCACGACATTGCCTGGTCTCCGGACAGCAAGAAGCTCGCTTTCCTTTCGGACCGGGAGAGTTCGGGCCAGCTTGAACTTTATATCGCGGACGCCCCGGGTCACACGGCGCGCCGACTCACCAGCCTGACTGGATTTCTCGCTTCTCCGTCCTGGTCGCCAGACGGCAAGACATTGGCGCTGCTTTTCACCGAGAACGCCCCACGCGCGGCCGGCCCACTCGAGCCCATGACTCCACCCTCCGGGGCCATCGAGCAGCACGTCTACGAACAGCGCCTGACGACCGTTGAGGTGGCCTCCGGCCATGCCCGGCAGGTATCGCCCGCCGACCTCTATATCCACGAGTACGATTGGTCGCCCGACGGCAGGAGATTCGTGGCCACCGCCGCGCATGGCGCGGGCGACGCCAATTGGTGGGTTGCGCGGCTCTGCACCATCGCTATCGCTTCCGGCGAGGCGAAATTCATTTACAAGCCGCCGCTCCAGATTGCCGAACCGCACTGGTCGCCGGACGGGAAGAGCATCGCTTTCATCGGAGGAATCATGAGCGATGAGGGGAGCACCGGAGGCGATATTTACACGATTCCCGCCAGCGGCGGCGAAGCCCGCCACCTCACGCCCGGCATCAAGGCTTCGCCCGCCACGCTCACCTGGCTCCCCTCCTCGGAAAGAATCCTGTTCACAGAACAAATCGACGGCTCGAGCGGCATTGCCACGGTTGATGCTCGCGAGGGGAAAATCGAAACCCTCTGGAGCGGCCCCGAAACCATCTCCACCGGAACCTGGTGGGACTTTGGGATATCCCTGGCAGAGGATGGAAAGACCTGCGCGTTGGTCCGCCAATCATTCCAGCAACCCCCCGAGATCTGGGCGGGGGAGATCGGGGCCTGGAAGCAGGTCACGCGCCACAACGCCGGAGTTCATCCACGCTGGGGCAAGTCCGAAAGCATCCATTGGTCGAATGACGGGATGAAAATCCAGGGCTGGCTGCTCTACCCGGTAAATTATGATCCCTCCCAGCGCTACCCGATGGTGGTGTCCGTGCACGGCGGGCCCGGGGCCAGCGAAAAACCCTCTTGGCCGGGAGCGTTCTTCAACCTTGCGCTGCTTTCGTACGAAGACTGTTTCGTCCTCTTCCCCAATCCGCGCGGCAGTTTCGGCGAGGGCGAAGCCTTCACCGCGGCAAACGTCAAGGAGTTCGGCTACGGCGATTTTCGCGACATTCTTGGGGGCGTGGACTATGTGGTGAAAACGCTTCCGGTGGATGACCGCCGCGTCGGAATTGCAGGCTGGAGCTATGGTGGCTACATGACCATGTGGGCGGTGACCCGGACAAATCGCTTTCGCGCCGCGGTGGCCGGGGCAGGCATCGCCAATTGGCAGAGCTACTATGGCGAAAACGATATCGACCAGTGGATGATTCCCTTTTTCGGCGCCGCCGTCTACGATGACCCGGACGTCTATGCCAGAAGTTCTCCCCTCACCTTCATCAAGAACGTCAAAACCCCTACGCTCATCCTGGTAGGCGACCGCGACGGCGAATGCCCCGCGCCTCAGTCCTTCGAGTTCTGGCACGCTTTAAAAACCCTGGGCGTGGAAACCCAGCTCGTCGTGTATCCGGATGAAGGCCACGTGATCTCGCAGCCCGAGCATGAGCGGGACGTCACCAAGCGCACTATCGAATGGTTCAACCAGTATCTCAAGTAAGGGCGACTCGCGTGAAATGCCTCTGCTTTTCTCTGAACGGCACGCACTTGCCTTAGGGCTTAGTTGCAGAAGTTAGCGACTTTATTTCTCGGGGGATGGAAGGGCGGGGCTTTAGCCCCGCCGCAGAGCTCAGGCGGAATTTGGGGGCTTTAGCCCCTGAAGCGACGCGGCTTCAGGGCCTAAAGGCCCATTCAACTCTACGCCCCAAGGCGGCGGGGCTAAAGCCCCGCCCTTCCGAGGGTCACAGGTTATTAGTGCAACCAAGCCTTAGCGCACGTGATCGAGGGGGTGAAAAATGGGCAATCTGGTTCGAACTGGACTCTCCCTGGAAAGGGAGCTTCTCGAGAGGTTCGACACGGCCATCAACCGCAGGGGATATCAAAACCGGTCGGAGGCCATACGGGATCTTATTCGCCAGCATCTGGTGGAAGAGGCGGTCGAAGATAACAAGGTGATCGTGGGAACGCTGACCATGGTTTACGACCACCACCAGCCGAATCTCTCCGCCAAGCTGATTGAGGCCCAGCATGCGGCCGCAAGCAAGGTTCTGGCGGCCACGCATGTGCATTTGGACCACCACCATTGCCTCGAAGTGGTCATCTTGAAAGGCCGAAGTGGGGAGGTTAAGACCCTGGCTGATCGGATTCTGAGCCTGCGGGGAGTAAAACACGGCCAACTGACCGTCACGACCACGGGAAAAAACCTGAAATGAACCTCGGACTCAATATGAGATTGCTTCAACTTTGTCCGGTTGCTTTCGGCTAGGCCCAGGCAGGTTGCTGCAAATTTCCTGTTGACGCGGGGGCTATCGAACTATAGATTTAGCCTTCTAATTCTTGCTGTCTACTGCCCATCTTGGCAGTACAGGGGCGATGGCAAATCTGGCCACAGGCCTGACCAGCGGCGCCCACACTAGCATTCAAGAAAAGGAGACTTGATATGAAGGTCGGACTCTTTACGGCGCTCCTGGCCAGGCTCAGTTTGGACGAGGTCATCGAAAAGATAAAGCCTCTCGGCATACGCACCGTCGAGTTGGGAACCGGGAACTACCCTGGCGATCCGCATCTAAAGCTGGACTGGATGAGCCAACCCTCCAAGATTAAAGAGTTCAAGCAAAAGCTCGAGGACCAAGGCATGAGCATCAGCGCCTTGAGTTGCCATGGCAACCCGCTTCATCCCAACAAGAAGATTGCGGAGGCGCACGCGGAAGTCAGCCGCAAGACGATTTTAATGGCGGAAAAACTGGGCGTTACGCGGGTGATCGATTTTTCCGGTTGTCCTGGCGATTCGGATAATGCTCATTACCCGAATTGGTCCCCCACGCCCTGGCCACCGGAATTCCTGGAAATCTTGAAATGGCAGTGGGAGAAAAAGGTTATCCCCTTCTGGACGAAGCGCGCCAAGTTTGCCCAGGATCACGGGGTGCGGATCGGCATCGAAATGCATCCGGGATTCGTGGTTTACAACCCGGAGACCATGCTCCGCCTGAGGGCGGCCGCCGGACCTGCCATCGGTTGCAACTTCGATCCCAGCCACATGTTCTGGCAAGGTATTGACCCCTGTGCGGCGGTGCGCAAGCTGGGCGAAGCAGTATTTCACATCCACGCCAAGGACACACGCCTTTACAATGTCAACATCATGGTGAATGGCGTGCTTGACACCAAACCCTATAGCGACGAGAAAAACCGCTCGTTTATCTTCCGCACCGTCGGTTATGGTCACGACTTGGATTTCTGGGCGGACTTTGTCTCCACGCTCCAGATGGTGGGTTACGACGATGTGCTGTCCATCGAACACGAAGACAGCCTGATGTCTGTGGACGAGGGTCTGACCAAAGCGGCCAATTTCTTGAACCAAGTCATTATCAAAGAAAAACTCAAGGAAATGTGGTGGGCGTGAGAAAAGCAGGAGTCAGGAGTCAGGAGTCAGGAGTCAGAATGCGCAGCCCTTGGGCCTTCTTCCTTCTGACATCCGAAACGCGGCGCCGGGTTCTCCGTATTCTGACTCCTGACTCCTGACTTCTGACTCCAGTTCGTCACTCGTCACTCGTGGAAAGAGGAGAATCCCAAGATGCCAGAAATCAACGTTGCTCTAATCGGTCACCAATTCATGGGCCGGGCTCATTCAAACGCTTACCGGCAGGTCAGCAGGTTCTTTCCCGGCAAGTATCGGCCGCGCATGAAAGTGCTCTGTGGGAAGGCTTGCAGCGAAGAACTCGAGGCCACGGCGCAGCAGTTGGGTTGGGAAGAGTCCGACTGCGAGTGGCGCCGGGTAATCGAACGTAAGGATATTGACATCGTGGATATCTCGACGCCGGGGCACCTTCACCACCCGATGGCCATAGCCGCCGCCGAGGCTGGCAAGCACATCATTTGCGAGAAGCCCCTGGCCAACAATCTGGCTCAGGCCAAGGAGATGCTCCGCGCGGTGGAAAAAGCCGGCGTCTTCCACATGGTGAACTTTAATTATCGCCGGGTGCCCGCGGTGGCCTTCGCCAAGAAGCTCATCGAAGAGGGCCGCCTCGGACAGGTGTATCATTATCACGGCGCGTACCTCCAGGACTGGATCATGGATCCAGACTTCCCCCTGGTCTGGCGCCTGGAAAAAAAATACGCGGGCAGCGGCGCCCTGGGAGACATCGGGGCACACGCCGCCGACC
>JBEKUR010000231.1:0-9109 GCA_049514855.1 Terriglobia bacterium
CTCCACGCTGGCTCGGCTACTTGTTGAATGGGCAATTACAAGGTAAGCTCCTTTCAGCTTACAAGATCAGCCAGGCTTTCCCTGGCACACCATACATAAAAACCAATGTATGCGCCACCCGCGAGGGTGCCCGGCTCAGTGGGCCACCAAGCGCGCAGCGACGCTGCCTACTAAAAGTCCGAGCGCAAGTGCTGGTCCCCAGGCACTGCGTCTGAATCGCAGCAGCAAGATGAGTCCCAACGTGAGGAGCGCTGCCAAAAGGTTCCACGGCCATTGCACCACGGCATTATTGAACTCGCGCCACCACATTAGCAAACGAACCAGCCATCCGTCCCCATGCGGGCCCAACGGCACCCGCAGGGGAGCCCGACCTTGCGGAACGGACAAAGAATAGAATGCCCACATGGCGCCCGCACTAAACCAAAGTGCACACACCGAGACTCGCCTTGGGAGGCTTCCTCCGATCCCCGGGCTGGCTGGGAGACGGGCCGAGGAATCTCTTCTGGAGGCTCGTTCCTCGATATACCGAGTCAGTTTCGTATGGCGTCCAGGGAGCGCCAGCTCGAAGCGGGGACCCTCGCAAATGAAATAGATCTTTCCCCACGGCGCCACGGATTGGCGGAGCTTCAAGCAGCACATGCCTGGGGCCCACGACATCCTGCATTTCCGGACTTCACTGTAGGGCACTTCCTTCCACGTCCGGAAACGACGGAACCTAACTCCCTCTTTGCCAGCTCGCACCTGCGCCGCCGAAAACCCAAAGACGGCCCAGAGGACCAGGAGCAAGGCGATCGCTACGCTGGCCACCGTACGCCCAGGCTCCAGGAGTAGCGTGGTTGCCAAGAGGGCGAGTACCGGCATGAACCACTTGAATACCACTACGCCCGTAGGATCATAGTCGAAATCAAAATGGGGCTGACCGCCCATAACTGAGTTCCTCCAATCCGTGAGCCTTACTGGCAAAACGGGGTCGCGGACGTGGTCGTAAGTGAAGCGGAACCTCCCACGAAGCTTCCCGCCGCGCCGCCTAGGGTTAGGGTTGCCTGAGTGACGCCCCCCTCACCAAACCCCATGTTGAGGCCGGCTCCAACGCCGGCCCCCCCCCTGCACCGACGTCGATAAAAGGCCCCGCAAGCTGCCCGCCGGCTGGCGCAGAGCGTAGCTCTGCGTTTCGGCTTCCAATGCGGCGGGTGGCGCATACGTCGCGACGGTTTTTGTCGCGATGTATGCGCCCCTCGGTATGTCGATGCCATCATAGCATTCTGTCCACGCCCAAGATCGAACCGTCATTCCAGAAATAGAACCTCCCCGCCGCGACGGGACCACGGCCAGTCGCCCGAGCGCTTGACCAGACCTCGTTTGACGGGATTGTTGTACATGCAGCGCAGATGATTGAGGCCGTAGTAGTGCTTTAGCTCAGACACCCGAACATTATATCGTCCCTAGGGCGCATACATCGCGACAAAAACCGTCGCGACGTATGCGCCACCCGCGGCCATTCCCTCATTGAGGTGCGCAAGGCTTGAAGGGACCACGCATGACGGCTAGAAGAATTTCCCCGTGTAATTGATCGGATTCGTGATAGGCGCGCCCAGGCATGCGGCAATACCCGGGTCACAGCAAGGCGGGGCGCTTTCGTCGTAGCCGCAGGTCCATCCGGAAAAATCGCTTAGAGAAAAGATGCCCTGGTTATCGTTTGGTGCAAGGGGAAGGACAAGCAGGTTATAGCTACCGGGCGGAGCAAATAATTTGTAACTGCCGTCCGCATTGGTGAGACCGTCCAGGACGACGTTGCCCGTATTCGCGTCGATAGCCACCACATGCGCTGCAAAGACGCCGCCAATGTTGGTGAACATGACCTGTCCGGAGATTGTTCCCAAGTAGCTTGCAAAGTTGGACGCTGGATACAGGAAAGATATGGCAATGAGGTCATCTGTGGAAGGGGTTCGTTGCTGGCTTTCGCCTGTGTCCCCGAAAGGAAACATCACGGCGTGGGCGACGCCGCTATGGTCAAGCCCCAGCGCGTGGCCGCTTTCGTGGGCAGCGACGGATTGCAGGTCAAAGTGGTTCGAGAGCGGCGGAGTGGAAGTGGAGAATTGAGCGCGGGGATTGAAGACGATGTCCGCGTCATACACGATGGCGGGTGAAGTGGTGGTTATGATTTCCTGGCTGTTGCACTCGGCGAAGGTGTAAGTCGTCCCGGGCGTACCCGGCGCCCCATTTCTCAGGTAGTCAGTGCTTACAGTTGTAAAAGCAAGGGCAGCAGTTCCGGTAGGAAAATCGGCAGGGTTATTGTCATTGAATGAAACGACGTTCGTGCAATCGATCTGCGGATTCGGCAGGTTTGTGACGTCATTTCCGTTGGTGATACTGAGGTTCGTCAACTGTTGCCCATTCAGCGATGCCGTCGCCCAAGATGTGAAGGAATTGATGAGGACCGTCTTGAGGGGCAGCGGATTCGTGCCATCGGTGGTGTCTACATTCCCCGGCGGTGTGCCGGGATTGTTCAACACCCACGTGAAGGAGGCATTCGCCCATCGAGAAGGAATCGGAACTCCGTCGACATCATTTTGAAAGGTGGTGTAGGCAAAGGCCAGGATGGCACCCAGCAGCGTCAAACTCCCCGCCGCAGCGGCTAAGACCTGAAGGCGAAATCGAAAGGCTCTTTTCGCTTGCACCATCCTCACCTCACGTTGACCACAAGTAATCTACCTCGCAACGACCCAACCGCAGGCGCAGTGCTTCGCGCAGAAAGCAGGACCTGCTTCCCGCGAATAGAAACCTCGGTCCAGGAAATCTCCCATGAGTCCCCAACTCGCTCCGCCATTCCCGAGAGGGCGCTGCCCGCGGGGATCACCAGGCCCGCGTTGGGGAAAAGGTCGGATGTAGTTCGCCCTTGGACGTCCATGCGCCTCACACCCGCAAACTGCGTGGACCTGATGGCCAGGGGAATCGCTGTTCCATGCGGGATGGTCAATGGCCTGCTGAGCGCTGTCGAAATCTCCCTTTGGAATTGACGGACTGGAACCGCCGGCCCCGCGATGGTCGAGGCAGCTCCGGAAGCCGGGGCGCCACGCATTAGAGAACCCAAGGGAAGGATGAGCTTTTCCTCCTGCGTCGTCGCGTCACGGTAGATCCGGTAAGCACCCTGCATCATGCCGACCGGGAGGAATTTGGAGGGGTCCGCCGCCGAACGTTCCAGGAACAACACGTAACTTGCCTGGGAATGGAATTGAATGGTCCCCGCCACAAAAACGTGCACGTTGCCGATCGTACCGCCGGGTTGCTGGACGATCAGGGTGGAAGCCGGATTTCCCTTGTAAGTCTGTTCAACAGCGACGGTGGTGTAAGTGTAAATTCGAGTGTGCGCGGGGTTCCAGAGGGTCTCCTGGCTGACTACGTGGCCGCGGATAACCTCCGTGGAGGCCTGCGCAAGCTGGTCCAGACTCATCCGCAGCAGCGTGCTGGCGGACGCCGAAGCAGCCCATAAGACTGCCACAAATACCGCGAAAAGCTGAGTGCGCATCTTCATTGCTTATTGCCCCGAGGGGGTAATCAGTACCCCCCCCACAAAGGCGGAAAGTTCGCCCGTAGTTGGATTTGTCACCATGATATTTCGCGGCCCCGGCACAGCGTTGGAGCTCACCCTAATATCGAAAGTTACCGACGAGGTGCCATCGTTAGTCTGACCGAACTGGGAGCCGGAGGGCTGCACCACGGTCACATCGGCCGGGTTTCCGCTGATCGAGTAAACAGTCCCCGGAACTACCCCCATGCCGACCACGAAGATAGTCGCCGAGCTTCCCTGTGCCACTTGCACCCCGGCAGCCGCCGTGGAGCATGTGCTACCGCTGCACGTACCCGCACCGTAAATGGACAAGGTTGGAGTCAGCGGCGAAACCTGTATATTGATATTCGAAGTCGTTTGGCCGGAAGCCACCTGCACGGTATTCGCACCGGACGACTGCGTCACAATGGTCACGGTGGCGGAAGCCGACTTGGTATCGTCCTCCTGGCTGGTAGCCATGACGGTTACATGGCTGGGCGAAGGCACGCTGGCCGGCGCCTGGTAAAAACCCGTCTGTGAAATGAACCCGACAGTGGAACTCCCACCTACCGCATTACCTACACTCCACACAACGGCAGCGTTCGCTGTCCCTGCCACTGTGGCACTAAACTGCAAAGCGTACAATGTCGGGACGTAAGCAGTCGTGGGGTTAATGGTAACTACAATCGAAGGTGTCTGGATCGAACCTCCGCAAGCTGCGGCCAGCAGCGACACACCCAGGCCAAAACCAAGAAACACTCTTGCCACGCAATTGCCGCGAATCATTCGGCGAACCCCGCTCATAACTGCCTTAGCAGATTCCTGAATCCTGGCACCTCAAGGCGCCAAAAGAATCGCGCCTTTCTGCAACCGGCCAAGGCACATGATCCAAAATCTGAGATTTGAATCCAACATCTAAGAATCGCCTCGTCCAGTTAGAGTCTATATGAAAACCCCAAAACTCGCCATTTCCTGCAATAGGGCTCGATTATTGGCGTTGTCGAATCTGATCACTGCTGCGTAAAGGTGGACCCATTTTAGGGCGGAAACATACCTTGATTTTGCCCCGGCATCCTAGGATTTCCCGCGGGCGGCTGGCCGAAGATGTTTGGCTGGCCTCCCTGACCCGGCTGCCCACTGACACCTTGCGGGAGCCCCGGGATGGAGGTCGCGATGCCAAGCGCACCCAGGTCCACGCCAATGAACTCCCACTCGTCATAGTGTGTTTTCTTATTCCAGATGCGGATCGATTGCTTATGACTGGTGCTGGCAACCCCGACAATATACATTCCCCCGCCCTGGTTACCCTCACCGAAGAAAGCGGAATTCCCCTGGGCGCTGGAAGTGCTCCCGCCGGGGTTGGAATCGAGAGAGAAGGTCCCCGTTGACTGACCAAATCCGCTACCGCCCATGCCCTGCTGGCCAATTGCGCTTCCGCCCATGCTGGAAGGGCCTGACATCCCGAACCCGCCTGTACCTTGGCCTGCGCCCGGTTGACCCTGCCCTCCCGATTGGGGGCCCTGCGTCTTCGAGTCCAGCAGAACTCCCTGCGCATTCGCGTGGACGAACCGCCATTTCCCATTGGGCGTCATCGGGTCAGCAAATTCCTTCCGCAGGAAGCGCATTCCATTGGTCAGCTTCGTCAGTTCGTTGACGCTGGTTGGGTATCTTTGGAACTTCTGGTGGAAGCCCGCGATAGCGCGCGCGTACTGCGTGCCGCGGAAGATGAGTTCCTGTTCGCGCTCGCGCTGGCCCTCCTGATAGATGCTGGGCAGCACGGCAGTCAGGCCGACTAACAAGACGGTGGCTGCTATCATGACAAACAGCAGCGCGTAACCGGAATCGAGTCCTGGACCGCCGACAGAGTTACGGCGGGACAGGCAAATCAACGGTTTGGTGAATGGTGGCATCTTCAACAGTAATCACCGTGGGTGTTATTTTGATGACCTTGTATCGAGTCCCAATGGAATCACCCTCGTGGACTACGAAAACCTGGTCTTCATCAGAAACCATTGCTTCTTTGACTCCCCCCTTCCCCTCGGAATAGCCCATGGGCTTCAAGGTCACCGGGGGGGGAGGAGGAGGCTGCGCTGCCGGTGCTGCGGCCGCGGTCTGGGCCGGCGTCGCATTGGCTGGAGCTCCCACGAACTCGAAGGGGTTCCGGTCCAACTCTGGGAGCGGGCGGCCTTCGAGTTCCTTCAGCAGGTCCAGCTTTACGACGGGGTCGTAGCGGGACAGCTCATCCGATACGCTCTGCTTGCCGGCAGGGGCCTTGGCGCTTGGGAGAGTGGTTGCCTTGGCGCGGGGCGGAGTCGTCGCCCGGGGACGCCTGTCTCCGGCGTGCCCCCGGTTAATCTGCACCACGAGGTTTACGAGCAGGGCCAACGACACTGCGCCCAGAACGCCCGCTCCCCATTTCTCAATGTATCCAGTTGCCTTCATGGCGTCAAATATAGGTCAGCAGCCAGTTTTAACTCCAACGCGTGGGTATCACCCGCAGCAATGTTGAAACTCCGAATCACAATGAAACCGCTCGCTGTTTCAAGAGCATGTGTGAACTTCAGCAGAGCCGGGAAGGGCCCCGCAACAACGATCACCAATCCCAGGCGCTGCAGCGGTCCGGAAGCGTTGTTGTCCAACTTGTAAGCGACGCTGGTAAGCTGCGTCCCGGATTGCTCCGTCAAACGTCGCACGAGCTTGGCGGCCTGCGAGAATCCCTGGCGCCGGGGCGGAGTATGGTCGCGTTTTAACGCGGCGAGCCTTTTGCCCGCCTCCGGCAATGCCTCGCGGAACTTCTTCAGGCGCTCGATACGAACCTCCCCGTCATAGATGCGCCGGCGCAGGGCGGCAAACTGTTGTTGCTCCGAGGAAACCAGCGCTTGGGTGGATCGGAACATTCCGAAATAAAGCAACACGTCGAGCAGCACCAAGGAAGCGCCGGCTATTTGGAAAGCGCGGATTACAGTCTGGCGATGACTCCTGGGCAATTATTCCCCCGATGCTTCACTTTCGCCTGGCAGGTAGTGAGCTGCGCACGCGATGTTCTCCAGCTCGGAAGGGGTGCCTGCCTCTTCGAACCCTTGATTGATAATCGCTACATCTTTAAAGTGGGGCGAGTCCTCGAGGTCGCTCAAAAAACTCTCGATGGCTTCTTCGCTCTTGCCTGTAATCACGAACCGGACGGCCAGTTCCTGGCCGTCCGGCGCCAAGGCCAGCCCCGTAAGGCGCACCTCTTCCGGCATGAGATCGGTAATGTCTGTGGCCAAGCCGGTCAGGGAGATCCGCTTCTTTTCAATCAGCGCGTTAACGGATTGCACGTCGTCGAGAAGCCGGCGAGACTCCGGCTCCTCCAGTTGTTTGCGCAGGGCCATTTCCTGAGCGCGCAGAGTGTCCTCGCGTCCCTGGTGCTCGGCGACGGACTTCTGCACGGCCCTGTACTCGCGGAATGAACGAACCGTAAACAACAGGAGAAAGGCCAATCCTGTAACACCCAGCAGCGTCGCTGGGAGCGCCCAATACAGCCCGTAGCGTTCGCGCGCGCTGGGCGCAATAGCCAGATTCAGTACGACTTTCATGGGCCTACTTGTGGTTCTCCAACAGTCCGGCAAACGTCATGCCGAAATCTTCCAAGATCTTCTTCTCGGCGGGCGGAAGGGTCGCCACGTGCGAAGCTGAGCTGGTCAGGAGCTGAACATGCTGACCTGTGGCTTCCCCGATTTCCTTGTCCAGAGAGCGTGTGGCCGGCGGTCGGACGTAAATCCATAAGTCCTCGATCTCACTCTTAAGGTGGTCGCGGCAAGTCGCCACTACGCGCGCGATTTCGCGGACTACTTCCCCATCTCCCTCTGCCGTGTGGGCCTCAAGCAGGCGGTTGCGCCAGAAGCTAATGCCGTCTCCCGCCATCACCACCGTGGTCACCGAACCCGAACAGACATGCACAAGGACCTGGCTTCCTTGGCTTCCGGCGGGTAACAGAGGAAGAAGGGCCGCCGTGGCGGGCAGAACCAGCGCCGGGCCGGAACTCCCAGTCTCGAAGGCCGCCTCGTATTCCGCCACTACGGAATTCCGTACTGCCATCGCCACTAACTCGACGGATTGGTCTCCCTTGGAGAGCCGTTGGTAGCTGACCCTGGCTTCCTCCGGTGGAAACGGAAGAATGCCTCCCATCTTCCAACGCACCAGCGCCTCAGCTTCCTCACGATGGTCAGGGAGCGTCTCAAAGCGCAGGATAGCGACGCGCACGGAAGAGTCCGGCAAGAGGATGCCCAGCCGGCCACTGCCATTGCCGACTGCTTCCAGGACTTCACGGATAGTCCGGCGGACCACCTCCTGCTTGGCCAAGTTAGGCCGGCTGGGAAGGGGTTCCAACGCTCCGGCCTCAAGCTGCCGGACGGCCACCCGGCGTACCTGACCCGATGACCTATCCAATCTTGCGCCGGCGACAAAACCAGGCTGCAGATCGAGAACCACAGAGGGCAAAAGGAAGGAGCCGGTTCTTCCCCCCCGCCTGGGCAACAGTCTGGCTTTTAACGTTTCCCAATTCATCGCTTCTCTGACCACCGGCCCACCCGGATCACTCCACAAAGGTGACCTTGTTGATCTCCTTGAAGGTGGTGACCCCAAGCCGGACTTTCTCCAGCGCCGACTCACGCAGTGTCACCATGCCTTCCTCCCGTGCCACCCGGCGAATCTCCGAACTCGGTTTCTTGTCGAGAATAAGTTCGCGCACGCGGTCCGAGAGGGCCAACAATTCACCAATGGCAGTACGTCCACGGAACCCCGCCTGGCTGCACGCCTGGCACCCAACGGTCTCGTAGAAGGTGATGCCGCGCCAGGCCTCGGGGGCTTGGCCGGACTCCTCGAACATTTCTCGAGGAACTTCCGTGGGACGCTTGCACTCTTCACAGAGAGTGCGTACGAGTCGTTGAGCCAGGATGCAGTTGAGCGCGGATACAAAGTTATAAGGTTCGACGCCCATGTTCAGGAAGCGGCCCAGCACGTCGACCACGTTGTTGGCGTGCACGGTGGTGAAAACCAGGTGGCCGGTCAGGGCGGATTGGATAGCAATCTGTGCCGTCTCGTTATCGCGAATCTCGCCCACCATGATCTTGTCAGGATCATGGCGCAATATGGACCTCAGACCGCGAGCGAAAGTCAGTCCGCGCTTTTCGTTCACCGGAATCTGGGTAACGCCGCGGAGCTGATACTCAACCGGATCTTCGATGGTAATGATCTTATCTTCGTCGCTTTTGATTTCCGAAAGCGCGGCGTAAAGCGTCGTGGTCTTCCCGCTACCCGTCGGTCCCGTCACCAGCACCATGCCGTAAGGCTCGCGGATGAATTTTCGCAGCCGCTTGATTTCGCGGTCCGCGAGCCCCAGGACTTCCAGCCGCAACTGGCGGAACTTCTCGTGCAGCGATTCCTTATCCAGGATGCGCAACACCGCGTCCTCGCCATGGATCGAGGGCATAATGGACACGCGGAAATCAATCGGACGCCCACGGTAGCGGACTCGGAAGCGGCCGTCCTGAGGGACACGGCGTTCGGCGATATCCAATTCCG
>JBEKUR010000232.1:0-9064 GCA_049514855.1 Terriglobia bacterium
AGGCGTGTACCGGAAAAGGTTCAGGCAAGTCCCATCGCACACTGCCCAGGAATCGAAATCCTTAGCCCAGTCTTCCATCTGCCGTTCCGTCACCTTTTCCTTCTCGTCAATCAAACCGGCGAGAGCCCGAGCTTCGAGAATCCCCGTGGACCACAACCGCAGAGCCAAATCATGGTCTTTGCCGAGCTCACGGGCAAACTTCTTCAATGCCGGAGCGGACCAGCCGTAGGCCTTGGCAGCAGTGATACCGAACCTCGCCATGCCGCGAACCGCCGCCGGGTTAGATTTCGACTTGAGCCTTTTCAGCACTTGGTTGAAGGTCATAAACAATTGTTATCCGCAGCATGCGCTTCGGAAACAGCACGAGAATCCCAGACAGGCGCTGGCCCTAACTGTTGACTGTCCCGCCGCGGCGGGTGGACTATCATCTGCTTCAAAGGCCGGGATTCTTTGCTGCGCTCAGAATGACACGCTAATACTACAAAGACCGGCAAAGGATTTTCGTCGGCCCTAACTGTTGACTGTCAACTGTCGACTGTCAACTGCTTTATTAGACCTGTGGCGTCTCGATCCCGAGGTATTCCTGGAGGCTCAATCCGACCAAGCTATGGAATCGTTCAGAAAGCGAGGGAATGGAGCCGCAGGATTCATCGAGGGCGACCCGCTCCACACGGTGCATGGGATAGAAGACCTGGGTCATTCCCACGGTGCATTCCTCGCGGCCGACGATCTGGCGCACGAAATCATCGAAGGAATTGAGTTCGATCCCGCGCACCGTCACGCCTTGGGTGTCGAGCTGGAGCAGTTGGCCCCAGATTTTTTCCTTTGGGGAAGCCAGGCTTACGATCACAATGTTATTGATCTCCATGCTGCACCTTCGAGGCGATCGAGGGATGACCGTGGCGATGTCTTACCCAGTCCCCATACAGAGGGCGGTCAATCCAAGGTGAAGAATACGCCGTTGCAATACATAAAGCCAGCCAAACATATTTGATGTCTAGTGCCCGTACCGCAACTCTCCCGCCTCAACTCGCACTGGAAGGTAATTCTGCTGGGGCGGCAGGGAGCATGTGGCAAAGGGCGTGAACTGCCTTCTAATTCTCCTCGGCCCTACCTCCCGTCTTTTCAACTGACGACTGACCCGCCGCGGCGGGGCTACTGACAACTCTGCTCTGAAGGGCGCCGTTACGAACTTCAACCGGCTCCCCGCAGTTTTTCTCGCAGCTTCAAAGCTTGCTGGAACTCGCGCTCCAATTCATGGTCGCTCAAGTGCTGCTTTATGAACTCAAGTTTTTCAACCAGGGCTTCAAGCGCTTGCTGGATATTCTCAAGGTTGGTAAGGCAAATGTCACGCCAAACGGAGTAAGGGCTTTCCGCCAGCCGCGTCACATCCCGGAAGCCGGAGGCCGCAAGTTCCAGCGGGAGTTGCGATTCGAGGCTTTCTTCTGCAATCAGGCTGGCCAGTGCGGAGGAAAGAAGCTGAGGAAGGTGGCTGAGGAAGGCAAGGGCGCGGTCATGACTGGCGGGATCCATAATATGCGGGCGCGCGCCGATCGCTGTGACCAGGGAGACGAAAGCCTTGATGCGAGTGTCCTCAAGATGGCGATCTTCAAGCGGTGTCAAAACATAGCGAGCATTGGTAAAGAGCGTGGCCTCGGCATTTTCAACGCCAGACCGTTCTTTCCCGGCCAGGGGATGCCCTCCCAGGAACAATGGGGCATCGCCCATAGTCTCCCGCGCGCGCTCGCAAATGAACCCTTTGGTGCTGCCGACATCAGTCACCAGCGCTTTCGATGACGCCATCTCCTTCAGTCGGGGAATACAATCCAGGATTGCGCCCACCGGCGCGGCGAGGATGATCAGGTCGGCATCCCGGACGGCCTTGCCGAGGTCGTCCGTCCCTTCGTCCACGGCATCCGCGGCCAGCGCGCGTCCAACTGTCGAGGCGCGCCCGTAGCCAATGCGGCGGACTGTCAAGCCGTACTTCTTCAGCGCCAGTCCCCAGGACCCGCCCAGCAGGCCCAGTCCGACAATCGCAACTTTGTCAAAAATCGTATCCACTGGAAATTGTAAATAGTAAATAGTGAATATTAAATCGTGAATTATAAGTTATATTGCTATAATCACCTGAATTCATCAGCCGCTTACTTGCGGCACACCGGCTGTTTTCTTTCTCCCGGGGACTGGAGAAGAACGAGGGGAGTTAAAAGGCTGAAACTTCATAATTCACAATTTACTATTCACTATTCAGATTTTCCCCCAGCTACTCCCAGGCGTCAAACCTTCCGTCCCACCGCCGGCGCAATCATGCGCAATTCCTTCATCAACTGCTCAAACTGCGCGGGATAAAGCGACTGGGCGCCGTCGCTCAAAGCTTTCTCCGGATCATCGTGGACTTCGATCAACAATCCATCCCCGCCCGCTGCCACTGCCGCGCGCGCCATGGGCGGGACTTTATCGCGCCGGCCGGTGCCGTGCGACGGATCGACAATAATCGGAAGGTGGGAGAGTTTCTTGATGACGGGAATTGCGGAGATATCCAAGGTGTTTCGCGTGTAGCTCTCGAAGGTGCGGATGCCCCGTTCGCAGAGAATGACGTCGTAATTTCCTCCCGCCATGATGTATTCGGCGGAAAGCAGAAGCTCTTCGAGGGTGGCGGAAATGCCGCGTTTCAACAACACGGGCTTGGAGACTTTCCCCACCTCCTTGAGCAAGTTATAGTTCTGCATATTGCGCGCGCCCACCTGAAGCACGTCAACACACTCCATCATCAGGGGGATTTGGGTATGGTCCATTACTTCCGAGACGACCAGCAGGTCGTGCCTGTCGGCGGCGGCCCGCATCAGTTGCAGCCCTTTCTTCCCCAATCCCTGGAAACTGTAAGGTGAGGTCCGCGGCTTGAAGGCGCCGCCGCGCAGCACGCGTACCCCCTCCTTCGCCACCAATGCGGCGATGGTTTCAATTTGTTCGGCACTCTCCACGCTGCACGGGCCGGCCATCATCACCACTTGCTCGCCCCCCACGGCCACGCCTTTCCCTAGTTGAATGACGGAGCCCTCCGGGCGGAAATGGCGGCTGGCCAGTTTGTAGGGCGCGGAGATGCGCACCACCTCCTCCACGCCTTCCTGGAGCTCGATGTCGCGGGTGTCGAACTCGACTAATGCGCCGACCGCGCCCAGGACCGTTTGACGTGCTCCGGTGGAGCGGTGAATATCGAACCCCATCTCCATCAGCTTGTTGATGGCGCGCTGGATCTGATCTTCCGTCGCGCCCTCTTGCATTACCACCACCATGGTCCGTTACTCCTTCTCCAGAAGACTACCGCTGTCCATTGCATGGCGCTCCAGCGACCGGGCTTCATCAATGATGCGCTCGAAGAGGCGGCGGATAGCCGCGTCGTCAAGCGGCCCCGGATTGGATTTCACCACGTTGCGCAGTATCTCCACCTCGCGTTGCGGATGCCAAGCCGGCAGCTTCATCTTCTTCTTGAGGTGACCTATCTCTACCGCGCACTGCGAGCGCTCATTCAGCAGCTTCAGGAGTTGTTGGTCGATCTCGTCAATCCGCTTGCGCCAGGCCTCGAGATCGCTCATGCAGTCCTCTCCCCCGTTCCCTCTTTGAGCCAGCGGGCGAACCGCTCAATCGCCCCTGCCCCTTCTCTAGCGTACCGCTGTTCGATGGCATGCACTACCGCGCTGCCTACCACTGCCGCATCCGCAACCGACTGCACCTCGCGTACTTGGGCAGGATTGGAAATGCCGAAACCCACCGCCAAGGGCAGCAAAGTGTGCTTCCGAGCCCGCTCCACCAGCGGCCGGACGCTCGCGGAAATCTCGCTGCGCTCGCCCGTCACGCCGGTGCGGGAAACCAAATAAAGAAAACCTGTGGAAAGCTTCGACGCCTGCTCAAGCCTAGCGTCCGTTGAGGTGGGCGAGGCCAGGAAAACTGTATCGAGGTTCCGTGCGCGCAGGACGCTCACGTACGGCGACGCCTCCTCAGGGCTAAGGTCCACCGCCAGTGCCCCGTCCACACCTGCCTGCGCAGCATCCCGCGCAAATTTCTCCAGTCCGTACTGCAAGATAGGATTGTAGTAGCTGAATAGAATGATGGGCGCTTGCACGGATTCACGCCAGCGTGGAAACCGCTCCAGGATTCGCCGCAGCGTCGTCCCGGCTTTCAGCGCGCGCTCGGAAGCCCGCTGGATCACGGGGCCATCGGCAAGCGGGTCTGAAAAGGGAACGCCCAGCTCAATCACGTCCACACCCGCACGGTCCAAGGCAGCTAGCAGATCAACTGTGGCCTCGAGCGTGGGGTCGCCAGCCGTGAAGTACACGACCAACCCTTTCGCCTGCCGCTCGCGCAGCTCGCGAAAACGGGTCTCGATGCGAGTTGTTGAAACCGTAGGCATTAAAGGCAGTGACAAGTGACGAGTGACAAGTGACGAGCATTGCCGTCAACATCGGCGACCCGCCGGGTACTGGTGTCATTTGCGAGACATGGGCGCTGCAAGTCACAGTCATTCCCGCGAAAGCGGGAATCCACTCCGCAAGCCTTCGGAAATGCGCTGTCTACGAACTGGATTCCCGCTTTCGCGGGAATGACCAGCGTTTCGCGAACCTGGCTCTCCAGTGTAGCACGCTAGCTCGGCAGGCGGTCACAGCACCCCCCTAGACTGAAAAATTCCTAGATCTTTGTCCCCGCGCCCGGAAAGGTTGACGATGACCACCGCCTCGCGGCTCATCTTCGGGGCTCGCTTGATGACCTCCGCCAGCGCATGAGCGGATTCCAGCGCCGGAATAATGCCTTCCTTGACCGAAAGAAGTCGCGCGGCCTCGAGCGCTTCCTCATCACTCACGTGGGTGTATTCCACGCGGCCCTGCTGGTAGAGCGCGGCGTGTTCCGGGCCAACGGCAGCATAATCGAGACCCGCAGAAACCGAGTGCGTATTCGAGATCAGTCCATCCTCAGTCTGGAGCACGTAGGTGTAAGCACCGTGAAGGACTCCCGGCCTCCCGCCCGCAAACCGCGCCGCGTGCTCACCGAGACTGGGCCCACGACCGCCGGCCTCCACTCCCACCATCTTCACCTCGCGGTCCGGAATGAAGTCGTAGAATAGGCCGATGGAGTTGCTGCCGCCGCCCACGCAGGCGAAAAGCGCGTCCGGCAGTCTGCCGATTTCCGCCAGCATCTGGCTGCGAGCTTCCTGCCCGATCACCCGCTGGAACTCGCGCACCATGAGCGGGTAAGGATGCGGCCCCAGCACCGAGCCCAGCAGGTAATGGGTGTTTTGAACGTTGGTCACCCAGTCGCGCATGGCTTCGTTGATGGCATCCTTGAGCGTCTTGCTGCCGGAGGAAACGCCAACCACGCTCGCACCCAGCAGGCGCATGCGGAAGACATTGGGGGCTTGCCGCGCCATGTCCTCTTCGCCCATGTAGACGACGCATTCAAGACCCAAAAGTGCCGCCACGGTGGCTGTGGCTACGCCGTGCTGCCCGGCGCCGGTTTCCGCCACCACTCGCGTCTTGCCCATTCTCCTGGCGAGCAAGCCCTGCCCCAGGCAGTTATTGATCTTGTGGGCGCCCGTGTGCAGCAGGTCTTCGCGCTTCAGGTAGATCTGCGCTGCACCCAGATGCTCAGTCAGCCGCCGGGCGTGAAAGAGCGGCGTTGGCCTTCCCGCGAAATGCTTTAACAGGTGAGCAAGCTCAGCCTGAAACTTCGGATCGCTGCGCGTAGCCTGATACGCCTGTTCGAGCTCCTCTACGGGATGCATGAGCGTTTCAGGCACATAGCGCCCGCCGAATTCTCCGAAGCGCCCGCGCGCATCCGGCCATAAATGCCGCCGGGAGGGCGGCGCTACTGCGTTGGACTGTCGCTGTTCCAATTCCATCGTTTTCGATCCCGTCATCACCCGCTATTCCGGGTGTACCGCCAGCAACCTGCCCCGAGCCGTCGGGGTCTTGCCGGCGCCAAACAATGCCGCCCAACCCCATCCCGCGTGGCGGGAGCGGGGCAGGCGGCGCTACCATCACTGCTTGTCCGCCTCCGCCACCGCGGCAAAGAAAGCCCGCAGCTTGGCGGCGTCCTTGATTCCCGGAGCCGACTCCACGCCGCTTGCCACGTCGACAGCGAAAGGGCGGACCTCTCGAACCGCCCGCGCAACGTTCTCAGGGGTCAGCCCGCCGGCCAGGATGATCGGCCCATACTGCTTTGCTTCCCGCGCGGCTTTCCAGTCGAATGTTCTTCCCGTGCCGCCGAGCCGGTCTGGATCAAAGGCATCGAGCAAGTAGGCGCTCGGTTTGATTTTACGGAGCTCCTCCGGTTTGAAACCTTCGCGCACCGCCACCGCAACCACCAGCGTGAAAACGGCAAGCAATTCATCCAGAGCCGGAAACCTGGGGCCGTGCACCTGGACGGTTGTTGCGCCTGCCTCGCGTGCCTGTGAAATCACCTGCCCGGCATCCGTTTCATTCGCAAAGACGCCCACGGCGGCGATAAAGGGCGGCAATCGCCGGATAATCGCTCGCGCCGCTGCCGGCTCAATGTACCTGGGGGAAAGCGGATAAAAGTTGAATCCGAGTGCTGCCGCTCCCAGATCGGCCGCCTGTTGCGCATCCTCCAGTCGCGTGAGCCCGCAGATTTTGATGCGCGTCGGCATGCTTCACGTCCGCAAAGCGGAATGCGCTCTCATCCCTTCCAGCATTTCCCGCAATGCCGCTCCAGGATCAGCCGTCGTCATGAATCGCTCTCCGATGAGGGCCGCGTGGTACCCTGCTTCAGCAAGGCTGCGCAAATCTTGCGAGGTTTTGATTCCGCTCTCGCTTACCGCGATACTCCCCGCTGGAATTCCGGGGCGCAAGCGAAGCGAAGTTTCCAAATCCACCTCGAGTGTTTTGAGGTCGCGATTGTTAACGCCGATGATCCCGGCGCCGGCCGCAAGAGCGCGCTCGAGTTCGGACTCGTCATGAACCTCCACCAACGGGTCAATTTGCAGGCCATGGCAAAGCTCGACGGACCTTCGCAGGTCTTCATCGGAAAGCGCCGCCACGATGAGCAACAGCGCATCCGCCCCCGCCGCCACAGTTTCGTAGATCTGGTAATCCTCCAGGATGAAGTCCTTTCGCAAAACCGGCAAACGGACGGCAGCGCGAACCGTTTCCAGGTCATCCAGCGAGCCGAGGAAGTAGCGCTCTTCGGTCAAGACGGAAAGAGCTGAAGCGCCTGCGGCTTCGTAGCTTTGGGCGATTGCGTCACGCCGGTATTGCTGCCGGAGTATTCCCCGCGAAGGTGAGGCGCGCTTCAGTTCTGCGATAAGCCGCAGAGGCCCGCCCGAGAGAGCGGCAGCAAAGTCGCGCCTCTCCGCCCTTGCCTTGGCAGCGTGCTTCAGGGTTTCGAGCGGCGTGCGCGCTCGCGCTTCCCCAATCTGCTGCCGACGCGCAGCTACGATTTCACCCAGGCAGGTTCCCGATAGATCCACCACCGACAGAGCCCGTCCCCTCGCTTCAGCCTTCAGCTATCAGCTCTCAGCTTTCAGCCCCCACAAGCCATTCTTTCTGACTTCTGACTCCTGACTTCTAGTACTGATGCACGTTGATCACGGCGTCCCCGTCGAAGGTAACAAAAAGCACGTGAGGGGGCAATCCGTAGATCCAATCCTCCTGTTCGACGCCTTCGCGCACTTCGCGCACCCTGCGGTCCGGCGGACCCTTGGAGGAAAGGACGGCGTCGCGGTCCATGCCGACGAGCACCAGGTGATTCTTGATGGCCTCTTTGAACTGGGGAGGCACCTCCGGCGAATAGAGGACAGTAGGTGAGTGGCGGCTGAAATCGAGCACATTTCCTAAAGCCTGCTTTGCCTGATCGACGCTCAGTTTGGGAACCTTGCCGGGAAACACCAGCGTGACCCACGAGCCATAGGCCAGCACAGGGGGTTGCTGGCTAATGGGAGTGGTCGCTCCTCCTATCCCTATCTCGATGTGCTGATACCACTTGCTGGACTTTTTCCCGCCGCCGTTAATCTCAAACACAATCTGCTTGGGCTTGAAGGTGATCTTGCTGATTTCCACCGGCATGCCGGGCTTGATCGCCATGCCCTGGGCACTGAGCTGGGAATCAGCGTCGGCCTTGTCCAGCTTGCCTTGTGGGTCCACGCGCACCCCCTTCTTACCTCGCGGCAAGGGCACTTTGCTTACCGCAACTTCTCGCAGCAGCCCACGGATAAGCTGAATGTGAGTGTCGAGTTGGGATTGCTCCTTGGGGAAAACAGCGGACGGCAGCGCAAACGTGAGACAGAGCCCTGCAAGGCAGCAAAGCCAGAACCCCGCCGCGCCCTCCCCTGTTATCCAGGAGTACAAGCCGCACATTTAAGTCGCTCCATCCTCCCCAGGATCGGGTCCCGGCGAAACATGAATGGCCGCGTTGGTGGCCGCATCCCGGGAGGGGCCGAGGACCAGTTCCCTCATTCTCTCACTCATTCGGATGCGTGCGGAAAGAAGATAAATCCCCGCGCCCACTACTGCGATTGTAGAGAGTAGTCCCCCCTCCGGCCCGTATTCAGAGCCGGTCAACCAAGCGCCGCCATGAACCTGGACTTTGAGCAAGGAAGGGGAAAATGTGTAGCCGCTCACCGGAAGTCCAAAGACGAAACCCTGTACGTAGTTCCATGTGAAGTGCATTCCCACCGGCATCCACAGCGAACGCGTACGAAGATAGGCGATGGAGAGAGGAATGCCTACCAGCATGGTATTGAGGGTCGAAATCCAGGTGTGATGAGAATTTCCGAGATGCGCCAAGCCAAAGCACGCCGAACTCACGGCGACGGCTCCGGGCGGCCCCAGGGACTCCACAAGCTTCTGGAAGGGATAGCCTCGAAAAATCAGCTCCTCGTTCGTGGCGGTGATTAACAAAATCAGGAACAAACAGCTTCCGTAGGCAAGCTCAGCCCTTGCCGGAAGCGTGTTACGGGCAAAGCGTGCCAGACCCAGCAACGCATCGGCTCCCCCCAACGAGACCATCATGATCCCGCCGATTCCCAGGCCCACGCACAGTTCTTTCACCCAGCAAG
>JBEKUR010000233.1:0-9055 GCA_049514855.1 Terriglobia bacterium
GGTGCACTGGCCGTGGCGGATGAGCAGCCCGAATTGGCGGCAAGCATTTTCGACGTGGCCCTGGCAAACCTGCCGTTAGCGCTGGACTCTTTCGCGCCGGATGGAGCCTGGGAAGCTGGGCCGCACTATTGGGAATACACCGCCTGGTACAGCGTGCTGACAATTGATGCGTTGATGACCGCACTGGGTACGGACCTGGACCTTTCCAACCGCCTTGGGTTCGACCGCGCCGGATTGTTTCCATTGCATTGCACCGGTACCAGCGAGGAGTACTTCAACTACGCGGACTGCGGCCCGGCCAGTGCTGCCAAGCCGGTGCTATTCTGGTTTGGCCAGCGCTTCAATCTTCCGAACTGCATAGCCGAGAATCACAGGTTGCTCCGCCTGCGGCCGGAGGTGCCGCATCCGTTTGATCTGCTCTGGTATCAGCCTCTTCCCCAAGAGGTTCCCGCGCCCCCTACCGCAGCTCGCTTCGGCCATAGCGAAGTCTTCCTAATGCGCAGCGCATGGAATGATGCACGGGCGGTCTTCCTGGGGTTCAAGGCTGGCTGCGGCCAAGCCGACCATGGCCACCTCGATCTTGGCTCGTTTGTTCTGGACGCATCGGGCGTTCGCTGGGCAGTTGATCTGGGAGCGGATGACTACGATTTGCCCGGTTATTGGGACTGTGGCAAAGAGGGAGGCCGCTGGAACTACTATCGCCTGAACAACCGATCCCACAACACTCTGGTATTGAACGGCCACCTACAGAATCCCATGGCGGCGACGGCGATCTCCCGAAGCAGGCTATCCGGACCTTCGCCGTTTGCCATTGCCGACCTGAGCGCAGCCTATTGCCGGGACGTGGACTCGCTGCAGCGCGGAACCGCTCTCAGCAACAACTGCGGCGTTCTGATTCAAGATGAAATCGCCTGGCGTGCCGATAGCAAGGAGCGCGCGCTCCGCTGGCAAATCGTGACCGACGCCAAAATCGCCATCAACGGCCGGGAAGCCACCCTGACCAAGGACGGGCAGCTCCTGCACGCCCGCATTCTGTCGCCTGCCGGAGCCCGTTTTATGGTGGCATCCGCCTATCAGAAAGCGCCTCAAAACCCGAACACCGGCTTCCACCAGCTTGCCCTGGAGCACACCGAAAGCGCCGCCGAGACCCGCATCGTGGTGTCGCTTTCGACCAGGCCCGTGCGGGTTGCGGTCCGGCCGCTCAGTTCATGGTGAGAGTCATCGTGGAACGAAACGTATCGCGTCTCGACAGCCGGCTGGCGCTCTTCCTATCAGGAACTCCGTTTTTGCTGAACCCGTTGATCTCGCAACGGCTCCGTTGTAGCTAGCGCAGGTCATGGCGACAATCATTCTCTCTTCGTTGTCTGTGCTTCAGTGATCGTTTTGAACGCAGTCGTGTTGCACGCCGAGATCCTTGCCCCGCCGCCACCTTCACCCCAGCTCGAAACACTTCCCGTAGCGCCCCACGGTTCTCCCGCCAGAACCGCCACGGCGTGTTGTGATCCGGCGCGTGCCGCCCCGTCAGCCACACCAGCGACAGACGCTCCCGGCACGCCCGCTCCAGCTCCCGCGTGCTCCGTATCCGCGCCAGATAGCCATACAGCCACACCTTCAACAGCAGGTCCGCCGCGTAGCTCGGCCGCCCTTCCTCGCTCTCCCGCTCCCGGAAGCCCAACTCCCCCAGATCCAGGGCATCCACGAATTCGCGAATAAATCGCGCCGGATGATCCCCCGGAACCCAGTCCTCCAAACTCTGCGGTAACAAATCGATCTGATCGTAGTTCGCTCGTATCTGGTGACTCATGCTAATTCACTTACCATTTCTCCTTCCACTCTGCGAGTTTTGAGACAGCCTCATAGGGAGAGGGTGTCCCGATCTATCGGGACGGGTGACGGGAGTTGGTCGAAAACCACCACCCTACCCGGAAACCACCACCGCGCAGGCACTGGGCCATCCTGGCGTTTCGCCGCCATATCCCTAATCGCATGAAATCACGACCTTTCGGACCATGTGATTTGGCAGGGCACTTGCTCTTATACAGGTTGCAGTTTGGCAAGAAGCATTGAGGATCGAAGGAGGACTCAGATGCGAAACCTAAAACTTTTAACATTATTCGGCCTAGGCTTGCTGTTAGCACCGTATGCATATGCCCAAGTTGGAGGCGAGGTGGATCCGGGCTACGGGGATCCGGGCTACGGGGATCCGGGCTACGTGGGGCCACCTCCGGTGTGCCCATATGGCTACTACGAATATTACCCCTATGCATGCGCACCTTACGGGTACTATGGACCAAGCTGGTTCTCGGGCGGAGTCTTTATTGGCGTCGGGCCGTGGGGCCGTGGCTATCGTGGCTTCCACGGGGGACGTGGCTTTGGCGGCCGTGGCTATCGTGGCTTCAACGGGGGACGTGGCTTTGGCGGCCGGGGCTACTACGGAAACGGGCCGGCCTTTCCCGGGCGCGGAGCATTTCGCGGTGGGTTCGGTAACGGTTACGCCGGTCGAGGCGGACGTGCCTTCAGTGGAGGCGGACGTAGCTTCAGCGGAGGCGGACGTAGCTTCGGTGGAGGCGGACGTAGCTTCAGCGGAGGCGGACGTAGCTCCAGTGGAGGCGGACGTAGCTCCAGTGGAGGCGGACATGCCTCCGGTGGAGGCGGACGTAGCTTCGGTGGAGGCGGACATGCCTCCGGTGGAGGCGGAGGCAGAGGCGGTTCCCATGGTGGTGGGCGCAGGTAGACTACATCCTCAATTCGAAGCTCTCGCGGCCGACGGCATTTGCTGGGGGCCAGGGAGTGGGTGCTGCGGGCCAGGGGGAGTGGGTGCTGGGGGCTGGGGGCAATTTGGAATTCTGAATTGCCTCCTGCCTCCCCCCTGAAAGGCCGCAGGTCCGGAGGGCGGGACCTGCGCTACACTCACTTCCGCTACCCACCACCTACCACCTACCACCTACCACATTCTAACTACCTTTGTTTTCTATAACATTCCCGCTATCTGCTCGTATCTCCTTTGTTTTCATGTACATTCCGGCTTCGCCGTTGAGTTTTCCACAGCCATCCTTTGTTTTCAATGACATCCCCGCATTGCTCGGTCAAAAAAAGAATTCTTTTTCAAGGTTGGTAGGGCTTTCCTGAGCCGCAGGGCAAATTGAGCGAGTAATGCTGGCACGCGCCGGCGGTGGGCAGGCCTTCGTCCCCCAGCCCCCAGTCCCTAGCCCTTGTTTTTCTTCCCCACCTGCCACCTACGACCTACCACCCACCGTATTCACCATTCACCATTCACCATTCGGAATTGCCGCACCCCTTGTTTTTCTTCCCCACCTGCCACCTACGACCTCCCACCCACCGTATTCACCAATCACCAATCACCAATCACAAATCACCAATCAGACACGCCCCAGCCCGAGCGCCTGTCACCTGAAACCTGACACCTGGAACCTGCACTTCGGAATCCTGAATCCTGTTTCTTCCACAACCCCACCTACTACCCTAGCCTATCTTCTGCCGCCTGTCAAGAGACGGAATGTCCACGCGGCGCCGGTGCTGCTATGGCATGCCCGCCGCTGCCGTGCTCATGCGGCAAGGCAACGAGCGCTGAGTGGCATGTAGATTCCTACCGCCAAACTCTGTAGCACTAGTTCCTGGGACGTTGTTGTGCCGCGAAGATTTCTTCTCGCGCCAGTAATGCCTCCGTGTTCTCCGTGGCCAGATGAAAACTTAACACAGAGGTCACTGAGATCCTCCGTGCTCTCTGTGTTGAGGCTTTGGAGGCTCGGAGAACACGGAGAATCTCATTTTGGTTGCGGCCACGGGGCGGCGCTGTGCAGGTTGTCGCACACATTTTTGCGGTATCGCCCTTTTCGACTTTCGACTCTCGACCCTCGACTACCTCAGGAGGGTGGAGAGTTTCAAATCCGTTTGCCCAAGCTCTTACCGGGCGTTCTTTGAACTGTCCTGGCTCGGCCCGCGCGGGGAGCGCGGACACCATCCCTGGGATGTCACAACGATCCATCCATTGATCCTCGCGCACGCTCGACTTGCCATTGCGTCGCGAACGGCGGGAAAGAGCTGGAAAAAGCGTGTGCACAGGACGGGAAAGGGAGTCGTCTTGATCTCTATGGCAAGAAATCGGCAGGAGTCGGACCCTCGCGTTGTGTCCACAAAGCTCTGTTTAATTCGATCTAAGGGCTGTTCTCAACACTCGGGGGAAATTGGGTTGCAGGCTTCCGATTACTAGGCCGTCGTCGCGTCCTGTTTCAGGGAAGGGCGTTTCACAGGCACAATCTCGCAGAGGTGGTCGGAAGGGCTGTCCTCCCTTGTGGCCATGTATGCCAGCCGATTCCGCAACTGCCTATGTACGGAACGGAATCGCCTGGGGGGACATGTTGGAAACGGGGGAGCCAAAGGCCGCAGGGGGGATTACGGCGGGAAGTTCATGCGGCGAGGCAGGAAGCCCAGGCATTCTGGAGGCACACAGTCCTCCCCTCAAGGATCTTAGAGACCTCCGCGGCAGCAATCGATATCTAGCCCTACCTCTTCTTCCTAGGCTTTGCCTTCGGTTTTCCCTTTACTAGTTTGACTCCGTCACCTGGTTTCCAATAGACGTGAGTCTCCTCGGTTCCGATTATCTTCCTGCAGATAGGGCATTTGGCGGTTTTTGTCTTTGCCATTGCGACATTCCTCCTCAACTACCAGTCAACATCCCCTATAGTCTTTCCTCGATAGAAGCACAATCGTTATAGGTGTCTATACGCTGAAAATACGGGCTTGTCAATCACGATGAAGTCAAAAACCATAGAAGAGACTTCGCCCTCCAACCTTCATGGCGAAGGGAGGACCTCTCACCGCGGTCCCTCGATTCAGCAGTCTCCCGCTCTCAGCCGACAGTTGGTGCGTGACCGAAATGGTGGAGACGCCTGCTTGATGGTAGGTGGCCCTGCTCGGGCTTTCCCATCAACTCCAGAAGGATCTTTGGATCAGCCACGACCAAGGGCACGAACCACCCGTCCGCAGTTACGGCGAGTTTTTCCCGCAACGCCCACTTCTCAAGTTCACTCCCGGAATAAGGTCTGGAGGTAACCAGAGTGGATGCGTCCCTTCCATCCAGCGAGTGCAACCTCTTCTTTTCCCAAAGATCGCGTGTATCAACCAATACATACGATCCGCGTTTCCGAAAGAGCTGCAAGTCCTCGTGCGGTACTGCACACTGATGCAGCCATGCAGCCTGCCAGCGGGCTATTTCGTGCCACAATTTGTGAATCACATCAGGGTGGTCATGCGCGCCGCTTTGGTACTCGGCCGTAAAGCGGTAGGCGATCCGCTCAACGTCGGCCCCCTTTGGAAGAAAATCGTAAAACCCCGCCAACGGCTTTATGTTTCGGACGCTGAATTCAGTCGGGTTGGAAAAGTATGGGCTGAAACGGTCGATGCTTAAGTGCACCATGGCGCTTGGGGGCTGAAGATGATGGAGCAGAGGAAGAATGGCTACGGTCTCCTCGTACACTCCCACATCATCCCCGGGGAATCCCCAGAGGAGATTCCAGCCGAGGTATACACCCGCTACTCTGGCATATCGCAGCAGCATCAGATTCTGTCGTGCCTGCACACCCTTGTTCATCAGCGTCAGAAGGCGAGATGACAGCGACTCAATGCCAGGCCCGATTGACGTAATCCCTGCCCGCTTGAGGGCGAGAACCTGCGGCAGCGAAAGGTTGGCCCTCTGCTCGTAGAACACGGTCACCCCCGGGAATATACCAGCAAGACGAGGGAGGAGGGTTTTGAAGTACGTGTACGGCATGGTGCTGTCAGCCATGATTACTTTCCTAGTGGGGTGGGCGCCTAGGAGAGTGCGCAGATCCTCGAGAACCCTATCGGGAGATTTCTGACGGAACCCCATGGTCTCCCCGTTGAGTCCGCAGAAGGTACAATGGTGCTTCTGTCCCCACCAGCAACCCCGACTCGTCTGGTAAGGAATCTGGGTCTCCCCTGCTGGCATCTTGCTCATGGGAAGGAACCGTCGTCGCTGCTCGTAGAACTCCGGGTACGTCGGCGCAGGCAGAGCATCCAGCTTTCCGCACGGCGTACCGTAGATGAGGCGGCTTTGGGGCCGTAAGCCAGCCAGGATGCTTCGAACAAACTTAACAAATGTAGCTTCACTTTCTCCCGAGAAGATGTAGTCAACACGCGACGGCAGCGAGGCCATCCCGCGCGCCATCTCCCCCTCGCAATTGGCTCCCCCGAGAATAGTAATCGTGTCTTTACTTAGAGTTTTGATTCGGTTCAGCAGGGCCAGACTGGCGGCCGTCTGGTCGAAAATCGTGGTACAACCGACGATCCTGTAACGCCGTTCACTGACTGCCCTCGCCACGCCGTCTACGTAGCCCTCAGCATACTTCTCCAAACGCCGTAACTCCTGCTGGGTGATCGGTTCTTTGCAATCATAGCAGTCAAAGTCGGGCCTAATTTCCCAATCCTTGTTCGGACCGATCACCCAATCTGGTCTGAACATCTGACGAGCCCGGCGGCCCAACAGTGGAAGGCCGAAAGCACACCGGGCGAAGAACCGCTCCCCAGCAAAGGACCCAGCAGGCGCATTGCACATCTTGGCATAGGCTTCCTCCCCCATCAGCGAGGCCAGCACAATGTTCGCATAGAGGACCTGCACACGAAATCCAGCCTCCCGCGCGCAAGCCTGGAGAAGATGGACAGCCAAAGAGGGATAATTCAACACCTGGAACGGAGGGACGATTAAGAGCACATCAGCCTGGCGAAGCGCCGCAGGAAGGCTTTTGATCGGGGATGGCGAGAGTACTTGCTTCTTATCTTTCACGTTCTCCATGATCACCATGCCTTACTGAACGGTGGGAAGTTCATGCGGCGCAGGAGGTCCTGGAAGCGAGGGCCGGACCGCAGGGATTATTTCAGCCTTGTGTATTCCGCCTTGGTTTCCTTCAGGATGGGAACATCTGGGTCGGCGTCTTTCCAGAGCGTCAGGAAATCCTGATAGGCGGCGCGGGCTTTGGCCGTGTCGCCCTGCAGGGCGTAAGCACGCGCCATTCCCACCCGTGCCAGTACGCCCCATGGGAAGTTCATCACCGCTCCTCGGTGGTCAATGAATTTCTGAAATTCCGCTGCCGCTGCGCTGCCGTCGTGCAGCATGAGATAGGCTTCCCCACGCAAATAAGCAGGGCACATTACTATCGTGAGATTCGCTGGTAGGCCAAGTTCAATCGCGGTCGCCACCTTCAATAGTTCGATGGCCCGGTCCGGGTCTTTGCGCTCCAGGGCGACCCCCGCCCGGATGGTGGGCAGCCAATACCTCTGGACCATCGTGTCCAGCGGGAAGGCCTTGTCGAGTTCACCCGCCAACTTCTCCGCCCCTGGCGTATCGCCTGCCCGCCCTAGGGCCAGCGCCGCCATCGCCCGCACATCGCGGTTCCGCGCCAGCTTCAACGCCGCCTTGGCCTCGGCACGCGCCTCCTCCCGGTTTCCCGCTTCCACCTCGCGCAGCGCTGCCTCCGCCTGATAGGCCGCGGCCGCCTCTTTGGCATCGTTGCGCTGGGCTGAATCCATCGCCCGCCCGGTCAGCTCGTGGGCTTTCTTCAGCTTGCCGTACCAACCTTCCGTGTCCGCTTGCGTGGCCAGCAACTGGTCTTCCGAGCCAGGCTTGCCCATGGCGGCTGAGACCAACTGCGCCATCTGCGCCGCATCGCCCCTCAGAAACGCCAACCAGTAGCGGTTCTGGAGCAGGAACTCGGCCTCCAGCTTGCGCTCCTCTGCCTGCTTGTACACCGCCTCCGCTTCCTCTAGCCGGTTGAGGACCATGTAGGCTTGGCCAAGGTTGAGATAGTTGGCCACCATATTTGGCTCCAGGCGCATTGCCTCTCGAAATTCCTCCAATGCTTTTTCCCAGTTTCCCAGGTCAATAGAAATTATTCCGAGCCATTCGTAAGCCAAGGCGTCTCTTGGGTAGGTTTGCTGCCACAGCTCGTCGGTCTGCGCCGCCTTCTCCAGCTCTCCCGTCGCGTTAAAGTAGTAGTCCCCCTCGATGAAGAACCGCTCCCGTTCGCTTACCTTCTCCCGAAGGTCGTAAGCCTTGCGTGCATTTTCGGCAGCCCGTCCCACTTCGTTGAGGGCCAAGTAGTCATCCGCCATAGCGGCGTAGGCCCGGGCAAAATTCGGGTCAAGGTCCACCGCCCGTTCGAAGAAGGGCAGCGCGGCTGTGTCCCCTTTCGCATTGCGCGTCTTTACTCCCAGGCTGTAGGCTTTCAGCGCCTCCAGCGATGGCGTGGTCGCTTCCTGCACCGGCGTGGCGTATTTCTCCACCGAGCTGAGCGACTCGCCCAGCTTGCTCCGTAAACTGACTGCTGCGGCGTGCAGAGCCTTGAGCACTGCTTCCTTGCCCGCCGCCTGCTCCTGCGCTTCCGCCAGCACATCGCCTGTGTCGCAGTTCACCGCCTTCAGGCCAATCACGTACTGGCTGCCCAGCCCCGCAATCGAGCCGGTCAGCATGGCCTTGCTGCCCGTACGCTCGCAGACCTCGCGAGTGACCTCCGGCGTCAGCCGGTCACCGGCGGGACGGCCCATCAGCTTCAATGTCTCATTCACCCTGCGGTCGGAAACCAGGGCGAGAAAGGGCGATTGCTCAAGCTGCACCGAGAGTCCCTGCTTCAGCGTGTCGTCGAATACGCTGTCACCGGTCTTGTTGTCGAAATCGGAGAGGACGATGGTGTCCTTGTCGGTCAGGCGGGTCATGGACTGGCGCGAGCGGAAGTAGAGCGTTCCCCCGACGGCAGCCGCGACAAGCATCAGGGCAGCGGGAACAAGAACCTTCCAGAGTTTCCTGCCCGCCACAGGAACTTGGGTCGCTCTCGCCTCGCTCGATGGCGAAGGCCGCCCGGATTCCGTGTCGCGCTTCAGTCGCTTCAGGTCGGCGCATAGCTCGGCGGCGCTCTGGTAGCGCAGGTCTCGGTCTTTCTCCAGCGCCTTGTTGATGATTTCTTCCAGCTTGGGCGAAAGTTCAGGGTTCAGCCGCACCGGTGGGGTCGGGGCCTGGGTGAGG
>JBEKUR010000234.1:0-8994 GCA_049514855.1 Terriglobia bacterium
GCGGCCCGGGATAAAGAGGGAGGCGAGGGCGCGTTTGGCGAGAACACTCGCACCGCCGAGCGCCCACATCACCGCCGCCCAAGGGCCTTCCACGTGGATGAGCTCGCCGCGCATCGCCTGGCCCCAGTCGCGCGTGTCTGGCGGCGCGATGCGAATCGCGGAGTCCAAGAGCACTGTCGCAGCTTGACGGAGATGCGTTTCCAGCATCATTCTCACCCACTGCAGAAGGCGGGTTGCTGCACCATCGAGCGCTGGCGCGCTGCGGTCAACTGGGTCCTGGCCAATTCCAATCCATTCGGCGTCAACCGGTACGTGTGCCGTGGCGGTACGCCGTCCTCCGTCGTCACCCAGCGAGCTTCCAGCAACGAGTGCTTTTCGAGACGCATGAGAATGGGGTAGAGCGTCCCGGACTTCACCCCAGTTTCACGGCTCAGCTCATAACCGTAGCGCCAGTCGGCTGGACGCTCCACGAACCTTTCCAGCACCAGGAGAGTCTCGGGCGATATGCGTGGTATCTTCACGACTCAAAGTCTATATATGTAGAGTTAGCTTGTCAAGCCCTTTTTTTCACCCTCGGTCGGTTTCATATAAGGGCGGCTGATACTAGGCAGGCGCGGTGGTGGGGTCATTTGGGATGGGATCCCTTTCGAAACGCCGGTCATTCCCGCGAAAGCGGGAATCCAGTCCGTCGACAGCACATTTCCGAAGGTTTGCGGAGTAGATTCCCGCTTTCGCGGGAATGACTGCGGCTTCGAGCGCCCATGTCTCGCGAATGACACCAGTACCGCAGGCGATCTGCCCTTACAGGATCACCGCTACATCCGCCGGGTGTATACTTGCTGCCGCCCGAGATGCGCAAATTGGAAATGCTGGCTTTCTGGAAGCTGAGCAGGCATATCGTTCCTGTAGCAGGCTGTCCGGCGTATTTACCTTGGGTGGATGTCTTACACATTTATCGATAAGGATGCAATCAAATGGCAGAGATCCGTGGAGCAGGAGAAGTTGTGAACAAACGGCCGCTCTCCGCGGGGCGTTCTTTATGGGAGTGTAGTCGGCCTGGGAGCAGAGTGTCTCGAACGTGGGCTTTGATGGTTGTCTTGTGCGGTTTGCTGTTTTATCTTCCGCCTGCCCAGGCGCAGGAGGGCCAACAGAAGAACCCTTATCAAAGCGAACTGTCGCAGTTACATGCTATGTTCGCGCAGACGCTTCCCGATTGGAAGGCGCACCAGGACAACCTTGCCCATGGCGAAGACCCGAGCTTAGACGACTCTGATTGGTCGCCCTTCCGTATCTCTGAACCGTGGCAAGACGGCCCTGTGTGGTTCCGGCGTTGGGTCGAGATTCCACAGTCGATGGGAGGGTACAACATTCGGGGCCTACGTGTTCGGCTCGATCTACGCGTGAGTGCGGAGGGCTCCTCGCAGATGCGCGTCTTCTTCAACGGCGCACTCGCGGAGATGGCGGATGAGGACACCCAGCAACCCATTCTGCTCACCGAGAAGGCCGAGCCCGGCAAGAAGGTCCTGGTGGCCATCAATGTTCCCGCTGCTACAGCTTCAGTGCGCCTCGAGAGCGCCGATCTCCTGGTTGACTATCCCCCTGGTCGGCCCGATCCAGCCCTCATGTTCGAAGAGATCCGGTCAGCGCAGGCAATGATCGCAGGGCTCTCTGCCGACCAATCAGAGAGAGCGAAACAGCTCGACGACGCCGTCAAAACCCTCGACTTCGCTTCGCTCCAACGTGGGGATCAGCAGGCTTTTGAGAATTCACTGAAGGCGGCGCAGGAAAAACTGCGCCCCCTCGGTGACTGGGCAAAGCAGTTTTCGGTCCGCGCCGTGGCCAACGCGCACATTGACATGGCCTGGCTCTGGCCCTGGACCGAGACGGTCGAGGTGGTACGGAACACCTTCGGTACGGTACTGCAATTGATGCGTCAATATCCGGGCTTCATCTATGCGCAGTCAGCGGCGCAGGACTATGTCTGGATGGAGGAGAAGTACCCCGACCTATTCAAGGAGATTCAGCAACGGGTGAAGGAGGGCCGGTGGGAGATTGTGGGAGGCATGTGGGTCGAGCCTGACCTCAACATGCCAAGCGGAGAGTCCTTGGTGCGGCAAATCCTGGTCGGCAAGCGTTACTTCCAGCAAAAGTTTGGAGTGGAGGTGAAAATCGGCTGGAATCCCGATTCGTTTGGCTACAATTGGCAACTCCCGCAAATCTACAAGCGATCAGGTCTTGATTACTTCGTTACGCAAAAGATGGCCTGGAACGACACCACCAAGTTCCCGTACAAGCTCTTCTGGTGGCAATCCCCGGATGGCAGCCGGATCCTTACCTATTTCCCGCACGACTACGTGAATGAAATTCAGCCGGTGCGGATCTCAGAAGATGTGGCTGAGTACGTTCCCAAGACGGGCTTGCCTGAGATCTTGCATCTTTATGGGATCGGCGACCACGGAGGGGGCCCCACCCGCACCATGCTTGACTCCGCCCAGCGCTGGCAGAACGGCCCCAACATTTTTCCCCAATTGACCTTCGGTACCGCACAGTCCTTTTTCGACGATGTGGAGAAGAACGTTGCGCACCTCAAGATTCCGGTGTGGAACAACGAACTCTACTTCCAGTACCACCGCGGGGTTATGACCACTCAGTCTGAAGCCAAGAAACAGATCAGGCAAAGCGAAGAACTCCTGCTGAATGCTGAAAAGTTTTCTTCTCTGGCCATGCTGGATGGGCAGCCTTATGCACAGGAAGAGTTGCAAAACGACTGGAAGAAGGTTCTGTTCGACCAGTTCCACGACATCATGCCGGGTTCAGGAATTGCCATCAACTATGTTGATGTAAGCCGCGATCTGGGCGTGGTGGGATTATCCGGGAACAAGATCCTCGACAGCTCGCTGAAAACTCTCACGGCCCGCGTCAATACCGAGGGAGAGGGCGTTCCTGTGGTTCTCTTCAATCCACTCAGTTGGGCTCGCACGGACGTCACGGAAGCTGAGGCACAGCTCCCGTCGAAATTCGTCCCGCAGGGCGGGATCGAGGTGCGCGACTCGGCCGGGACGGTTCTTCCCTCATTCGTATTCTCCCGGGACGACACAACACATACGGTGAAGATCAGGTTCCTGGCCACGTCGGTGCCTGCCATGGGATATGCGGTCTTCCATCTCATACCCGTCGCGCAGGCAGCTTCCGCCAGCACCACTTTGAAAGCCAGCGCGGAGGGAATGGAAAATGAATTTGTGCGCCTCAAAGTGGATTCCAAGACGGGCTGCATCACGAGCTTGCTCAACAAGCACGACGGCCACGAAGCCCTGGCGCCAGGAGCCTGTGGCAACCTCCTCCAGACCTTCGTGGACAAGCCGAAGGAATACGATGCATGGAACATCGATGCCAATTTCGAGGACCACATGTGGGATCTGAAGGATGCGGAGGAGGTAAAACTGATTGAGAATACGCCGGTGCGAGCGGTCATTCGAGTCAGGAAGAAGTTCCGGAACTCGGCGTTTGTCCAGGACATCTGCATGTACCCGGGGGTGCCCCGCGTAGACGTCAACATGCAGGCCGATTGGCATGAAAAGCATATCCTGCTGAAGGTCGCATTCCCGGTGAGCGTGCAAAGCAATTACGCCACCTATGAAATTCCTTACGGAAACATCCAGCGCCCGACCACCAGGAACACTCCCGAGGAAAAAGCCATGTTTGAAGTGCCGGCTCTGCGCTGGGGCGACCTCTCCGACACCAGCCACGGGCTCAGCGTGCTGAATGCGAGCAAGTATGGTTACGATGCCAAAGGAAACGTCATCCGCCTGTCCTTGTTGAGGTCTCCCGCCTGGCCTGACGCGCACGCCGACGAGGGCTTCCACGAATTTACCTATGCCCTTTATCCGCACACCGGCGACTGGAAAGCCGCGGAAACTGAACGGCGCGGCTTCGAGCTCAACTTTCCACTGATTCCGGTCACCACCGAGGCCCGCCAGGGCGTGCTTTCCGCTTCCCACTCCTTCGCGCAGACCGAACCTGGCAACGTGATTCTAACGGCCGTGAAGAAGGCTGAAGACAGCGCCGCGCTGATATTCCGGTTCTTCGAGTTCGAAGGAAAAACCAGCGAAGTTCGCCTGCATTTCCCCGAAGCCGCCACCCAAGCCGCACAAGTGAACCTGATGGAAAAGCAGGATGCTTCGCTCTCACTTCAGGATGGCGGGAAGGAAACAACGGTAACTGTCCATCCTTTCGAGATCGTGACGGTTAAGGCCTGGTTCGGCAAATCCAGCGGCAGCCAGGCTGGGGGAGGACGATAAACGATCAACCCATAAGGCCGCGCGGCTAGGGCAGAGGGGGTAGCGCAGAGTCTCGCCTTTCAGAGACTCTGCGGTTTTTCCTTCAAGTTCGCGCCCGTTCGTCCGCTGGCAACAGTGCCCGACCGATGGCCGCAATGCGACTCTCGCTGACGACTGTGTTCATGCCCCCACTGTAGTCGTCCACACTCGACCACTGCCAGTCCTCGAAGCGTTTGACGAGTCCCGCCCTCACTGTGTTGAGGTGAACGTATTCCACTTCTTTGTAATCTCCCCTAATGCTCCGTAGCCCAGCGGTTGATCGCAACCGATGAACCCCGAAGGGGTTCAAGATGAGTAGCCGTGGGCAAGGGCACGGGGTTTGTGCCCGCCGCCCACGGATTACGTCCCATCCAAATTTCCCGACCCTGAAGGGGTCGAACCATTCGGCACTGCCAGGAGCGAGACGTTTCCTGCGCACTGTTTTCGTGGGTTCGACCTTCTGCTCACATTACTGGCTTGCGACCAGCGCACAATCTCGTTCTTCAGAGACTCTGCGGCTTTTGATCGAGCAGGAAGACCCAGGTGGTGAGCAGAAAACGGCGATCAGCCGCTCTCCATTCCGACTCCTGACTTCTGCCCTTGCAGTCCCACGCGGCGCAAACGCGACATGAAGGCGGATTATGCGCCCGATTGGATGCGCACGGGCCGCAGAGTCTCTGAAAAGCGAGACGCAGCGCCACCCGCCTCCTCTCGCGGCGCGCTCACGATCGCCGACGGGCTGCGCGCGTGCCACCCCGAGTGCTCTGCGCGTGAAGTGGAATGATGGGCGTGCTACGTCGGAGAAACTTACGCCCCCTTCATCCTTTTGCTTGCCGCTGGCTGTACAAGGCTTTGGAAGGCTACTGAAAATTACTGATGAGGATGACGTCGCTAGACGTGGAGCCGCGGGCGAGGGCGAGTTGCTTGCCGTCGCGCGACCAGGCAAAGGAGAAGATCCGGTCGGATTTGAAATTGGTGATCTGCTTTGGGGGGCCACCGGCGAGCGCCTGCCGCCAGATATTCGAAGCCCCGGCGCGAGTCAGGTGGTAGTCGAGCGCCTTGCCATCGGGCGCCCACCGGATCTCAAACGCGCCCATGGGCACATCGAACCTATACAAGGGCGACCCGCCACCGAAAGGAGCCACGGTAAGGACCCTGGAGCCCGACAACGTCGCGGGCATGACGAGATAGGCGAGCAGCTTACCGTCCGGCGAAATTTGGGGCGTTCTGGCATCGGACAGATTCTGAGCAACCATCTGCGGTGGCGGCCCGCCTTGAATAGGCACTTGCCACGCGGTCAAGTCATCGAGGTGGGCATATAGTAGCCACTTGCCATCGGGTGAACACTCGGGGCGGGTGGCCAGTTTTTCGTTAGTCAACTGGGCGGGATTGGAGCCATCCTCGTCCATTCGCCACACGTTGAGCTTTTCGTTCCGGTAGGCTTGAAAAAGAATGAAGCGCCCATCCCCGCAAGTTGCAGGGAAGGAGTTATTGTGCTCGCCAGGCGTCAACAACGTCCGGTTGCCGCCATCCTCCTGTACACTGAACAAGTCGCCGCTGTAATCGGCATAAACAAGCGCGCCGCTGGCGAGCCAGGAGAGGCCATTGTTCGCCCGCGCCCCGGTGGTGATCTGGCGGGCGCGCGCGGCATCGCCGGCGGGCGCCACCCAGAGATCAGCGGCCGTCGTGCTCTCAAGAGTAGCCAGGGTCTTGCGATCCCGCGTCATGTCGAGGAAAGGCCGGTAGTCCGTCAGGTCGTTGGTAAATCGGTGTGCTTCTCCGCCGGGAAAGGAGATTTGCCAAAGCTGGCCCCGCCACCCCAGGGCAGGATCAAATATACTTACCAGTAGGCCACTCCCATCTGCCAGCCAGCGAGCCTGCCCCAGCGGCTGCGGGGTCGAGTAGATCTCACGCACCGCCCCGTCGGAGACCGATATGGCTGAAATCACGCCGCGCGTGACCTTCGTGCCCCCGATGGTCGTTACAACAACCGTTTTCCCGTCCGGCGACCAGTCGGGCCCGTTCCAGAAGGCCGCAGGGAGGCTAGCGAGTATACGTTCACCGCTTCCGCCCACGCCTGCTACCAGGACGCGGACTTCACCCTTGTCCGGAACTCCCCTGGCAAAGGCGAATTTCCTGCCGTCGGGCGAAAAACCAACCGAGGAATCGATATCGCGCACCAACTGCCGCGGCGTGCCTCCCAGGGTCGGCATCTGCCAGAGGTAGCTCCAGTTAGGATTGCTCTTGTCGGAGCGGGCGAAATAGATGTAGTTCCCGTCCGGCGAGAAAGTCAGGCCCCTAAAGTGCACAACCTCCGGCGGCAGGACTTGCACGTCGCTGCCGGTAACCACCTGGCGCACGTTGAGACTGTACCTTTCACCTTCCCGGAGTATGTAGACCACGTATTGCCCATCAGGAGAAACAGCCACATCCGTGGCCTTGCCGCTTTGCGTGATCCGGACGATCTTCATGTTCTGGAGGTTCAGTTCGCTTTTCCGTACACTCAGCTTGTAGATGGCGAGACCCAGTCCGCCCAGCAGGAGCGCCATGCCGGCAATAAACAGGCCCAGCGTAAGCTTGTGCCGCTTGGCTTCGCTGAGAAGGATGGCAGCGCTTGAAGGCGGGCCGGCGGGTGGCTCACTAACAGTCCCCAAGGCGGCTGAAGTTGGGCCAGTTGCAGCCGTTTGCCGGCCCGAGCTGGTGTCGCGTTTCAGGCGCTTCAGGTCTGCGCGAAGTTCGGAGGCGCTTTGGTAGCGAAGGTCACGATCTTTCTCGAGAGCCTTGTTGGTAATTCGCTCCAATTCGTCGGGCAACTCCGGGTTCAGTCGCACCGGCGAGGTCGGGGCCTGCGTGAGGATGGCGGTAAAGATCATCGCCGAAGTCTTGCCTGTGAAGGGCTGACGGCCCGTGGCCATTTCGTAGAGCACCACCCCGAAGCTGAACAAGTCCGTGCGCGCGTCGAGTTCTTCGCCGCGCGCTTGCTCCGGCGACATGTAGGCCACCGTCCCCATCGCCACGCCGGGGCTGGTCAGGTGTTCCAGTTCGACGGAAGTGGTGGGCGCGGCCGTCTGACCCTCACCCGGCCCGCCGCCCGCAGGCCACCCTCTCGCCGCGGGAGAGGGGCCAAGGGTGAGAGGTCTCGGCGTCAATTTCGCCAGTCCGAAATCCAGGATCTTTGCCTGCCCACGATTCGTAACAAAGATGTTTGCTGGCTTGATGTCGCGGTGAATGATGCCCTTCGCGTGGGCGGCGTCCAAGGCGTCGGCAATTTGAGTGGACAGATCAAGGAGTATATCGAGTTTCAGCGGGGCGCTCTGAAGGCGGTACTTGAGCGTCTGGCCCTCGAGCAGCTCCATCACGATAAAGGGCTGGCCGTCGCTTTCGCCAATCTCGTGGATGGTGCAGATGTTGGGATGGTTCAAAGCGGCGGCAGCCCGAGCCTCACGCAGAAAGCGCTCGTAAGCTTGCTTGTCTTGGGCCACCTGCGGCGGCAGGAACTTCAGCGCGACGAGGCGGGCCAGGGTGGTATCCTCGGCTTTGTACACCACGCCCATCCCACCGCCCCCGAGCTTCTCAATGACGCGGTAGTGGCTGATGGTCTGGCCTACCATCGGGTACCCTCCCTCGCTTGCCGGAAATCATACGCCTTGACGGGTTCTGAGTCAAACAGCCGTGCCAGCCGTGCCAGCTCACGGTGTGTGACGCAGAGGTGAGGTTTCGGCAATTTCGTCGTCTGGAGCGTGTTACCGAGCGTATTAACTGCGCTAGGGAAAGGCCCGGAGGGCCGAAAGAGTTTAGCCCAGGGCGTCAGCCCTAAGGCGCTCTGGTTCGCGGGAGCCCCAGCGGGGCGAAAGAATAAGGTTTCGACGCGGGAACTCTCCCTGGTTCTGCCGCCCCTTGCGGGGCTTGGCCGGCGCTGGGGCTTGGTTTCCCAGGGCTCGGAAGGTGTGAAAAAATTAAAAATAGTTCTTGACTTGTGATAACGCTAGTATACGATAGGTCGCATGGCATATCAATCCACGGTGCAAGTGATCGAGCGGGCCAATGGCACCCACCAGTACTACCTGATCTGTCCCGCCCCCTTGGCACGGGCGATGGAGATCGAAAAAGGCGAGATCCTCGACTGGGTGGTGGAAGACAAGTACACCCTGACCTTGAAACGCGCTCCCCGACGTGCGGATTCATCCCCAACCCGGAGGAGACGTCATGAGTGACGCCAGCGGGAGCCAACAACCTGTCATGTGGGCGGAGGCGGAGTTGCCGCGGGAGCCGCAGCGACCAGCACGCTTGCAGCCGGTGAACCGTAACCAATTGCTGTGGCACGCGGTGGACGTGGAGAAACTGGTGGGCCCGGATCACTTGGTGCGCGCCATTTGGGAACTGGTGGGACAACTGGACCTGACAGGCTACACGGCGGAGGTGCGGTCGGTGGAGGGGGTAGCGGGGCGTCCGGCCTATGACCCGCGTCTGCTGATCAGTCTGTGGATTTACGCTTACAGCCAAAAGGTGGGTTGGGCGCGGGAAGTGGCGCGGCGCTGCGAGTACGATCCCGCCTTTCAGTGGCTGACGGGGATGGAGGTGGTGAATTACCACACCCTGGCGGATTTCCGCGTCCAGCACGAAAAGGCTCTGGATGAGTTGTTCGCGCAGTTGCTGGGGGTGCTGAGTAGCGAGGGTC
>JBEKUR010000235.1:0-8944 GCA_049514855.1 Terriglobia bacterium
ACCACGGCGCTTTGCATGCTGCTCGGCTATCCCGTGGCTTACACCCTGGCCCTTAAAGTCTCCGGCCGGTGGAAATCCGCGCTGTTGATGCTGGTGGTGATTCCTTTCTGGACGAGCTTCCTGATACGGACTTACGCCTGGATGGTCATCCTGCGCACGGAAGGCGTTGTGAACACAGCTCTCCTGGCCCTTCACCTTACGCACGAGCCCCTGCGCTTGCTCTACACGCCGCTGGCGGTTTTTGTTGGCTTGGTTTACGGCGAGCTTCCCTTCATGATTTTGCCTTTGTATGCGGTGCTTCAAAAACTCGACCCCATCCTCCTCGAAGCCGCTCAGGATTTGGGCGCCGGCCGATGGCAAACTTTCCTCAGGATCACTCTGCCCATCTCTCTGCCGGGACTCAGCGCGGGAGGGGTGTTGGTCTTCATCGCCTCGATCGGAGCCTTCATCACTCCGGACCTGCTCGGCGGGGCGCGGACGATCATGGTGGGCAACCTTATTCAAAACCAGTTCGCCTCCGTGCGCGACCAGCCTTTTGGCTCCGCCGTGGCCTTTCTGTTGACCTTTGTGGTCCTGGTGCTGCTTTGGACGGGCGCGCGCCGCGCCGAACGCATCACGCGGGAGATTCTCTAATGCCCCGTCCACGGCAGCAGGGTCTGGGGCTCGCTTCGGCAACCACCCTGGTTTACCTCTTTCTCTATGCGCCGGTCATCGTCCTGATGTTCTTTTCATTCAACCGCTCGCGCCTTTCCGCGCATTGGACGGGCTTCACCGGTGAATGGTACGTGCTACTCTGGCGCGACCAACAAATCATCCAGTCGATGCTGAACAGCCTCCTTGTGGCCGCCGCTGCCACCCTGGCGTGCGTGGTGTTCGGGACCATGGGGGCGCTGGTCTTCCCGCGCCTTCGCCGGCGCGCCAAGACCATCCTGGATGGAATCGTCTACCTTCCTCTTGTCATTCCCGAAATCGTCATGGCGGTGGCGATTGTCATCTTCTTGAGCCTGCTGCGCATGCAGTTGAGCCTCTCCACCGTCATCATTGCTCATATCACCTTTTGCATTTCTTACGTGATCATTGTGGTGGGGGCGCGTCTGGCGGGCATGGACCGCTCGATTGAAGAGGCCGCGCTCGACTTGGGGGCGAACGAATGGACCACATTTTTCCGCATCACCCTCCCCATTGCAGCGCCGGCTATCCTCTCTGCGGCCTTGCTGGTTTTTACCACTTCGTTTGACGATTACCTGATCACTTCCTTTGTGGCGGGGGTTCGCTCCACGACCTTACCACTGGAAATTTATTCGCGGCTGAAACGCGGGGTCACGCCGGAAATCAACGCCATTTCCACGGTGATCCTGGCGGCGACCATTCCCCTGGTCTACATCGCGCAACGTCTCGAACGTGGAGCCATGAAAGTCCGAACCGCGGTGTTGAGCACCAGCGCAGTTTTCCTGCTCATGCTGGCTCCGGTCGTCGCCCGCACCTGGCCCTCCGGCCAAAACCTCCCGCAACTGAACATTTACATCTGGTCCTCGTACATCTCCCCGCGGCTGGTTCAGGGGTTTGAACGCGAGTTCCACTGCAAGGTCAACTACGACCTCTACGACTCGAACGAAGCCTTGCTGGCAAAACTCCAGGGGGGCAACGTCAGCGATGACCTGGTGGTCCCCAGCGATTACATGGTCGAGGTTCTCATCCGGCAGGGATTACTGGCCCCGCTCGACAAACGCGAGCTGCCCAACGCCTGGGCCAATATCGACAACCGCTTCCTGGGCCTTCCCTTCGATCCCCACAACAATTATTCGGTGCCGTACGCTTGGGGGACCACGGGCCTCGCCTACCGCGCCGATCTGGTCAAGGAAAATGTTGATAGCTGGTCGGTGTTGTTCGATTCTCGTTACGCCGGCCACATCCTTCTGCTCGACGACACGCGCGAAGTCTTCGGCATGGCCCTCAAGAAGCTTGGCTATTCGCTCAATTCCACCAACCCCGATGAAATCCGGCAGGCGCGCGACCTGCTTCTCGGCGAGAAACCTCTCGTGAAGGGCTATAACAGCTCCAATTTCCAGGAGGACCTCGCCGCCGGCGATGCCTGGATCGCGCAGGCTTACAACGGCAACATGACCTTCGTGATGCGCGATGAGCCGAACCTCCGGTACGTTGTTCCCAAAGAAGGCTGCACGATTTCCGTCGATTGCGCCTGCATCCCGCGCCAGGCTCTGCACAAGGAGCTGGCGGAAGCGTTCATCAACTATTTCCACCGTCCCGAAGTCGCCGCGCTCTTCGTGAACGATTCGGGTTTTAACACTCCCAATCGCTACGATAAGAACGAGATCGAACCCTGGCTCCTCCGCAATCCCGCCGTCTTTCCCAACCCCGCGTCCCTGGTCCATTGCGAATTCATGCGTGATATCGGCCCCGTCGCGCAGCTTTACGATCGGTACTGGACCGAAATCAAAGCTCGGTAAAAAGCTCGCGACCAAGCTATCAGCTCTCAGCCGTCAGCTCTCAGCAAACAGGGCACCCGCCGGCAACCTCTGCGGCCTCTGTGGTAAGCCTCCGCATTAACCTGTCATTCCGATCCCGCAGTCGCGGGAGAGGAATCTCGCTCTGATTCCCTCCTCCCGCACAGAACAGGGCGGGATTCCTCTCCCGCGACTGCGGGATCGGAATGACAAGGGGGCCGGCGCATTGTTTGCCGAAAGCCGATGGCTGAGGGCTGGCAGCTTTTTTCAATCACCAATCGCCGATCGTCAATCGACGATCCCCAGAACTCGTTCCGCGTTCTCGTAGTAGACCTTGCGTAGGATGCTTTCAGGCAAACCGAGCCCGTAAATCTGCCATCTTCCCTGGGGCGGCTTGGGCGCCGGCGCATAATCGAAGTACTCATCCTCCGTCTCCAGAAAGCGGTAATAGATCTCATAAAGTTTGGTGGAGAGAACCTGCTGGGGAGTCATCGTCCCGTTTGGCACGGCGTCCGTCCCAAACATGATGCGGTCCTGGTGTTTTTCAAAGAACTTGCGTGCCGTGCGGGGTTGGCGGCCGAGTTCCCCGGTGCGCGCCGCGAGGTCGACATACATGTTCGGGAAACGGGCCAGGCATTCGGAGACAGAAGCCAGGTTCTCTGCGTTGTTTCCCACGTGGAGGGCAATAAACGCTACCTTGGGATGGCGCGCGAACACGCGATTGCGCGCTTCCAGCAGTTCTCTGTTGCTGGGAAAGTCCTGGTCATGAAACGACCAGTTGGGGTGATTGTTCAGTTCCTCGAACCGTTCGTTGAACCTATCAATGGGCAGGAAGAAAGCTTCGGGATCTGAGATGTGAATGGCCACCGGCATGTTGAAGGCTGCGCACGATTCCCACATGAGGTCGAAATGAGGATCGTCAATCTCCACCAGCGGGCCCGAAGTAACGTCTCGCCGCAGATAGAGGCCCAGAGTCTTCAGCACTTTCAATCCTTTCGCGCCTGCCTCATGCGCGCGTCCGATCTCGTCCGCCTGCCATCGCGGGTAATCTGGACGGTTGAAGTGGTCCCATCCTGGCTCCGTGAAAACCATGAACCTGTCAGGGTGTGCCTGCTGAAAGCGCTGAACAGCTTCCTCAAGGCCCTTTCCATAGTTACCGGTGAGGTTTACCATCAAGCGGATGTTTTTCCGGTCCATCACCGGGAGAATGTCGTCTGGAGAGGCGAGGAACTTTATCTCCTCTCCCAGGGTCACACCATTCTTGCCCTGCGCCCCCCTGGTGAGATGGGTGTGAACGTCAATGACGGGAAAGTGCGACCGGGTAACGTTCGTTTCCGGCACGTGAAGCATGCTCTTGGGTTGGAAGTCCGCCAGTTCAAGGCGCTCCTGCTTGGCGGGCTGCTGTGGCTTGCTCATGGCCGATGAACCAGTGCCTGCCACCGCCGCCACCCCTGCGGCGCCTACACGGTTCAGCCATTGCCTGCGATTAACACGGTTCATGCCTCCTCCAGATTCTTTGCAAAAGTCTCGCGTGGCCAAGGTTACACTTTTTTAGGACAAAGGATCAATGCGCTTGGTTTGTTTTTAGTTTGATCTTGGTGTATTGCGTTTGATAGATTGCTGACCATTATGAACGGGGACAGGGGAGAGCTATAATGACGGACTTGGTTCGGTATCATTTGCTAATCGCAGCATTGCTGGTGCTCGCTTGTTCATACGTCCTGCGAGTAAAGGGGATTGCGCAGCCCGTGCCGGAGAACAGCCAATACATTCGGAATCTCACGATGACATCGAAGTTTACACCCGCTGATTTCGCTCCGGATGGTAACCTCTCAAAGAAGGTCTGGCAGGATGCTCCCCGCATCAGGTTCGATCAGGACCGCTTCGGGCACAACCATTTCCCTGATTCTGAAGTGCAGGTGGCAAGTCTCTGGACCCCGGGTTACGTATACTTCGCCTATTGGTGCAGATATCAATCTCTGAACATTTACGCAGGCGAAGACTCCGCCAAAGAGCGTTGGGAACTCTGGAATCGTGACGTGGTGGAAGCATTCATCAATCCTCAGCCGGAGCGTTTTCTCCACTATTACGAGTTCGAAGTGGCACCCAACAATCAGTGGGTTGACCTGGAGATCGACCTCACTAAGACGCCGTTCGGTGATGCTGGCTGGGACTCTCACTTCGAGCATGCTACAAAGGTCGACGCAGAGCATAAAGTCTGGTGGGTGGAGATGCGTGTCCCGGTCAAATCCATGATGGTGAACGCCATCCATGCAGGGGATGAATGGCGCTTGAATCTGTACCGCGCCGACGGCCCTGGAGACGACGCCCGGAGGCGCTTCATGTGTTGGAGCGCGTTGCCCGCCGGACCTAATAAGTCCTTCCACCAGCCGGCATCTTTTGGGATCATCAAGTTTGTAAAGTAGGCTTTCAGAACGCACCCGGGTTTTCCGCATCCGGCGAGTCTGTGGCGAGCCCTGTGGACGTCGCCCTGGCGCAGACGAGCACGAGGCCAGCAGCCACGGCTCGCCAGAATAAGAGCCTTCAGATCAGTTCCCGATTGTAGCCTCGACATGTATGCTAGTCCCTCAGGGGGGTGGATTCAGCGTTGCTGGTGGCGAAGAATAGTGAATCTTAGGGTCACGGGATGGACACCGGGGGCTTGAGTGAAAAAGAGTAGCGTGCTAAGTTCTTTCTGTTGCATGTGCGGGGGTGGCGGAACTGGTAGACGCAAGGGACTTAAAATCGTACGTTAATTTTCTCTAAATCTCATTAACAAGCACAATCTACATAAGTTATTGACATAACACCAAGCATCTGATACTCTTACACAACTCTTTCACAGTTTCGCATTTTTGAAGGAGTGGGGGAGGGCATCAGCGATGCCCGAACAATACAGCATCCTCGGCGGCAAGGTTCACGTTTACAAACGCCCGAACAGCAGCCTCTGGCAGTGCTCCAGCTATTTCGCCGGCAAGAATCGCCGGACCAGCACAAAGGAGGAGAGCCTCTCAAAGGCCAAAGAGATCGCCGAGGATTGGTACCTTCAGCTTCGAGGAAAACTCCGCACCGGAGAAATCAAAACCGAAAAAACCTTCCGCGAAGCGTCAGAGCTGTTCTTGCGTGAATACGACATCATCACGCAGGGCCAGCGCAGCAAAGACTACCTCAAAGGCCAGCACTGGCGCTCGACTGTGCATCTGGTGCCGTTCTTCGGCCATTTGGGCCTCTCGGAAATCACCGCCGGTAAAATCCAGGAATACCGCATTCATCGCCACGAAGAAGCGATGGCGAAGCGCGGCAAGCCGCCCGCCCACAACACCATGCATCAGGAGCTCGTGGTTCTGCGGCAGACCTTGAAAACCGCCATCCGCCAGGGGTGGCTCGATCACCTTCCCGACCTTTCCGAGCCGTACAGATCATCCCCGAAAATCTCGCATCGGGCGTGGTTCTCCCCCGAGGAATACAAGAAGCTCTACGAGGCCACAAGAAAACGCGCCCACGAGCCGAAGCAGGAGCGCTACAAATGGGAATCGGAACAACTTCACGATTACGTGCTCTTCTCGGCTAACACTGGCCTGCGGCCTGACGAAGCCCGGCGCCTTCAATTTCGGGACGTGGCGATTGTCGAAGACGAGGCGCTTGGTCAGACGATCCTTGAGATCGAGGTGCGCGGCAAGCGCGGTGTCGGCTACTGCAAGAGCATGCCTGGCGCCGTGCGCCCCTTTGAGAGAGCGAGGGCCAGACAGCGCCCGGCGCGCGCGGACCACACGCGCAAGGAGGGGAGGGGACCAAACACTATTAAGAACGGGTCCGAAGAATGGCGCCTTCCGGGACCGACAGACATCATCTTTCCGAAGTGGGAGCGCGAGCTTTTCAAGACGATCCTCGACGAAGAAAATCTCCGGTTTGATCGTGAAGGCCGGCCTCGAACGGCTTACAGCCTGCGGCACACGTACATATGTTTCCGCTTGATGGAGGGCGCCGACATCTACCAGATCGCCAAAAACTGCCGTACCAGCGTCGAGATGATCGAGAAATACTACGCGGCGCACATCAAGACTCAGCTCGACGCCGCCGCGATCAACATCATGAGGCCAAAGCCAAAACAAATAATCAAAAACCAGCCCAGAACACAATATCGACCAGGACCACCGGCCCCGGAAACTGACGTGTAAATTCTGCTTGGCTGCTCTATGATAGACATGTGTAGATCACCTGCCACGCGGGCGTGGCGGAATCGGCAGACGCACCGGACTTGACACAAACTTGAGTGCTCGCCGGGAAACCGGCGATGCAGAACTGCTCAAATTCGGGGAAACCTGTAAAATGGCAATCCCGAGCCAAGCCCGGACGGAGCGCATCCGTCCGGGAAGGTGTAGAGACTAGACGGGCAGCACCCACGGCGAGAGGCCAGGGTGAAGGGATAGTCCAGACCACAAACGCCGGACGGCGGCGGCGAAAGCCGCAGATGGTAAGAAAATCCGTTGGGCCGCAAGGCCTGTGGGGGTTCAAATCCCCCCGCCCGCACCACATTTTCCGGGTCCGTACCGGACAGATAGGTAACAGAATGTACCCAAGACATAGGTAACAGTATTTTGTTAAACGGGCTACCTATGGGTTGCAAGGTTTTTTCCTCCAGGTCGATATAGCCGACATCGTTCCAGTCATCTCGTGACAGAAGGCCCCCATATCCGGTACTATGGAAGAAGAAGGAGCCGCAGCCATGACCGTGATCTTAAACCTAAACCCTGAAGTAGAAAAAGGCCTGATGGCGCGAGCGCATGCGCGGGGCGTCTCGCTGGACGCCTACCTCCAGGAACTTGTCGCCAAGGAAGCGGGCTTGCCCGTCGCTGCAGAGCCGCGACCAATTCATAAGCGGTTCGATAATCTTTCCGACTTACTCCTAAATTCTCCCTTTGCCGGAGCCAATCTCGATCTGGAGCGATCCAAAGACTATCCGCGCCCGGTTGATCACGGCTGGCCCAAAAGAGAGACATGACCCCTCTATTATGAGAGCGCAGAGACAGGAGAGCTGCAGCGATGACCATCGAAATTCATAGACCGGAACTCGAAGCCCTCATCCGGGAACGGATGAAAAGCGGCGTCTTCCAGAGCGTTGAAGATGTTCTTATGCAGGCGTTGAAGTCAGCGCCGCCGGCAATGGAATTATCCAGCGACGCCGCCACACACACCGGTGCCGACCTGGTAGCCGCCATGCAAGCTTCGCCATATAGAGAAATCGACCTCGAACCAGCTAGCGCGCGCCTTCCGGTTCGAGGTGTTACATTCTGATGGCCTGGCTTCTTGATACCAATGTCTTGTCAGAACTGCGCCGCCCAAAGCCGGAACCGAGAGTCGTAGATTTTGTCGCCAGGTGCCCGCTTGATCAACTTTACGTCAGCGCGGTAACTCTCGCCGAGATCCGCTTCGGCATCGAGCTTGTTGACGAACCAAACCGCCGCGCCGAGCTGAATGACTGGCTCACGCACAAGGTACGACCGATGTTCGACCATCGGGTTCTCCAGGTCACCGAAGACATCATGCTCAAGTGGCGACTTTTGGTCGAGGAAGGCCGAAAGACGGGCCATACTTTCTCCCAGCCAGACTTGATTATCGCCGCGACTGCTATTCATCACGGCCTTACGGTTGTTACGCGTGATCGAAGCGACTACGACAAGGCGCATGTGCCTGTCGTTAACCCGTGGGACGCTTCGTAACGTCTGCATCGACTTACGAATCCGGAATCCAGAGAGGGTACCCGGCCCCCACAACTACAAAAAAACCTCCTATCAAAAGGAAAAAACAAAGCCATCGTCACCGATGAGCGAACTGACAACCATAGGGCAGGGAAGAACCATTGAGGTGACCCCGTGGTATACTGGGGCGGAATTAGAACCATCCGGTCATGAGTATTGAGGATTACAAGACGATTCTCTACCAGCAGGAAGACGGCTCGTGGGTGGCGGAAATTCCCGCCATACCAGGTTGCTAAGCAACGATGTTTTGCCCAAAGTGCGGCAAGGAAATGTTGGAAAAGTCGAACTTCTGCGTTTTCTGCGGGAGTCCGCGCACTTCAGACGGAGGGACGCCCAACCCGCCTCCCCGTGTAAGGTCCCGGAAATGGCTCGGTTTGACCCTTGGGCTCGTCATTCTCCTTCTGCTGTACGTGCTAGTCTCTGTGACTCCACGCAACTCGGTGCAACCGAATGGGAACAACACATACGATAGAGCACCTGCCAAAGCTCAAACTGAATCACCGATCGACTACCGCTATGCCCATTTCGGTGACGGCATTCATATCGTCGGACGAGACATTCAGCCCGGAACTTATCGTACAAGGTCCGCTTCCGACGGCTGTTATTACGTTCGCCTCAGCGGCTTCGACGGCTCGCTGGATCAAATCCTCGCCAGTGAGAACACGGATTCCCCGGCAGTGGTAACAATAGAACCCGCAGACAAGGGCTTCAAATCCTCAC
>JBEKUR010000236.1:0-8918 GCA_049514855.1 Terriglobia bacterium
AAAGCTGCCAGGGTTGTGAATCCTCATGCAAGGTGTTATATTGAAATATAATCGAAAGGAATGGCTATGCACACAACCAATCTGCGCAAGGTAGGCGGCTCGGTCATGCTGGCGGTACCGCGCGCCGTGCTCGACGTCCTGGGCTTGCGGCCGGGAGCAAAGCTCGGCATTGCCATCGAACGCGGCCGGCTGGTGTTGGAGCCGCCAAAACGGCCCCGCTACACCCTGGACGAACTGCTCGCCCAGTGCGACTCCAAGGCCCGCCGCACAAAAGAGGATCGGGAATGGCTCGATAACCAGCCGGTGGGTCGGGAGCTGATCTGATGAGACGTGGCGAAATCTGGGTGGTGGGCCTTGATCCCGCGGAAGGACACGAGCAAAAGGGCCGGCGCCCTGTCTTGATCATCTCCCCCGACGCCTTTAACCAACTCACCAAGGTGCCCGTGGTTCTCCCCATCACCAGCGGCGGGAACTTCGCGCGGACCGCCGGATTTGCGGTATCTCTGACAGGTGCCGGTACTAAAACAACCGGCGTTGTCCGCTGCGACCAGCCCCACGCGCTCGATCTCGGCGCGCGCAACGGCAGAAAGCTGGAAAACGTACCCGATGCGATCATGGACGAGGTTCTGGCGAAGGTTGCGACAATTCTTGAGTGAGTCAGAACGGCGCGATGCCAGCGGATTAAAAGCCGCGGAGTGACGCAAAGTACGCCTACCTCTGCACTACCCCCTCCCAAACCGTCCATGGACTGTCCCAATGCGTGGCTAACCCAACTCTGCACAGATGACGGAGCATTGGGGCGCATACATTAACGACAACGCATGCGCCACCAGCGCTCCTGGGCGATGCCCAGTTCAGTGGTGACAAGGGGATTTATCAACAGGAATCGGTAATACTAAACCCTGCGGCGTTACTCGCGATCAATCCCAGCGAATGCTGTACCAGCACAATCTCCCTCGAAGGGGACTTCGGAGGAGTCAGACGTTACGTTTGAACGGGTCAAATTGATTGTTTCCGAGTGCCCCGTCAACTGCCCAGAGCAGGTAGCGCGGACCACCGCTTTTGTGGTTCGCGTCTTTTCGGCCCCGTCATGGAGCGATCAAATTCGTGCGCGCGGACCGTAGGGCATTCTGACGCGGTCGACGATCAAACCGCAGCGTTCCTTTTGTTCGTTGGCGCTCGTGCCGGCGCATTCGTTGTAGCTTGACCATCGCCAATCTTCCGTGCGCCTGACCAAACCGGCCCGCACCGGGTTAAGGTGAGAGGTAAAAAGGGTGCAGTGCCCGCGCTCGGTTGAAGGCTCGCGCCAACAGGGCGAAATCAGGCTCGGTGAATTTCTCTCGCCGCCTGAGCAGGCGCACGACGATAAAGAAATATCGATCGGAGAGAAAAGGACGCCGGAGTTTCGACACCGCGATAGAATACGGCACGGTGGCGATAATAACTACGGAAAAGACGCGGACCGCAAAATCGGCGGTCCGCGCTACCTGCTTCCACCAGTTTCCCGGGAGACTGAATGGTCCCGAAGACAGAGTTCCCGTGCGACGCAACGTGCGGGTAGTGATAAACTGCAACTGCTTGAGTTCGAAATAGTGCTAACTGCGCGTGTAGTTGCGGATACGCTTGATATTTGCTGAAGGCGGCGGTACTGCCCTCTGCGCCAGCAGACGATGTCGGCGCCCGCCCCTCGCTAATGAGGTCAATGCATGATCCCGGCCAATTATCCTGACCAAGCAGCCGAAGAGCTGATCGCCCTGGCCACGAATCGGTTCGGCGATCTCAACGAAGCCGAAACAAAGCTCCTCCGCGCGGTCGTTGGAGGCGATATCGCGAGCTGTGGGCCGAACCAGGCCATCAACAACAGTCCGGAGGACGCTTCAAAAGACGAAGAATGGGTGCCGAAATGTGAGGTGCGCGCGGACCGCATTTACTGGCTGTGTACAAATCTGGCAGCCGTGGAAAAGGTCGACTCCAGGGGAATCAAACTCTTCGGCGCATTGGTAACCGGTACGTTGGATCTTTCTTACGTCAAGGTACCCTTCCCCCTATCCCTCTTACACTGCTGTGTGCCGCAGGAAATCAACTTGGCGTCTGCGCAACTTCCCGCACTGTACCTGAACGGCAGCCGAACTGGGCCCATCGTCGGCGACGGTTTGACCGTCAAAGGAGGTCTCTTTCTTCGCACAGGATTCATTGCTCAGGGCGAGGTGCGACTGTTGGGTGCGCGGATCGGAGGGAATCTTGACTGCAGCGGTGGCAGTTTTAACAATCCTCCGCAAAAAGCCGGTAGCGCGGACCACCGCTTTTGTGGTCCGCGTCTTTTCGGCGCCCTGATGGAGCGATCAAATTCGTGCGCGCGCGTCGGAGGGCATTCTCACGCGGTCTACGATCAAACTGTCCGTCGGCTGACGGATTCGCCGGAGCTCATGCCGGCGTATTCGTTGTAACTTGACCATCGCCAATCTTCCGGGCGCCTGACCAAACTGGCCCTCACCGGGTTTAGGTGAATGTATTCGACCTTTTCGTTGTATTCCTTGACAGTGCGCAGGGCGCGGTCGAAGAACCTGGGTTGCCACAGTTCGCCCTCCGCGCCCCGGCGCTGGTTGACCGCGCTCATCGAGCTCTGCTTCACCGACTTCATGGCCAGTGAAATCGTTACCGGATACACCGGCGCGCAAATGCAGTGCCAGTGTTCGGGGAGAAAGACCCAAGCTGTCAGGTGAAAAGGGTGCAGTGCCCGCGCTCGGTTGAAGGCTCGCGCCAACAGGGCGAAATCAGGCTCGGTGAATTTCTCTCGCCGCGTGAGCAGGCGCACGACGATAAAGAAATATCGATCGGAAAGAAAAGGACGCCGGAGTTTCGACACCGCGATAGAATACGGCACGGTGGCGATAATAACTACGGAAAAGACGCGGACCGCAAAATCGGCGGTCCGCGCTACTTGCTTTCCTGCTGTTCGATGCGCAGGTGAGTGTCGATGCTTTCGAGCACCACGCGGGCGGGGATTTGGGCGGGTTCTTTGGGCTCGACTTTGTGGAGGCCACCGCCGAAGACAAAGTCCGAAGTCCGGGGTCGGAAGTCCGAGGTCGGAGGGACCGGGATATGGGACACGGGGCACGGGATACGGGTTTCGGGCCGGGGGCTTGGCATTGGCAATCGATGATTGCCGATTGCTGATTGAGGACAAGAAAGGGGCTCGGGACTAGGGATAGATGATTGCCGATTGAGGGTTTCAGATTGACGAGCGGGGACTTCGGGCGCAATCAACGCAACAGGGCTTGGAAACCAGCCTGGGCGAAGTGCTGATCGTGGGTCAGGGCAGCTCCAATCCCCTCCGCTTCCATGATCAAGAAGCTGGCGCAGTCGGTAAGACTCCAGTCCTTGTCAATCCTCTCCTCGTATCGGCTCAATGCCCTTTCGAACTGATCGCTCGTCCGGGGTATCACCGTCACGTTGGGGCCGCTTCGCAGAGCCTTGACTGCTTTCGAAGCGGCGGCGCGAAGGCGAGGTCCGCGGTCGCTAAACCCGTTCAAGAATTCAACCAGGACCATCTCGCTGGTGACCATTTGATCGTCAGAATGGCTCTGGGCAGCGGCCACAGCTCTGGCGTGAAGTTCGTCGCGCGGATTGAAAAGGGCGATCCAGTGGCTGGTGTCCGCGAAGATGCGATTCATGAAGTTACTTTCGAGGTTCCGTAGAGGTAATGATCGAGGTTCTTGGCGAGGTCCCTGGGGACGCGCTCCCATTCTTCGTCCGGGACGTCTTGGGCGATGGCCGCGAAGGTTTTGTCAAGGGAGGGCGCGGGCGCGGCAGGGCGCAGCACCGCGACCGGACGTGCATCGTGCTCGATGACAACTTCGTCGCCAGCGCGTACATGATCCAATAACGCGGCAAAATCGCTTGCCGCTTCCGTGGCCGAGATGTGGATCACACGGTTTCCCATACTGTCATTATACACTGACTGGCCGCAGAGGGTAGATACAAGCGCGGAGTTGGGCGCGCAGCGCATTACTCCGCGGCTCTAAACACGACAAACATCCAAATGTCTATTAATATTCACGATTAAAAAGCCGCGGAGTAATCCCGCTCTGAGTATTTTCAAGACAATGCGAGATTCCTCGTCGCCTGCGGCTCCTCGGAATGACAGGCCAGACGGGTTTTTCCGCAGCCTGTTAGGGGCCATAACAAAGAAGCAAGAACCGTAATGGCTCAGTCTCAAGCGCATACCCCTGGGAGCGCGGCCCTCCTTGGCCGCACTCCGTGCGGGCTAGAAGCCCGCGCTCCTGACGACAACTGACTTATTTTGATTCCGGAGCAGCTTTGGGCGCGGCTTCTTCCTCTTCTTCTCTCACCTCGTGCTCAGGCGCGCGGCCGCTCACGAAGGTCCACTTCAGGGGGTAAACTTCCGGATCAAAGATGACGGCGTAGAAGTGCCAGATGACAATGGCGAGGGTGGCCAGGATGGCCTCGTAGTAGTGGACGGCCGTGGCGATGTCGAGCCAGACCTTGGAGAGGTATTCAAGCACGAAGTTGTGCGCCCAAAGGAAAATGCCCGTGACCGCCATGACCACGGTCCCCCAGACCAGGGCCCAGTACTCGAGCTTCTCCGCGTAATTGAATTTGGAGTAAGGCGGAGCTTCCCGGCGGTACCCCAAGTTATAGCCCACGGTCTGGACCGCCTCGCGCATATCTCGGACCCTGGGCAACATGCCACGCAGGTCTCGCCGCCCCTCCTGAGTGAAGACGAGATAGAGAAGGTGATAGAAGCCCGCCCCGATCAACACTACCCCCGCGATGCGATGCACAAGGCCGCGTATCGGCAAGCCCTTCTCCCACCTCACCAGCGGCGCCGCCCAGAAGCTTTCCGGGAACTTCAACATGAAGCCCGTAATCACTAACGTAATGAAGCTGATCAGCAGCAGCGCATGCTGAACCCGCTCGCTCAGGGTAAAGCGGAGAGGTGTTTGGACCAGGCGGTACCGGGCGACATGGCGGCGCAGCTTGCGCAGCCAGTCCAGGAGATTGTGCAGTAGCATGAACCCTACGACGGTGGGAATGGTAAAGAGATAGAACAGCCGCACGTAGAAAAGCCAGCGACTTTCGGCCGCCGAGGCCGGCAGCACGTGGACCGGCCCAAGGGCAAACGTCTTCCCGGCGTCCGGATGGCATTTACCACACGTGGCGGCAAGATTGGCCTTGGCGATGGTGGAACGAGGATCGGCAGAGGGCAAGATGTTGTGTACACCGTGGCAGGACGCGCAATTGGCAACGGTCTGGGAACCGGCCTGCGCCGCCAAGCCATGGTAGCTGTTTTCATAGCTTGACACGCGGCCCGCGGGGAGGGCAAAGCGCGCATTCAGCCGCTGGTCCGCGTGGCAGTGCGAGCAGGTTACGCGGGAAATGTTGGCCACATAAACCGGGGAGTTGGGGTCGTTCGGAGCTAGGATTCGATGCTCACCGTGGCAGTCTGTACAGGTGGGAGCAGAATCAACGCCCGCCGCCACGGCGCGGCCGTGAATGCTTTCCTTGTATTGACCAAAAACCTGCGTGTGGCACTTCCCGCACGTCGAGGCTACCCGGATTTTGAAAATCGGCGAGCGCGGGTCATCCCCCGCAAGGATGTCGTGGACGCCGTGGCAGTCATTACACACCGCGGCATTCATCTTGCCGGCCTGGATGGCGCGTCCGTGCACGCTCGACTCGTAGGCTTCCACGGGCTTGGCCACCGTGAACAGGTATTTGGCTGCCAAGGCGGGGTTCGAGTGGCATTGCCCGCAGGTCCGAGGCAGGTTCAGCTTGCTGACCGGCGAGTTTGGGGCGCCGGCGGCCACCACTCGGTGCGTGAGCCCGTGGCAGCTCTGGCAGGTCGGAGCATCCCCGTTCAGGTGAGCGTGCGCGCGGCCGTGAACGCTCGTGGCGAATTGTTTGACCTCGTCTGCGTGGCAGGTGGCGCAGAAGGCCGTGCCGCGTGTGGAAGGCCCAACAACCTCGTGGGCGTCGCCATGGCAAGCCATGCAGGTTTCGGAACTATCCGGCTTTCCGAGCGCCGCGTGAGCGCTGGCCACCAGCTCCCCGGAGACTTCTCCGTGGCAGGCAAGGCAAGAGGCCGATGCGCTCTTTGCCGTGTGCGGGAAGTTGGCTGCCCCTGCGTGGCAATCCACGCAGCGAACGTCTTTGTGGACGCTATGCGCGAGCGCCTCCGCCTTGACTGTGATGGGCTTGCCTTGCGAGTTCGTCAAACCGGTGGACGGTCCGTGACAGGAAAGACAATCGTCTGAAGCCCGGAGGCATGCGCTGCCTCCAAGGAGTAGAATGACCGAACTGAGAATCACCAACCTGCCCAGACTCATTTCAAGGGCCTTTCCGTGCAACGATTCCAGCCCCAAGCCATGTTTTGACCCCACATCAACCACGGCTAGCGATGAAACATCAAACTGCGAGTTTCCACCCATAAAGGCGAGCTACATGGGACACTTTGGAACTTCGCACACGCCTTCCCAACACTTACGGACATAGTGTTGCAGTTATCATGCCGTGGACGAGGAGTTTTTCAATACCACAGAACTGACACAGTGTCACTTGCCAATGACATGTCATCCTGAACTTCGAGGGCGGGGGATGCGCCTTGCTCCATTATTGCGAGACTTGGAAGCTGAACACGGCGTTCGAGCCGATCTTGCTTCCAGCGGCAGGCGATTGCGTGAAAATGATGCCTCGAGGGCCGCTTTCGGTGGTAATGGAAGTAACACGAGCCACTTTGAAGCCTGCCTTCTCGAGGCTGCGGCGGACTTCCGCAATGGGTTGGCCGACCAATCTCGGGCACAGGTATGCTTCAGGCGCTTCCCCGACAGAAACCAGAATGTCCACGGCGGGGCTCCTTACCTCGGTGCTTTCCGGTGGCGGATCCTGTGCCACGACTTGATCGGGTTCAGACTGGGGCCAATGAATTCCCACAATATCGCCCAGCGTGAGGTTGCGCTGAATAGCCGTGATCCTTGCGACGCGAATGCTGGTCCCCAAAAAGTTGGGGATGACGACCTGGGGCGGTCCCAGGCTCACCAGGACATGCACATGCTGGCCGATCTTGATGCGGGTCCCTGGGGGAGGCATCTGGGACACTATCGCCTGGGGAGGGTATTGGGTGTTGAAGAGCTTATCTTCAACTTTCATTTCAAGGCCTAATCCGGTGGCCATGCGTTGAGCATAGTCGAAAGATAATCCGACCATGTTCGGCATCGTCTCCTGGTGGCCCCGGATGGTAAGCCGGATGGTCATGAGGGCGCTGACCAGCGCCGCGGTCACCAGCACCGTGAGTAACAGAAAAAGGCGGAAAATACTCCGAATGCGTTCCCGAAGGCTCATGTTGACGCCTCAATTCTATCACGCATCTTCCCCTGCGGCGCGGATTGATTGCTCACAGAGCGCTTCGTCGCCCACCCCGCGGTTGGAGTTCGCAGCCCTCCACTCGCCTGTGCGCCCCATTGACTTTCAACCGCGGCAGAGTTAGTCTAAAGAGTTGGATCCATTCATCCTTATCATCACCGAGGAAACTTATGCCGTTTCAGATAGGGGATAAGGTTGTCTATCCCAATCAAGGTGTGGGTATCGTCGAACAGATTTCCACTCGAAATTTAACTGGTCAGCCCGAAATGTTTTATCTGCTTCGGCTCACCTCGGGCAGCATGCGGGTGATCGTTCCTATCAGCAGCGTGGTCAACGTAGGTCTGCGCCGGGTGACCAGGACCAGCGAGATAAGCACCATCCTCGACTACTTGCAGAAGGGGCAGAGTAAGTCTCCGCAGGATTGGAAGGGGCGGTATAAGGAGAATTCCGAGAAGATGCGGAGCGGGTCGCTTCAACAGGTTGCGGAAGTCTTGAAGACTCTCATCATCCTGAACCAGGCCAAGCCTCTTTCGTTCCGCGAGAAAAAGATGATGGATCGCGCATGGCAACTCCTGGTTGATGAGATTGCCGTTGTGCGCGGGACTTCGAAAGAGGCAGTCGTAGGCCAACTGGTCCGCGCCCTCAACAAATCTAATCTGAAGGCGCCTCTCCCGAGCTAAATCTGTCTTTCAACCACGCTGCCCTTTGCAGCACCCAGTTCCCGACAATCAATCCCCCTCTCGGGCGCTAAGCTTTTTCCACAACATTTTGAATGTGCTCAGGAGAGAACCACCATATGTTGTGTTTTTCGGCCTTGACAAATCTAGCGCGCTAGGTTAGATTCCTGCAAGTCGAGTGCGGGGGCTGGTGGCGCTCGGAGAGGGGCGCGGCCAGAGGAGCGAGGCGATCCCGATGCTCATCGGGATTACGACTCACCGCAATTCGGACACTAAGCGACAGTTCCTACCGGAGGAGGCCTACATGGCGGAAAGGGATGCCGTTTCGATGGCAACAATAGCCGCGATCCCGACGATGGAGAGCGCAAGCAAACAGGGCATTAATGTGAAGCGCTTTTTCGCCAAGCCCGGCATTCATCCATTTGATGAGATCGAGTGGGAGTTGCGGACGGCGTCCATTCAGAACGAGAAGGGGCTGGTGATCTTCGAGCAACGCAATGTGGAAGTGCCGAGCGACTGGTCACAGACCGCCACCAACATCGTGGCTTCGAAGTACTTCCACGGAAAGCTGGGCACGCCGGAGCGCGAATCGAGTGTGCGGCAGCTCATCAGCCGCGTGGCTGACACCATCGCCCAGTGGGGCGTGGAGGGCGGTTACTTCCGCACCGAGGAGGACGCCAAGAACTTCCACGGCGAACTGGTTCACCTCCTGGTTCGTCAAAAAGCTTCATTCAATTCACCCGTATGGTTTAACTGCGGCCTGTGGCACAAGTACCATCGGAATTCGCAAGGCAGCGGCTGGTACTGGGATGCGGCCACGGGCGGCGTCAAGAAGGAGACCGAGGCCTATCGTCACCC
>JBEKUR010000237.1:0-8904 GCA_049514855.1 Terriglobia bacterium
CCGGCGACTCTGTTAAAGATCTGGATGACCTGTTCCTGGTAGACAATCACACCGTACGTTTCTTCGAGAATCTCTTTAAGTTGGGGGAGGTCGTAAGTCACGCGCTTCTTGCCTGTCTTGCGGGCAATGTAGTCATCGATCATGCCACCCTGAAGGGGACCGGGCCTGTACAGCGCGTTCAAAGCTGTGAGGTCCGCCAGGCGACTGGGCTTCACACGCTGGAGGATGTCGGTCATTCCCCGACCTTCAAACTGGAAGATTCCTGCCGTCAGTCCCTTTCCGAGCAAGGCATAACTCTCTTCATCATTATGAGGCAGGTTTTCCAGATCCAGTTTCTCTCCCCGCGTCGCTTCAATCAGCTTCACGCAGTCATCGATGACGGTGAGCGTGGTAAGACCCAGAAAGTCCATTTTCAGCAGGCCGATCTTTTCCAGGTCATCCATGGCGTACTGCGTGGTGATTTCATCTTTGTTGCTCTTGTAGAGTGGAACGATCTCTTGCAGGGGTTGGGGTGAGATAACCACCCCAGCGGCGTGAGTGGAAGCGTGGCGCACCAGACCTTCCAGTTGGCCCGCCACCTGGAGCAAGTCCGCCACGCGCTGGTCGTTTTCCTTCAGTTGGCGAAGTTCAGGGGTCTGCTTGATCGCCTCCGCGAGGGTAATATCCAGCGTATTGGGAACCAGCTTGGCGATCTTATCGACCTCGGCAAAGGGAATGTCCAGGGCCCGGCCGGTGTCGCGTATCACTGCTTTGGCACCCATGGTTCCGAAGGTGATGATCTGGCTGACGTTTTCACGCCCGTACTTTTCCGTAACGTAGCTAATGACTTCGCTGCGGCGTCGCATGCAGAAGTCGATGTCGATGTCCGGGAAGGAGATCCGTTCGGGGTTTAGAAAGCGCTCAAAAAGCAGGTCGTGCTGCAGTGGATCGATGTCCGTGATGCGCAAGGAGTAGGCCGCCAGGCTTCCGGCTGCCGAACCGCGCCCCGGACCCACGGGAATGCATTGCTCGCGCGCATGCCGGATGAAATCCCAGACGATCAGGAAGTAGCCGGCGAAGCGCATTTGCTTGACCAGTTCGATCTCACGCTCCAGCCGTTCTTCATAGGCTTGCAGCGGATAACGCAGTCTTCCCGCTGCCGCCGACCGCTCCAGCCTTTCGCGCCGAAGCGCAAACCCTTGCCGTGTTACCTTCTCAAAGAAACTGTCGAGCGTCTCGCCGGCCGGGACCTCGAAATGCGGAAAGACGTGTTGTTTTTCTTCCAGGTGTACGTTGCAGCGGTCGGCAATTTCCAGGGTGCGAGAAAGCGCTTCCGGCGCCTCACCGAAGACCGCTTGCATCTCCTCAAACGACTTGAAATAGAACTGGTCTGTGGCGAACTTCATCCGGTTCGGATCGCTGAGGGTTTTCCCGGTTTGAATGCAGACTAGAACGTCTTGAGCGCGCGCATCCGCTTTCGTGAGGTAATGACAATCGTTGGTGGCTACAAGGGGTATGCCGGTGTCGCGTGCTAAGCGAGCCAAGGACGGGTTAATGCGCTTCTCTTCTGCGACTCCCTGGTCCTGGATTTCAATATAGAAATTGCCCTTACCGAAGATGTCCCGAAGATCATATGCGGCTTGGCGTGCCGCTTCGGGTTTGTCAGCGGTGAGCGCCACAGCGACTTCCCCGCGTAAACACCCGGACAGGCCGATCAATCCATCGGCATGGCGCGCCAGCAGGTCTTTATCGATTCGGGGCTTATAATAGTAACCTTCCAGAAAGGCGGAAGAGGCCAGCTTGAGAAGATTCCGGTAACCTCTTTCGTTTTCGCACAGGACAACCAGGTGGTATGGCCGGTCAGCGTCCGGGGAGCGGTCGAAGCGATTCGTGGTCGCCACATAGACTTCGCAGCCCAGAATCGGCTTCAGCCCCCGCTTCAGCGCCGCTTCGTAGAACTTTACGGCGCCGAAAAGGTTTCCGTGGTCCGTGATGGCGACGGCAGGCATCTTGAGCTCAGCCGCGCGATCCATCAAGCGGCCGATTTCACACGCCCCGTCGAGCAGGCTGTAGTCAGTGTGGAGATGAAGATGGACAAAGTTTTCGGATGGCATTCCACAAACATTCTAACAGAAACGGTCTGGTCGTGGTGCACGGATGTGCAGAAGTCAGAAGTCAGGAACAACACCTTCAGCCGTCAGCCCTCCACAATCAGCAAGCACGCCCCAGGGTTGTAATTGAATGCCGAGAGCGGATGCTTTCCTCCGCACTCGACAAGGTGAAATGACCAGAACCAAATTCTGGTTTCGCCACCAACAACGACCTAATACTTCAAACGCCCTGCCAGGGCTTTCTTGCCGGGTAGTTTTCCCTTGTCCTTTGCCCCCGGCGAACTCTGGGCCGGAGATAGGCTCGCGGGAGGATTGACCGAAGGCGCCCCCGCCTCCGGCCCGACACGTTTGGACTTCGCCACTTCTTTGGGTTTCCGTGGGCGGTGTAGGCGAATATCAGGCGCAGGCGGCGGCTCTTTGATGCCGGCCCTTTCGCGTAAGGCTTTTGTCAATTGCTGAGGGGTCTTAATCTTGCCATCCACCTGATCGAGGAAAACGCTCTCGATGATCTGATCGAACTTGGCTCCGGGTTTGAATCCCAGGGCCTGTAATTCCGCGCGAGGCAGCTTTGCCCGAAGCGGCAAGTACTTGGTCAGGTAGTTTTTGACGCGAGAATGAACCTTGGCCTGCGGGTAATAAACCAGCAGGAAGAGCAAGAGGTGGCGGGACTCTTTGGCGAGCAGCGTGTAGACCTGGCGAGGCAGTGCGGCTTTCGAGCTGGCGAGTACCCGGGCGAGCTTCTTGGCGTTCCGCTCCATGTTCAGGACTTCTTTGATCACTTTGCCGATTTTCAGTACCTTCTTCGCCATCCTTAATTTTTCACTGCTCCTCAGCTTTTCCGCCAGGCAAAGAAAATTGACCAGGTAGGAATCGGCCCCCGGAACGGTCTGGGCCGCCGCGCGGCTCCTGGAAAAGCGGTCGTAGCCTATCCGTGCGGACGCCAGTTTCTTGTCCAGCCCCCCCAGGAGTTTCCGCTCGACAAGCACTTTGAGAATACGCGCTGGGTTCTCCTCCTGCAGGATCGCCCGGAGCTCACGGCCCTGTTGGTCCGCACCCAGTCGTTCCCAGGCGTGATTCTGGAGGGCCGTCTCGAAGTACTTCTTGGTCCGTTCCTCAGGCGTGAAATCAAGGCGCAGTCCAAGCCGCAGCAAGCGGTAAATCCGAAGTGGGTCTTCAGAAAAGCTTCGGGGATGCAGAACCCTGAGTTCCCGCCTTTCGATGTCCGCCGCGCCGTTAGTAGGGTCAAGAAGCAAGCCGCGCGAGTTTGGATGAAGCGAAATCGCCATGGCATTTATTGAAAAATCACGCCGCTTCAGATCTTCAAATACGGTGGCGCGGCGCATCTCCGGACGCTGGCCGGGTTTCGAAAAGACATCCTCCCGGCACTGCCCCAGTTCCACTCGCACTCCATTCGTAAACCAAAGTTCCGCCGCGGCAATATGTGGGTCAAACTCCTGATGCTCAAGCGCCAGAGGCTCCCCGCTGCCCATGACAGGGCGAGATGTGAACCTCGTCATGGGTGATGAGTCGTCTGATCCCAAGCGGCGAAGAATCTTCAGGGGATTGCCTTCGAGGGCGAAATCCAGGTGACGCACCACTTGTTGCCCATACGTCAGATCTCGGACCGCGCCTCCCACGAGGTACAGGTTCAACCCCAGTTCGTAGGCCGAGCGGCTGATCAGGCTTAGTACACTGTATTGCTCTTGCGAGAGCTTGCTTTCTATCAGAAAGTTGTAGTCGCTCATGGGAGTTGGGCGTCCATTTCCTTGAAAACCCAGGGGCCTGAAGTTCAGGCTCGAGGATGGTGAGTTTGATAGACCTGCTTTAACCTTTGCGTCAAAACGTGCGTATATATCTGAGTTGTCGAGATATCACTGTGACCTAGCATAAGTTGAATCGAGCGCAGGTCTGCTCCACGTTCGAGCAGATGCGTGGCGAAAGAGTGACGCACCAGGTGCGGTGTCAGGGGAACTGGAATCCCGGCCCGCCGGCCATACCCAGCCAGAATTTTCCAAAATCCCACCCGGGATAGTGGCCCTCCCCGGCGGTTGAGAAAGAGGAAGGGCTCCTGACCGTTCTTGCAGAATGCCGAGCGGCCGAGCAAGTAAGCTTCCACAGCGCGCAGAGCAGACTTGCCAACGGGGATTAGCCTCTCCTTGTTTCCTTTTCCCAAACAACGCACGATGCCCAGACTGGAATCAAAATCCGACCAACGAAGATGAACCAGCTCAGAAACCCTCATGCCGGTGGCGTACAAGAGCTCTAGCATAGCCTTGTCTCGAAGGCCGAGGGGCGTGGAGATGTCAGGTTGTCTTAGGAGAGTGTCAACCTCGTCGGTAGTGAGATACCTGGGCAGCGTTTGTTCCAATTTGGGCGCATCGACTTCCGCCGTCGGATCGCTGTGGATCCTATCCTCCTTCGCTAGGAATCGAAAGAGATTTCGCAGGGAAATCAGATGACGAGCCACGCTGCGAGCGCTCAGCCGCCGGCCATAAAGGGCGGCCAGGAAGGCGCGAACATCATCTCGGTCTGCGTCCGCAAAACTCTTCCCGCGCCCACGCAGGAATCTGTAGAAATGGATAAGGTCCCGTTGGTAATTCGAGATACTGTTGGCGGCAAGGCCCCTTTCCACACGTGCATAATCAAGGTAGTCATGGACTTCGAGTAGCCCGGGTGAAGAATCCAAACCATATTGCCGGCCGCCAAATGCTTTCCTGCCAGCCACTCTGCTTGCCGGCTTCGGATCAAGGTGGTCCTCAGCCGTTCCGTTTTCCTGCTCAGCTTTGCTTCCGCCGGGCATTCTCGTCACTTTGCCTCAGGAGTGTAGCCGGAGAAATCAAGCGACGCGGCAGGAACAGACGAACGCGCTTGCCCTGCCGCAGAGCCACGACACTAGTTGCCCTCTGAAAGCTAAGCGACTGTTTTTCAAGAGATTATGAGCCTTCTTCAAGCATCCGCACTTTCTGCGCCGAAAGACTTGACAGGCCTAGCTCAGCACTTATACTAGCACAAGGGGTTTTCCGTGGCCAAGCTGCATTTCACAGCAGCAAATTTCACGCGGATGGCGCCTCTCGTGAAAGACAACCACAAATCGACTTACAAGAAGGTGGTAGTACGTAGGCTGGATCATGGCCTCATGAAGGGATTTGTTGACTCTACTTCCTACTTGGGGCCAAACGGCATCCGGATGCTCGACCGTGAAGGCCGGACTCTGACTATTCCCTTGCAGGAGATTAAGGGCGTCTTCTTCGTGAGGGATTTCGACGGCAACCCCCAGCGGTCAGAACGCAAACTTTTCCAGAGCCGCCCCCGTTTGGCGGGCCTTTGGGTTCGGGTGACTTTCAAGGATAAGGAGGTGCTGGAAGGACTTCTGCCCAGCAACCTCGTGGAACTCAGCCCGGAGGGATTTCTGGTTACGCCGGCGGACCTCTACTCCAACAACTTGCGCATCTTCGTTCCCCGAACTGCGCTGAGTGAGATTACTGTCCTGGGCGTGATATCCAATGGGCGACTGAGAAAGCTTCCGCAAAAGGGGAGCGGACTTCAGGGTGACACCGCAATTGCCGAAGGCCAGATTGGTCTTTTTCCTGCTGCCGAGCGGGAGGAAAAATAGCAGCCTTAGCAGGATGCCGGGAAGCCCGCATTTGGGTGCTGCTCCCGATCAAAGGTATCCCGGTCAAATCTCACTGGTCTTTGCATCATTCCGAGTTCACGGAATTTAACGAGTAATATTAACGGGCAGGCTGGGTGCGTGCCCCAGCCTGAGGCGGTTGTACGGGGGGAAGTACCATTTTCTGATGGATGGCGTAAAGCACCAACTCCAGACGGTCCGAAACCCCAACTTTATCGTAGATTGACCTTAGGTGGTTCTTCACTGTTTGTTCGGTAATGGACAGATGCTGGGCGATTTCCCGATTTCGCCATCCCTGCATCAGGTAGCTGATTATTGTCTTCTCTCTCTGCGTCAACGTATCTACGGGTCTTAGCGGTCGGGAGGCATTCGTTTCCACAAACTTCGCTATGCGGGCAACCTGCTGATGCGGCAACCAGACTTCGTTCTCCCAAACTACCTTGCGAGCGCACTTAATGAACAGCGACGGTTCCACTGACTTAAGAATGATGCCCGAAGCGCCCGCCTGGATGAATCGCATGCCCTCGTCTTCTACGAGTATTGAGGAGGACGTGACCACGATTTTACACTTAGGCGCCTCTCGACGAATGTCCCCAAGCAGATTGCCGCCAGCTTCCGTTATGATTTCCGCTTGAATAAAATACAGATGAGGCCGCAGGGATTTCGTCAGTTCGATCAACTGCGAGGCGGACTGGGCTTGCGCGACGACGCGCAGGTCATCCTCCACCGCGAAGAGCTTTTTCAGTCCAAACCTGAAGATGCCTTCACGGTCGGCTATGAGAACCCGAATCTTTTTCTTCCCGTCGTTGCGGAGACTCATCCAGAATCACGTCCCAATGCCACCTGTTCGCGAGGCCAATCTGCCTCCACGACACGCGCCGCGCTTGGAGCTCTTGATTGGTCTTTGGGAAGACACTACCACCACGCCGTGCATGATGGCTGAATCGCCCGGAATCTTGCATACTCTGTTCAGATACCGTCAAACAGCTTGCCTGCGCGTGGGCCGGAATTCGTACTCGTCAATCGTGGCGCCCATCCCCCTCGACTCGCCGGGGCAGCTCCAACGGATGACCCGCCCATTACAATGCAGCTCAACGGGGACAGGCGTAATAGTCACAGGCAGGAATACTCTCATGGTTACGGGTGTCTTGCGGGGAGGGCGGACGGGACTACGCATGAACAACCCGTTCCCACTGATGTTTCCGGTCTTTCCCTGCACGTGGCGAGAGCGGCCCCAGCGACTCTTCCAGCGCACATCTACCGGGAACTCTACCGGAATGCGTATTCCGGCGCGCTGATTGTTAGTCATAGGCTCTCCACCGAAACGAGCCAAATTGCCCATCAAAGTTTACCTCGTTTATGCCATCGTGACAACAGGAAAACTCCTGGCGGTCAATGAATTGTTTGAGCGCAAACTTCCGGCCTGGCCCCGGAAATAAACCCGGCGGGGATGCTCAATCAGTGGCAAGCCACTGCCACGTTTCCCATCCCCACCGCACGCCAAGAGGGTACGTTGCTATTCGCGCCAGACCGGGAGCCGGATCATGCCACTCTCCGGCGACCGGCTCCATCAGCCTTCCCATCGGTCCACCGGAGAGGCAGGTTTTCCGAGAGCTTACTTCTATTTCTCCCTCTCCGCCAAGCGTGCCAGCGTATCGGTACTTCTGTACGAGGCATTGCCTAAACGCCGGACCGCTGCTAACCTTGCGGCTTCGGGGTAGGTTGCCTGCTCAGTCCAGGTGGTTGTTCCCCCGGACAAACTCTGAAAAGGAGACAGCAATGAAACTGGGTGAAATTGCGGCGCGGCTTGAGTGCCAGCTCGAAGGTCCGGAAGAACTCGAAATCACCGGCGTCGCCGGAATGGACGAGGCCACGCCCGGCGAATTGACTTTTCTTGCCAATCCTAAGTACCTGCGCAAAATCAAGACGACACGCGCGGCGGCCATCATTGCCAGCCCGGAGGAGGACCTGGAGGGCCGGCCCGCGTTGCGTTCGGCGAATCCTTACCTCACGTTTGCCAAGGCCCTCGAGTTCTTCCATCCTCTTTACCGGCCTCCGACGGGCATTCATCCCACGGCAGTCATCGCTCCGGACGTCAAATTGGGCCGCGCTCCTTCCATCGGCCCTTACGTGGTCCTCGAAGAAGGAGTGGAGATTGGGGATGACTGCGTGCTGAAAAGCCACGTGGTGGTTTACCGAGGGGCCAGGATTGGACGCCGCTTCTTCGCCCATGCGCATGCGGTGGTACGTGAATTCGTTCGCATCGGCGACGACGTGACCTTGCAGAATGGCGCGGTTATCGGGACGGATGGCTTCGGGTTCGCGCGCCAGGCGGATGGCTCTTACTACAAAATAGTGCAGTCCGGGACGGTGGCCATCGAGGATGGTGTCGAGATTCAAGCCTATGCCTGTATCGACCGGGCCGCCGTGGGAGAAACGCGCATCCACCGCGGCGCAAAAATCGACAATCTCGTTCAGGTAGGACACGCCTGCGAAATCGGGGAGAATACTCTCCTCTGCGGACAGGTGGGCCTTGCCGGTACCACCAAAGTGGGCCGGAACGTGATCCTCACCGGCCAAGTCGGCATAGCGGGCCATGTGACTATCGGAGACAATGTGGTGGTGTCCGCCCAATCCGGCATTCACAGTGATGTCGAACCCAACCGCATAATGTCCGGCTCCCCGGCTATTGACAACTCGCTGTGGATCAGATGTGTCGCGGCTTATGCCCGGCTTCCGCAAATGTATGCTACCTACCGCAAGGTCCGTGAGCTCCTGGAGAAGGAGAGCCAGAACCCCTAGCCCGTGAGAGTAGGCGGCGAGCAGTAGGCAGTGGGCAGTGGGCGGAGAGCAGAAAAGTGGGGACGAGGGGCTGGGCCAATTATGAATGGTGAATAGTAACTTATGAATTGTGAACCGAGGAAGCCTCGCAGTGAGAGGCCCCGGGCGCGGCGCGCAAAGCAAACTCTGCGTCCGCAATTCACCATTCACTATTCACCATTCACTATTCAAAATTCTGCTCGTCACTCGTCCCGCCGCGGCGGGTCACTGCTCTAGTGTCCTGAGTCAGAAGTTCGTTGAATAAGTCAGCCCCGACTTGTCGGGGCGAAAGAATGTAGCCCACGGTCCCGCAGGGCGGGATGGGTCGGCGAGCCCTCCCTCACCCCCGTCCCCTCTCCCGCT
>JBEKUR010000238.1:0-8899 GCA_049514855.1 Terriglobia bacterium
CGGCACGCCGCCTGTCTGAACCTTTTCGAGCGTGTCGCCCGGGTTACTCATCCCCGAAGGGATTGGCGGGAAAGGGTTGACCGGCTCGTGATGCATCCGGTGTGGGGATATGCGGTGCTGGGCCTGGTTTTCCTGGGCATCTTCCAGTTGATCTTCACGGTGGGCAAATTTGGTGAGGAGCGCATTCTGGGGGTGTTCAGCGGCCTCATCGCCTGGATGTCCCGGTACATGGACCCGCAGAGCGTGCCATTCGCAGCCGCCAAAGGCGCCCTGCTGGGGACGGCAGGCGCCGTGGCCATTGTTCTGCCCTACTTGTTGCCCTTCCTGGTATGCCTTGCGGTGCTTGAAGACCTGGGGTACCTGTCGCGGGTAGGCTATCTGATGGACGCGCTCATGCACCGCCTCGGCCTGCATGGCACAGCAACGCTGCCCGTGCTTCTCGGTTACGGGTGCAGCGTCCCGGCGGTGATGGCAACGCGTATCCTCAGTTCCCGGCGTGACCGCTTCATTGCGGCGTTCCTCGCAGTCCTGGTCCCTTGCTCGGCGCGCATGACGGTGATTCTGGCGCTGGTGGGTGTCTACTTGGGCGCCTATTACGCGCTGGGCATCTACGTTTTGAATCTGCTGGTGGTGGTCCTGGCCGGCCACATTCTGGCCCTGATCTGGCCGGAGATTTCGCCCGGGATGCTGATGGAAGTGCCGGCCTTCCGCGTGCCCGCGCCCAAGGTGGTCATGATGAAAACCTGGTGGCGACTGCGCGAGTTCGTGATGGTGGCGTTCCCACTGCTCGTGGCGGGCAGCGCCATTCTAAGTTTGATCGAATTCTGTGGATGGCAACAATTCATCAATGCCGCGCTCTCACCTCTGACGGCTCTGCTCGGCCTGCCACGCGCCGTAGGTCTCACACTGATTTTCGGCGTGTTGAGAAAAGAACTCTCTCTCCTGATGCTCATGCAGGCCCTGGGAACCACACAGGTGGCTTCCGTGATGAGCGTTGCACAAATCCTGATCTTCACCCTCTTCGTTACATTTTACCTTCCTTGCATGGCGACGCTCGCTGCCATGTTCCGCGAGCTGGGCTGGCGCCTCACCGCTGCCGCCGCCGCAGCGTTGCTGGTGCTGGCGGTGGGCATCAGCTTGGCGGCGCGCGGCATCCTCTCAGTCTTGTAGCTACCGCCACCCGTATTCTCCAGAAGTGTCAGCCCGCGGGGATGTCATTCCGAGCGCAGCGAGGAATCTCGCTCGGCGTTGAGGTGGATCCGAGCTCAAGGTGACTTAGGGGTAGGTGGAAAAAAGAACAGAGCGAGATTCCTCGCTGCGCTCGGAATGACACTGGGCGGGGGGTTGAGCGGCAGAGGCCAGACTCCTGTTTGTCGGCGCGTCACTACAAAGGTATATTCCCGTGCTTTTTGGGTGGGTTGGTGTCGCGCTTGCTTTCGAGCATGCGCAGGGCAGTGATCAGTTTGGGGCGGGTGTCGCGAGGCTGGATGACGGCGTCCACCCAGCCGCGTTCGGCGGCGATGTAAGGGTTGGCGAAGCGCTCGCGGAACTCCGCGACGTTCTCGCGGCGCAAGGTTTCCGGGTCTTCTGCCTTCTGAAGCTCGCGCCGATAGACGATATTCACCGCTCCTTCCGGTCCCATCACGGCGATTTCTGCGCTGGGGTAGGCCAGGTTCACATCCGTGCGGACGTGCTTTGATCCCATCACGCAGTAGGCGCCGCCGTAAGCCTTGCGGGTGATGACGGTGATCTTGGGGACGGTGGCTTCGGCGTAGGCAAAGAGCAGCTTGGCGCCGTGGCGGATGATGCCGCTGAGTTCCTGGTGCGTGCCGGGGAGAAAACCCGGGACGTCCTCGAAAGTCACGATGGGGATATTGAAGGCATCGCAGAAGCGGATGAAGCGCGCCCCCTTGTCAGAAGCGTTGATGTCAATGCACCCGGCCAGCACGGCGGGCTGATTGGCGACGATGCCCACGCTCTGCCCGCCCAGCCGCGCAAAACCCACTACCAGGTTCTTGGCGAAGTGCTCGTGTACTTCCAGGAAATAGGTGTCGTCCACCACGCGCTGGATGATTTCCTTCATGTCGTAGGGTTTGTCGGGCTCGACGGGCACCAGGGTATCGAGCACGGCATCGCGGCGGTCCGCAGGGTCCTGGGTTTCGACACGTGGCGGATCCTCGTGATTGTTCTGCGGCATGAAGGAGAGCAGCTCGCGGATCAGGGCCAGGCAGTCGGGGTCGTCGTGAGTTACGAAGTGCGCCACGCCGCTGGTGGAATTGTGGGTCATGGGCCCGCCCAGGTCCTCCTTGCTGACGTCCTCGTGCATTACGGTCTTGATGACGTCGGGGCCGGTTACAAACATGTAACTGGTATTGCGTACCATGACGATGAAATCCGTGATGGCGGGGGAATAGACTGCGCCCCCGGCGCACGGTCCCATGATGGCGGAAATCTGGGGGATCACCCCCGAAGCCAGCGTGTTGCGGAGGAAAATGTTGGCGTATCCGGCCAGCGAAGCCACCCCTTCCTGAATGCGCGCGCCCCCGGAGTCATTCAGACCAATGAACGGCGCCCCCACCTTCATGGCCATATCCATGATCTTGCAAATCTTTTCGGCATTCGCTTCGCTCAAGGAACCGCCGAACACGGTGAAGTCCTGGGCGAAGGCAAAAGCCAGCCGGCCGTTTATGCGCCCATAGCCGTTCACTACCGCGTCGCCCGGAATGCGCTGCTTGTACACGCCAAAATCGTGACAACGGTGCTCAACCAGCATGTCAATCTCTTCAAAGCTGTCGGGGTCAAAAAGCATCTCCAGCCGCTCGCGGGCCGAGAGTTTTCCCTCCGCATGCTGCCTGGCTTGGCGTTCTTCACCGCCGCCCGCTTCGGCGCGTGACTGGCGCCGCCGTAATTCTTCGAGTTTCTCCTGGAAGGTCATAACGAATTGAGTGATTGGTTCATTGAGTCATTGAGTCATTGCCTGGGTCGGCAACCGCTCGGAGCAATCGCTCAATCGCCAATCATTCAATGACTCAATAGTCCAAGTCCGCTCCAATGCTCACAGGCAACAATGGAATTCGCAGGCCGTTTGGGATCGTATTTGACGCTGGCTGTCTGTCCGGACAGAAACCGGGCCATGGCGGCGATTTCGGGCAGCGCCGTAACGTCCTGGGCGGCCTCGTAGGTTACTCCGGCCACTTCGTAAGAATAACTCACCAGCACCGATTTCGCCCCCGCCGTTTGGGGTTCCACCAAATCCACAATCCGGCCCGCGCCGATGCGGCCACGCCTGTTAATATCCAGGCGCCTTAGCCTCTCGAGTTCGGCGGGATCTTTGCGCCGCCAACGCAGATACCGGGCGCACGCCATCTTCCCACCCAGCGCGAGTGTGCCCGCAGACGCTAATCCAAAAGTGAGGCGTAAGAAAGGGGTCACCGCTGTTCCACTGTCTCCCCGTCCATCAGGAATTGTGCCTGCCGCTGCTCTCTCAAGGCGTAACTGCGCAACACGCGCTCCTTTCAGCGAGGGTCTCGAAAAGCTCGACCCGAGATTATAACATCACCTCATGCGCGCAGAGTGTACAGCCTCGGCAGAGAGAAAGTAGGCAGTAGGCAGAAGGCAGCCGGCGGAGAGCAGATGCTCTCCATTCTGACTCCTGACTCCCGACTCCTGAATCCTGAATCCTATTTCTTTTCAACAACATTCCCGCTTTCACCGCGTAACTACCTTTGTTTTCTGCAACATTCCTGCTTTCTCGTGAGTCGCCGAGAGCCGGTCCTTTGTTTTCATAGACATTCCCGCGTTGCTCGTTCAGTTTTTGAAGTTACTGCGTTTTTCCTTTCGTTTTTCTAAGCGACATCTTGTCCGGTGGAGTGAAGGAGTTTGCGGCCCTGCTCGCCCCGGCTGACGCGTTGTCGAAGTTTCTTCCTGACTCCTGACGCCTGAATCCTGAATCCTGAATCCTGCACCATCCGCTTAGTACAGTAGCCTATCTTCCCAGGTTTGTCAAGAGACATCGAGTCCCCTTCGGCCCGCCAAGGGAAGCCTTCCCTCGTAGCATGGACGGCCTACGCCCTCGCGGCAGGGTCCCGCTCGTGTGTTTTGGTACTCGCCTTGCCAGTTCGCCGGCAAGAGAACGTGTGAAAAAAAACCGACTGCATTAACCACAGAAACACCGAGGCACAGAGAGAAGGCTCTTTCTTTTCAGTTTCCTGTCCCTCGGTGTCTCTGGGCTGAGAAGTTCGCTTCAAAATTCTTTCACATCTTCAGACGTCCGGCGGGCTGGCGCAGAGCGCACGCCCGGAGGCGCAGCATGGACTCAATCAACTCGATCCCTACGCAAGAGGGTAAAATCCTGAAGGTAATAGAACCAAAAGCTCGACCACGGCCAAGAAAGCAGTGGCGAGTGATCCCGCAGAGCGGGAACAAGTGACGAGCCAATACCACTTCCCCCGCCCACAAGAGCAGTGACGAGTGACGAGTGACAAGTGATGAGCATAGACAACTGGCTCGCGCCATTCTTCATCGCGTTGCCGTGAGCGTAATTCAGCTTCTCCAGTCGTTCCTTCTCGCTGTAGACGCCGAACGGATAGAAGCGCCGCTGCCGACCCGATAGTGTGAAGCGCTGTGGACGCCGGGCGGCAGGCGGAGCCCCCCAGCACCTTCCCGCACCAGGGATATTGGCGATTCGCACCGAGCCTAGAGATCACCCGCAGGGCCGTCTGCTTTTTCAGCTCTGGCAGGATGCGGCTGGTGCTCTCTGCGGACTGCGGTGGGAGGAGAAGATGAAAGTGCTCGGGCATCAGAACCCAGCCGCTCAGCAGGAAGCCCAACGGCTCGCGGAGCTGCCGCAGCACGTCGACAAAATCGCGCCGCAAACGCTCGCCTTCAAAAAGCTTCACGCGCCGATAAGTGCTGCTGATTTCGAGCACTGGCGCGGCCGCCCCCGGGTTTGTCTTACAAAGAGTTTTAGGCAAAGATCCGGAAATGGCCCGACCGCGACGGATGGCGGAGTTTTCGCAGTACCGCGGCTTCGATCTGGCGGATGCGCTCGCGAGTAAGGGCGAAGGTCCGGCCGACTTCCTCAAGAGTGCACTCGCTGCCATCGTCCAGGCCAAACCGCATCCGGATAATTGCTTCCTCGCGAGCCGAAAGCGTCTTCAGCATGGATGCCATCTGTTCCTTCAGGTTGAGTTTGATGGCCGCGTCCGACGGCGATACAACAGCCTTATCCTCGATTAGGTCACCCAGGTGCGACTCTCCGTCCTTCCCAATGGGCGTCCCCAAAGACATGGGCTGCTGCGAAACCTTCTTGGTGCTGCACACCTTTTCGACAGCTACCTCCAAACGCTGGGCGATCTCCTCGGAGGTGGGCTCGCGGCCTAGCTCCTGCACGAGTTGTCGGCTGGTGCGAATCTGCTTATTGATCGCCCCCAACATGTGTACAGGCACTCGAATCGTGCGCGCCTTATCGGCGATCGCGCGCGAGACCGCCTGACGAATCCACCATGTAGCATAGGTGGAGAATTTGTACCCTCGACGCCAGTCGAATTTGTCAGCTCCCCTCATCAGGCCAATATTCCCTTCCTGGATCAAGTCGAGAAACTCCAGGCCCCTGTTCGCGTACTTCTTGGCGATGGACACAACGAGGCGAAGGTTTGCCGCGGTCAGCTCCTTCTTCGCTCGTTCGGCTTCGGCTTCGCCGCGCCTGATCAGAACGAGCGAACGTTTCAGGGCGGTGAGCCCGACCTCGCTCGATTCCTCGCTCTCTTTTAGCTGCGAGCGGCGCGAACGCAGATCCTTGCGTAATGCGGCGACCTTCCCGCGAGCGGCGCCGGCGTGCCGCTCAAGCCGGGCGGACTCGCGCCCCAACGAATCAATCTGCTCGACCGTGTGCCGCAACTTGTCAATCAGGCGCTTCTTTTCGAGCGGGTGGAACCTAATCGAGCGAGCCAGTCGCGACATCTCAACCCGCGTCCGCGACAACTGGCGACGGGCCCGCAGGTGAGCCCGTTGGCTCGATCTCGGAATGTTATTTAGCCGAGCCGCCTGCTTGAGCCCCACAGCGTAGAGCTTCTCAATCTTATCGATGATCCGCAGCGTGAGGCGGGTCTTCTTCTCGATTTTCTCTACCGTCAACTCTTCTTCATCAAACTGGACAACCTCTCTAATCGAACGCGCACCGTTGCGCATCTCCTTGCCAATTCCGATGAGGTCTTTGAGCACAAGCGGAGAACGAGAAATTGTCCTGAGCACCAGCCCGTGGCCGCGCTCCATGCGTCTGGCGATAGCCACCTCACCTTCTCGCTTTAACAGCGGTACGCTGCCGATCTCACGGAGATATAGCCGGAGCGGATCGCTGGTCTTGTCCAGAAGGTCTGCTGTCTCGTCGATCTCGGCCTCTTCACCGCGGGCGGGATCTTCCCCCATTTCGAATTCCACGCGTTCAGTATCCCCGGGCACACCGGGTGCAGACTTCGCCACAGAAGCGTCTTCGTAGACGTGGACGTTGTGGCGCTCGAATGCGGAGAACAGGCTGTCAATCTCCGCCGATGGGCGCGTCCCGGCTGGCAGGATGTCGTTCACCTCGTCATCAAGGACATAACCGCGTTCCTTGCCCAAGTTGATGAGGTTGCGGACCCGGTCATCCTGTTTCTGAAGCACGAGCGCCAAAGGTTTCTCCGCTGAATGGACGGCTGGAATCAACTGTCCGTTTCTTAAAACCCTGCTATTACCGAGAAGAGGCCGTGGACGCCCCTATTGAAGGATCGGAACGACAATTCGTAGTACTCAACCACAGTTGACGATGGGCGACAGTGCTCTTTATGGTCTTAACGCTGAGGGTTGCAATGCTCGCCGCTCGTACGACACATATTGTTTAAAAACTGTACTTGTCTATTCTACACTAGCTGCTCGCGTCTCGATCTTATATTCTCAAACCGCTCAATATTCGGGCTAACGTCAGCTCCCCGCCTGCGCTTGCAGGAATTCTCCTGGGAACTGAACCATCAACAAGGATATAAGGGACAGAGCAGTGTCCGAGAAATCGGCTCGAGCGGAGAGCCAGGATTGAGGCTTGTGGTAAGGGCCAGTGCGCGCTTTTTCGGGGTCTCCTGGGGGCCACTTGGATGGAAAACTGAGCCGAAACGCTGCAGAACGAGGCAGTGTATTGTATACTTCTACCGCCCGGAATTTGAAAACGGGAATCCTGGATGACATGTGGATGAACGGACGCCATGCGCCTGTGTCTGATTAACCCCTCCAACCCGCTAGTCAGCATCGTCAGAATCAAGGAGAGCCGCTGGAATCGTTTCCGCGTGTGGAAACCGCTCAGCCTTATGGTTCTCGCGGGACTGACCCCACGGGAGTGGGAAATCACGATCGTGGACGAGAACCTCGGCGTGCCTGACTATCCGGCCATGCCGCGGCCGGACTTGGTGGGCATTACCGCCTTCACCTCGCAGGCGAACCGTGCCTATGATGTGGCCGCTCACTTCCGGCGCTTGGGCGTGCCCGTCGTCATGGGTGGCATTCATGCAACCATGTGCCTGGACGAGGCCATGGAGCGTGTGGACTCGGTCGTCACGAGGGAGGCCGAACGCGTCTGGGCGCAAGTCCTGGAGGACAGTCGGCATGGGTGCCTGAAGCGCCGGTATGACGGAGGGTTCGCCGAGATAGACAGGGTTCCGCCCGCCCGGCACGATCTGCTGACCGGAGGTTATGCCATGGGAGCCATTCAGACCACGCGTGGCTGTCCCATGAGCTGCACCTTCTGCAGCGTGACGGCGTTCAACGGGGCCCACTACCGGCAGCGGCCCATTCCGGATGTCGTGCGGGAATTCCAGTTGATCCGTGAGAAACGCGTTCTGGTGGTGGACGACAACCTCATCGGCACACGCCCGGAACACATCGCCCACGCCAAGGACCTGTTCCGCGCCATGGCCCAGGCGAACCTGCGAAAGGAGTGGATTGCCCAGGCTACCATCAACTTCGGCGATGACGAAGAACTCCTGGCGTTGGCCGCGAAGGCCGGCTGCAGAGGCGTTTTCATCGGCTTTGAATCCCCCACGCCGGAAGGACTTCTGGAGCTCGGCAAGAAATTCAACCTTCTGAAAGGCCGGGACTTCCGCGCCTCCTCGCGGCGAATACAGCGGCACCATATTCCGGTTGTGGGTTCCTTTATCATCGGTCTGGACAACGACAAGCCGGGCATCGGCACGCGCACAGCAGCCGCCGCCAGCCAGTACGGCGTGGATAATCTCAACGCGATGTTTCTGACCCCCTTGCCCGGCACCCGCCTGTGGGACCAAATGAAATCCGAAGGCCGCATCGCCCTCGATACGTTCCCGGAGGACTGGAAATACTACACGCTGACCTTCCCCGTGGCCCGGTACAAGCATTTCTCTCTGGACAGCATCATCGAAGAAATGATCTCCTGCGACCGGAAGTTCTATTCCATGCCGCGCATTCTGCGCAGGCTGTGGAGCAACTTATGGCACCGCCGCGCGCCGCTGATCGCCATGCTAGGCGCTCTTTCGTACAGGAGCAATCTCCGGCTCAATTGCCGGGCATACGCGGACTTTACGTGTCAACAGGGTTATAGGTTCACAGGTGGGCTTGATGTGGCAGAGTCCTTTGAGCAGAGCGTACCAGGGGTTGGGAGGCAGGCTGCGCGGGTTGCGCCGATCCGCCGCGGCGGACCTTTTATGTCGTCGACCGTTAAGAAGCCAGGACAGGCCACGGATAGGACGCGGTGACACAGGTGTTGCGCGTGTCCGTGGGGCGGTAGAGTAGGAGAGGTGGCGGACAACGCTCCTCTCCCCTCGTCGAACCGGACGTGCGGATTTCCCGCATCCGGCTCTCGCAGAGACCTTCGCCGCGAGCATGCACAGGTGGTGCCCCC
>JBEKUR010000239.1:0-8884 GCA_049514855.1 Terriglobia bacterium
CGGTGTGATCCTGACCAAGCTCGACGGGGACGCGCGCGGCGGCGCGGCGCTCTCCATCCATCACGTCACCGGCCAGCCCATCAAGTTTATCGGAGTGGGCGAGAAATACGATGCGCTGGAAGTCTTTTACCCGGACCGAATTGTGTCGCGCATCCTGGGCATGGGCGATATCCTTTCCCTGATCGAAAAGGCGGAAGAGAAGATCGATAAACAGAAGGCGCTGGAGGTTCATCGCAAGCTACAGACGGATACTTTCACGCTGGAGGATCTTCGAGATCAGCTTCGCCAGGTGCGGAGCCTGGGGCCGATGGACCAGATGCTCGGCATGCTCCCCCAGGTGGGCATTTTCAAAAACGCCGGTAAGGCGAGCGTGGATGAGAAAGAGTTGACCCACATCGAGGCGATAATCAACTCCATGACTCCTCAGGAGCGCCGCAATCACGAGATTATCAACGGGCGGCGGCGCAAGAGGATTGCGAAGGGGAGCGGCACGAGCGTCCAGCAGGTGAATCAGGTCTTGAAACAATACTTCCAAATGCGCAAAATGATGAAATCGTTCAGCCAGAACTTCCTGGGTCGACAATTCAGCCGGCTGAAGATGCCGGCGGGGGCGGGCGGTGTGAACGTCTGAAGGATGCCTTTGTGAACACTGTCATTCCGATCCCGCCCTGCGGGAGAGGAATCCCGCTCTGGAAACAAGGCGAGATTCCTCGCGGAGTTTACCCTGAGCGGGCAGAGCGAGATCCTTCGCTGCGCTCAGGATGACAGCGAAGGGCTCGGAATGACAGGCTACGCGGGTTTTTCGGCTCAAGAGCAAGCGGCAGTTTAGCCAGTGCGAAATGCCGCGGGTTTCTTAGCCTTCAAAATTTGGACGTCAAGGGGGACGATTGTTAAGGATACGTTTGGCCCGAACAGGAGCCAAGAAGAAGGCCAGTTACAGAATTGTGGTCATTGATGGCGAGAAGGCACGCAATGGGCGCTTCCTGGAGATACTTGGTCACTACAATCCGCGCCGGCATCCTCCGGAGGTGGTCTTTGATAAAGAACGCGCAAAGTATTGGATTAGCCGGGGCGCCCAGCCTTCCGAGACTTTTCAGAGCCTGCTTAAGAAGGCGCCGGAAGTCCCGAGCCAGAGCTGATGACACTGGGGCGGTTGCCGCGTTCAGGCCGGTGCGAGTTGCAGTCATATGTTCTAACACACCCTTTCCATTTCGGGATTCAAGTACGAACTGCGTGCTAGGGAGGGCCACATGAAGGAACTAATCGAAGCAATCGCAAAGGCGCTGGTCGACAATCCTGACCAGGTGTCGGTGCGGGCCGTAGAGGGCGAGCAGGTGACGGTGTTGGAACTTCGCGTGCACCCTTCAGACCTGGGGAAGGTCATCGGCAAGCAAGGCCGAACGGCACGCTCCATCCGCACGATTCTCAATGCCGCGGGGATGAAGCTGAAGAAGCGATTCACCCTGGAGATTCTCGAGTAGGAGGTCCCTCGGAATCGCGCCCGGAGCGCGGGCGCCTCGCCCGCATGTGGCAGTGGGCAGGATACCCGCACCGTAGCGGGCGAGACGCCCGCGCTCCGGGCGGCGCGGAGGGATTGGGCAAACTTGGCCGAGGGCGTGCCAGAACGCTTTCTTGCTGTCGCTCGCGTCCTTCGTCCACAGGGCCGCCGGGGGGAAGTCCTGGCCGAGCCGCTGACGGATTCTTCCTCACGCTTCCAAGAAGTCCGGCAGGTGTTCCTGGAGAATCCTGGAAAGGCTCCTCACCCCATCAAGGTAGAGAATGTCTGGCCCCACAAGGGCCGGGTGGTGATCAAGTTTTCGGGTATCGATTCCATCGATAGCGCTTCTGGCTTGAAAGGCCGGCATGTGCTGATTCTGGCGGAAGAGAGAATGCCACTTCCTCCGAATCACTATTACCTCTGGGAACTCCAAGGGTGCCGGGTCGTTACGGAACGCGGGGGAAGGCGAGTGGAGGTGGGCACGGTAACAGAGATCGAGCCCACGGGCGGTGTTGATGTTCTTCACGTGGCGACATCGCGCGGGGAAGTTCTGATTCCCCTGGCCCAGGCCATCTGCACAAAGATCGACACGGAAGCGAGGACGATCTTCATTGACCCGCCCGAGAACTTGTTGGAATTGAATGCATGACGTTTGACGTTATCACCATCTTTCCGGACTTCTTCAGGAGCGTGCTGGAGCACGGCGTGCTCAAGCGCGCCATCGCCGGCGGCCAGGCCAGCATCCGGTTGCACGACTTGCGCGACTTCACCGAGGACCGCCACCGAACCGTGGACGACCGGCCCTTCGGGGGCGGGCCCGGAATGGTTTTCAAGCCCGACCCGGTTTTCAAAGCTGTCGCCGCGCTGGAAGCTGGAATGCCGGGCCAGCGCCTCCCCGTCATCCTGCTTTCGCCACAGGGAAGGCTCTTTACACAAACGGTGGCCGAGGAGTTGATGCGGCAGGATCGCCTCGTGCTGATTTGTGGCAGGTACGAGGGGGTGGACGAACGTATCGCGGAGCACGTGGCCACCGACGAGATCTCGATTGGGGATTACGTGCTGAGTGGTGGGGAGCTTCCGGCCGCGTTAATTATGGAATCCGTGGTCCGCCTCCTGCCAGGGGTTCTGGGCAACGAAGAATCCGCGCCCCAGGATTCCTTCACGACCAGGCAGGCAGGCTGCCGCGAATTCCGACACGGCCTGCTCGATTTTCCCCATTACACAAGACCCGCAGAGTTCCAAGGTTGGAAAGTCCCGGAAGTCCTGCTTTCGGGGAATCACGAAGAGATTCGCCGCTGGCGCCGCCAACGAGCGCTCGAGAAAACATGGCGGAGGCGGCCCGATTTACTGGCCGGCTTTCCATTGAGCGAAGAAGACCGGCAATGGCTGGATACGCTCCAGTCAAGTTTGGGAGAACAGAAATTATGAACGCGCTCGAAAAGGTTGAACAACTGCAAATGAAGAAAGACTTGCCCTCGTTCCGGTCCGGAGACACCGTGCGTGTGCACGTCAAAATCAAAGAAGGCGACAAGGAACGAATTCAGGTCTTCGAAGGCACAGTCATCGGCCAACGGCGAGCCCGGAATCACTCCACCTTCACGGTTCGCAAGACCTCCTTCGGCCAGGGAGTGGAACGCATCTTCCCCTTGCACTCACCCATTATCGATAAGATCGAAGTGGTTCGTTCCGGCCGGGTGCGCCGCGCCAAGCTTTACTACCTGCGCAAGCTGCGGGGCAAGGCAGCGCGACTCCGCGAGGTCCGAACAGAACAGGAAGCCTGAAGGAAGCGTCTGGCCGGCAGGGAGTAGCGCCGGCGCCCGCCCCGACTGTCGGGGCGCTACGAAGATTGCTTGTCGTAGCGCCGCTGTCCGGGCGGCACCAAGGATGGTCGTCCTTATATTTTGGAAACGCCAGTAAGTTGCATCAGCGGTTGTGGCTCACACCATGCCGGCCTTGCGAAACTCCGGTGAATTCAAGTGTACGCGGAAGCTGGAGGCGCAGGCCCTCCGCGCGGGGTGGCGTCTGGTTGCAGGATGCGACGAGGCGGGACGAGGGGCGCTCCTCGGCCCCCTCTATGCCGCCGCCGTCATTCTCGATCCCGCCCAACCCATCCCGGGCGTGGATGATTCAAAGAAACTCACTCCCCGCGAGCGCGAATCGCTTGCCCAACAAATCACTGAAAAAGCCCTTGCTTTCCAGGTTGTCTCGCTTTCGGCGGCTGAGGTTGATGCCCTGAACGTGTACGAGGCCTCGAGGCAGGGAATGATCCGCGCGGTGCTGGCCCTCGATCCGGCTCCCGAATTCATCCTTACCGATGCCATGCCTCTCGAGGGCTCTCATAAGGCCACCGGGTTTGTGATTCCTCACCGCGCGGTTGTCCACGGCGACGCGCTCTCGGTCTCCATTGCCGCTGCCTCCATCCTGGCCAAAGTGGCCCGCGATGCGCATCTTCGAGCCCTTGATCGCTTGTACCCACAGTATGGCCTGGCAAGGAATAAGGGTTATGGAACGCGGATACACCTTGAAGCTCTCGCTGTCTACGGTCCTTGTCCCGAGCACCGGAAAACCTATCAGCCTGTGAAGGATTGCCTGCTTCCGCTTTTCCCGTTTTCGGGTGCGCCGTAGCTTGCCTTACCTCTGGAGTGCGGCAGCTTGCTGCCGCTTTCTGCCCCTCGGCGGGCCAGCTTGCTGGCCGCTGGAGTCTGGCCATTGGTTAGCCGCAAACAAGGGGGCTACCCATGGGCGGATGTCATTCCGAGCGCAGCGAGGAATCTCGCTCTGCGGTGAGGTGGATCGGAGCTCAAGGTGGACCAGGGGACTGGGTGGAAGAAAGAACCAGAGCGAGATTCCTCGCTGCGCTCGGAATGACAATGGGAGGACTGACACTCGCATGTCATCGTTACTCATTAAAAGTGGTCACGTAATATCACCCGAAGACCAACTGGACGGCGAGCTGGACGTGCTCGTGGAAGATGGCGCGATTCGCCGCATCGCACCCCAAATCAGCGAGGCGGCTGACGAGCTCGTGGAGGCCGCCGGCAAAGTCGTCTCACCGGGCTTCGTCGACATCCATGTTCACTTGCGCGAGCCCGGCGGTGAAATCTCCGAGACGCTGGAGACGGGATTGGCAGCCGCGGTGGCCGGAGGCTTTACCGCCGTCTGTCCCATGCCCAACACCAAGCCGGTTATCGACCGCCCGGAGCTGGTGCGCGCCATGATCGACAAAGCGCAGCGAATCGGCCTGGCCCGCGTGCTTCCCATCGCCGCAGTTTCAATGGGAATCCAGGGGGAATCGCTTACCGATTTTCGGGCCCTGGCGGCGGCCGGTGCGGTGGCCTTTTCCGACGATGGACGACCGGTGAAGACCGCCGGCTTATTGCGGCGCGCTTTGGAAGTGGCGCGTGAGGTCAATGCCCTTTTGATGGACCACTGTGAAGACCCCAGCTTGAGCGCCTCCGGGGTGATCAACGAAGGCCCGGTCTCGAAGCAGCTTAAGCTCAGAGGCATTCCCGGCGCCTCGGAAGACGTTTGCGTGGCGCGCGATCTGATCGTCGCGGAGTTTGTCGGCGCGCGCCTGCACGTGTGTCACGTATCCACCGCGCGTTCCATCGAGCTGGTACGCCTGGGCAAACGCCGTGGCATCCGCGTGACTTGTGAGGCGACGCCGCACCATTTCACGCTCACCGACCAGGCCGTGCTGGAACATGGTACGAATGCCAAAGTGAATCCTCCGCTGCGCAGCGCCCAGGATGTTGAAGCCATTGTGGCAGGGCTTATGGATGGAACGGTTGACGCCATCGCCAGCGACCACGCTCCTCACGCCCCCGAACTCAAAGCCAAGCCTCTGGGCAGCGACGCTCCCTTCGGCCTCATCGGTCTGGAGACAGCGCTGGGTCTGGCGCTTACTCAATTGGTCCACACCGGCAAGATCTCGATGTGGCATCTCGTCTCCTTGATGAGCACCAACCCGGCGCGTATCGTCAACCAGCCCTATGGCCGCCTTAGCGTGGGCGGGCCAGCCGACATCACCATCTTCGACCCCCAGCTCGAGTGGACCTACAACGCCGCCGCAGGTCGCTCCAAAAGCCGCAATTCGCCCTTCGATGGGTGGAAGTTTAAGGGTGCCGTCGTTGCGACTGTCGTCGGTGGGAGAGTGGTTTACCGCCGTACATGATCGGCAACCAAAGTAGCTGGTGGGCAGAAAGCAGTGAGCAGAAGTGGTTTCTCAGTACCGCTAGCTGCGATCTTCTTCGCGCGCGGGGAAGATTCCTTCCATCGGGATGTAGGCCCCTCAGGGCCGATATCATGTGGCCCACGGCGACAGCCGTGGGGGGAATACATCCGACGACATTTCTGGAGCCCCGGCAGGGGCGACATCGGCACACAGCAAGCGTTGGGAGCGAATCTGCGCAGGTTTTATGTCGCCCCTTGCGGGGCTTGGCCAAATGCGATGGGACTCGCCCCCACGGCTCACGCCGTGGGCTAAAATATGCCGCCCGCTACGCGGGCTGTTGCGGTTCCGCTTACTGCCTACTGCCTACTGGCTTGCTGCGGCTGCCAGGTTTGACGGCGGGGATGCCGGACTTGCAGAGAGGACATTCGGCAGGATTGTAGTTTTGAATGGATAAGGTCAACAGCGCCGCCTTGGGCACACCGAGGTCGGCCGTGCCGCCGCTGCGGTCAATCAGCGCCCCGGCGCCGACCACCTTCCCTCCAGCTTCCTCAACACATCTCATCGTTTCACGCGTCGAGAGGCCTGTGGTCATCACGTCTTCCACGACGAGTGTCGGCTCACCGGTAGCCAGGCTGAATCCCCGGCGCAGAGTCATGTTGCCGTCCTGCCGCTCCGTAAAAAGCGCCCGAATGCCGAGCGCTCGGGCGACCTCGTGAGCCACCAGGATTCCGCCCAGCGCAGGCGCAGCCACCACCGTTGCGCCCACATGCCGCAACTTTGCAGCGAGTTCGGAGCACAGTTGTTGGGCGACTTTCGGGTGTTGCAACACCAGCGCGCATTGTATGTAGCGGTCGCTGTGCAAGCCCGAGGAGAGGATGAAGTGGCCCTCGAGGAGAGCCGAGTTCTCGCGAAAGACTTTCAGGATTTCGTTGTCGGTCATGAGTTGCGTCCCCGTCGTCGATTGCCGATTGCCGATTGTCGATTGACGATTGCTGATTGCCGATTTTCGAAACTCGAAACTAGGAATTCGAAACTCGGAATAGACGCCGCTGTAACCCATCGGAGCCGATTTTCGAATTTCGAGTCTCGATTTTCGAGTTTCGATTTTCGATTCTCGAATTTCGATTTTCTGCTCCTTCAATCGCCAATCGGCAATCACCAATCGTCAATGCCCCGCCCCCTCCATCTCGGCAACAATCGCATCCGCGGCAGCAACCGGATCAGGCGCGCCGGTAATCGGTCGTCCCACAACCAGGTAATCCGCTCCCGCTGCGATGGCGCTCGCCGGGGTCGCGATGCGAGCCTGGTCGTTTGTGGCGGCCGAGGCGGGCCGAATCCCTGGTGTGACAATCAGGAACCCGGGGGCGCACGCCTGTCGAATGGCGGAGATTTCGCGCGGCGAGGCCACCACGCCATCCAGTCCTGCACTTTGCGCCAAGCGAGACAGCCGGAGCACAGCTTCGACCGGCGCTCCTGAAATGCCCAACTCCTCGAGGTCCTGGCTTTCGAGGCTGGTCAGGATGGTTACCGCCAGCACCTTTGGGCACGCCTCATCCCCGACCGCAATCCCGGCGGAGCGCGCTCCTTCGAGCGCCGCTTCCATCATTTTCCGCCCACCCGACGCGTGGACGTTTACCATGCTGACCCCAAGTTCCGCAGCTTCGCGGGCCGCCGCCCGCACAGTGTTTGGGATGTCGTGGAATTTAAGGTCGAGGAAGACCCTTTGGCCCATGGTTACGAGGTAACGGACCGGCACGGGACCTTCGGCGGTGAAAAGTTCCGAGCCCACTTTGAACATTCCTGCATGGCCCTGCAGCCTTTCCGCCATTCGAGTTGCAGCGTTGCCGTTCGGCAGATCCAGCGCCACAATTAGTTTGTCTCGTGTAGTCATCTGTTTGATTGTAGAAGAACGTGGAAAGAAGGGGAATGGGAATTTACCTCAAGGACAGACGACTTTAACTTGCGAATTCAGGTTTAAAACCAAGTCAGACCCCTTTTACAACGTTGCCGCCTCCGCGAATTCCCTTAAACGCTCGGCAACGCTCTTTACGTGCCGGGCCAGCGGCAGCTTTGATCCCTCTTCGAAAATGGGAATCAGCTTCTCAAGCTCCGGGCCGGAGACTGCACCCGTTATGGCGACGCGAATGGGATGAAACAAATCCCTTCCCTTTTCTCCAGTCTCTTTTTGCACTTCCTTCGTGACCGCGCGGAACCGCTCGTAACTCAATTCGCTTTGGGCCAGCACCTTCGGGATAAACGCGTTCAGCACCGCACGCGCACCTGCCGCCTGCGAGAGTTGGAGCGCTTCAACTGCTTTCTTGGCCTCGTATTCAAAAATGATATGGACCGCGTCGGGCAGTTGGCACAACGAGCTGATGTTCTTGAGGACAGCATCCAGCACCCGCTCAAGCCAAGCCAGGACGCCCGGGCTTGGATGCGCATCCAAGTAGCCCACCTTTTCCAGGAATGGGACCGCAAGCTCGGCTAGGCGTCGCGGCGGGCATTCTTTCATATAGTGCCGATTTAACCAGTAGAGCTTTTCCGTATCGAACACCGCGGGACTCTTGGTGATGTGCTCCAGCGAGAACTGTGCAACTAGTTCCTGCAGGCTGAGGATTTCCGTCTTGCCATCCGCCGGCGACCAGCCGAGCAGCGCAAGGTAATTCCTCAGCGCCTCGGGTAGAATCCCCAGTTCGTGGAAACTCTGGAGCGAGGTGGCGCCGTGCCGCTTGGAAAGCCGCGTCCGGTCAGAACCCAGAATGGTCGAGAGGTGCGCGAATTGCGGCGGCTCCCAGCCCAGTGCGTGGTAGACGGCGAGTTGGCGCGGCGTGTTGGAAATGTGATCGTCGCCGCGAATGACGTGAGTAATCTCCATCAGGTGATCGTCAATCACCACTGCATAGTTGTAAGCTGGATTGCCGTCCGAGCGCACCAAGATGGGATCGCCAATGACCTGAGCCGAAAAACTGGTCGGTCCGTGGACGAGGTCGTTCCAGGAAAACGCACTATCCACGATTTTCAGCCGGATCGCGGCAGGCTCGCCCGCCGCAACCTTGCGTGCTGCCTCTTCGCGTGGACGCTTCCGGCAGCGTCCGGAATAGCGGGGCTGAAGTCCAACCTTCAAAGCCTCCTGGCGCTCCTGCTCGAGTTGCTCTGCCGTGCAGAAGCAGAAATAGGCGTGGCCCTGGTCAATCAACTGGGTGGCCAACCTG
>JBEKUR010000240.1:0-8874 GCA_049514855.1 Terriglobia bacterium
AGAATCAACCGAGACCCATGACGCGCAGCCAGTTGGTCATCAAGAACCTCCTTCGCAATCGTCGCCGGACGATCCTGACGTTTCTGAGCATCGCCACCTCGATCACTCTGTTGACGGTGTTCTGCGCCACTTATCGTTATTTTGACGCTCCGCTAATGCCGAGCGGGTTTCGTCTGCTGCTGTTGGTTGCGCCGCGTACATCGCTGATGATTCCCTTGCCGCTGAGTTACGGTGAGCGCATCGCACGGCTACCCGGAGTCGCCGCCACAACGCCCATTAACATGGTAGACGGCCTATACGGCGGCCAGGACGACATGCTGTTCGCGCTGGCCAGCGATCCCGCCGCTTTTTTCAAGGTTTACCCGGACTGGCATCTGCCTGAGGATCAGCGCGCCGCTTACACTCGAGAAAAGACGGCGGCTCTGGCCGGACGCCGGACAGCCCTCAAGTACGGTTGGAAGCTGGGCGACCGGATTCACTTGCGAAGCCCCGGATACCACGTCGATCTGGAATTGATTCTGCGTGGGATTTATACCGCTGAAGACGAATCCTTGCTGGGATTCCATTGGGATTATTTGAATGAAGCCCTGGGCCGCCCGGACAAACCTGGAGGCTTTTGGGTGCGTGCCCGGACGGAGGAAGACGTCCCACGCCTGATGCAGACCATCGACAATCAGTTTCGGAACGGCGAGATGGAAACACGCACGCAACCCATGGGACAGTGGGTGCTCGACATGCTGGCCATGATAGGCAACGTCAAGCTGATCGTGCTGAGCATTTCGGCGGCCGTGCTCTTCGCAGTCCTGCTGGTGGTGGCAAACGCCATGGGAATGTCGATCCGTGAACGCACCGCCGAGTTAGCGATCCTACGAGTTCTGGGATTCCAGCCGAAGCAGTTGCTGGCACTACTGGCTGCTGAGGCTTTGACGGTTTCCGTAGCCGGCGCGCTCGTCGGCTGCCTGACGGCGGGAACCGCCTTCGCTCTCATCGGGGGATATCGAGTTGGGGGAGCCATGCCCATTTACATCCAGGTGGATGTGGTCACGGTGGGAGTCGTCCTGAGTGTGGCCATTGTTATCGGCCTGTCCAGCACCCTGGTTCCCGCCTACCGCGCTTCCCGCATGAGCATCGCGGATGCGCTCCGGTATGTGGGGTGAGAACAGGTTTCAGGTGTCAGGGGGCCAGGTGCCGGGGGGAGCAAAGTGTAAAGGGTAAAGTGTAAAGGATAAAGGCAGCGGCCATGACCCGGTTCCTGACTCTTGAGTTCCCTGACTCCTGGCCCTGACTCCTGACCCTTTACATTTTAGGGTTTAGACCTTAGCCTTTAGACTTAGGACCTCAGACTGTGGACCGTAAACGTTGGACTTTTGGCTTTAGATTTTAAACTTTAGACTTTAAACTTTTGACTTTATATGTGGCGACTAGGACTGAGAAACCTGCTCCGCAACAAGCGCCGGACCATACTCACCGCCTCGAGTGTGGCCGTTTCCCTTTTCCTGTTATCGTCACTGGCCATGGTTTACACCGCGCTCGGAAAACCCTTTGAGGGCGAGGAAAGGAGCCCTCGAATGATGGTACGCCGGCTGAGTGGCATCACCTTCATGATGCCGGGCAGTTACGGGCAGAGAATCAAAGCTGTGCCTGGGGTGGTGGCCCTCACTCCGATGAACTGGTTTGGAGGATATTGGAAAGACCCCGCCAATACCTTCGCGAATTTCGCCATCGACGCCAACTCGGTGTTCGACGTGCTGGATATGGCCCGAATCGCTCCCGACCAACTGGAGGCCTTCAAGCGCGAGCGGGTAGCGGCGGTGGCCGGCCGTCAGTTGATCGAGAAGTTCCACTGGAAAATTGGAGACCGGATTACTTTGATGGGGAGTCCTTACGGAATCGCTCCTGAACTTGTCTTGCGCGGAACGTTCACGGGCGGGCCCGACGACCAGTTCTATTTTCATTATGACTACTTGAACGAAGCCGTGGGAGAATTCAACCGGGTTAGCCTCTACTGGATTCGGGTTGAACGTCCCGAGATCGCCGCGCGAGTCGGGCAGGCCATTGACCAGACTTTCCGGGATACTGATTCAGAAACCAAGACCGAAGCGGAGGGAACATTTCTTCTCGGATTCATCTCCATGCTGGGAAACGTTCGCGGCATCATTCTCATGATCGGTGCGGCCGTCACGTTCGCTGTGCTGCTCATTGTTGCCAACTCCGTGGCGATGTCGATCCGGGAACGAGTGACAGAAGCGGCCGTAATGCGCAGCCTGGGATTCACTTCCCGTCATATTTTGGCTCTTTTCGTGGGAGAATCGTTGATCCTGACGGTGGGCGGGGCGCTGGTTGGGGTGGGAGGAGCCAAATTGCTCTATGATGCGATGGCCCTCAGGAAGATCGGGGCAATCGTCTGGGCCGACATGAGGATGAGGCCGGAGACTTTTCTATTCTGTATGGCGCTCTCCGTCGTCTTAGGCTTTCTCTCTGCGAGTTGGCCGGCCTACCGGGCGGCGAGAATCAACATTGCCGAGGCGCTTCGTTTTACGGGCTGATAAGGGAAACGATTTATGGCGATCCCGCTGAAATACAACGCACGGAATCTGATCGTTCGCAGGACTACCACACTCATGACGGCTTTCAGCATCACCCTCACGGTCGCCGTGTTTGTGGTGCTCATGGCGCTTGCCCAGGGACTTCAGACTTCCCTGTCAGCTACAGGACAACCCTTGAACGTCCTCATCATGCGGGAAGGGGCGCAGTCAGAATCCACCAGTTCCGTCACCCGTGACTCGCTCCAGGTGATCAAGTACCTCCACGGCATCGCCAAAACAGATAAGGGAGAGCCGTGGGTCTCCCCGGAGCTGATTATCCTCATCAACCTTCCACGCCGCGGCGAGACACAAGGGTCCAACGTGACGATTCGCGGCCTTGGCCCGGAGGGCCCCGCGCTTCGCCCGGAGTTTAAGATGGTGGAGGGTCGTTTCTTCAGGTCCGGCCTCAGGGAAGTCATCGCCAGTAAGAAGATCGCCGGCCGGTTTCAGAACTGCAGCCTCGGGGACAAATTAAAATTCGCCAAAGGCTATTGGACCGTGGTGGGCATTTTTGAAGTGGGCAACACCGCCTACGACTCAGAAATCTGGACGGATGTGAATGACCTGGCCACAGACTTTGACCGTGATGCCTACTCAAGCGTGATGGTGCGGGCAGCCGACTCGAGCAGCGTCGCCAGCTTGCGCGACCAGATCGCCAACGACCGCCGCCTGCACCTGAAACCTCAGACCGAGCGCGAGTATTATGAAAGCCAGACTCGCTTTGCGGCTCCCATCAAAGCCCTGGGACTGTTCATTGCCGTCCTGATGGCGGTGGGGGCGTCCTTCGCAGCCATGAATACCATGTACGCTGCGGTGGCGCGCCGCACCAAGGAAATCGGCACGCTTCGGGTTCTGGGCTACTCGCGGGGAAGCATTCTCTTCTCCTTCGTCCTCGAGTCGGTGCTCATCGCGGCGCTGGGTGGCGCGCTGGGCTGCGTGCTGGCCCTGCCGGTCAACGGCCTGACTACGGGAACCACCAATTTTGCAACCTTTAGTGAAGTGGCGTTCAACTTTCGTGTCACCCCATCATTGCTGCTGAACGGCATGATCTTCGCGGTCTTGATGGGCTTTCTGGGCGGCTTTTTCCCCGCCTGGCGGGCCGCGCATGAAAACATTGTAACCGCGTTACGGTCTGTGTAAAGGACTAGCGGGTCAGTTTGACGTAGAGGCGGCTTTATGCCGCCACGTGGCGATCCCGCAGACGCGGGATCGCCGCTACGACGATAAAGGGGCAATCCACGGATCGCCCCCCGGAAGTGTACAGGATTAGTGGGTCAGTTTGACGTAGAGGCGGCTTTATGCCGCCACGTGGCGAGGTAAACTCGCCGCTACGACGATAAAGGGGCAATCCACGGATCGCCCCGCAGGAGCGAGCGAAAATATGGCCCCAGTCGAGCCAACATCCAAGGACTTGCGCGTCCTGCAAATCGACCGGTCCCAGAAAGACGCGCTGGACCAGAAAGACAAAGGAAGCCGCGGTCCGCTCCTGTACGCCGTGGCGGCGGTGCTATTGCTGGCAGGCGCAGGGCTGGCGGTCTCGCGCCTCTTCGGCAACGCGGCTGAGGTTGAGGTCGAGCGGCCGGCGCTGGAACAGGGCGCCGCCACAGGGAACGTGGTTTTGACCGCTGGCGGATACATCGTGGCCCATCATCCCATCGAAGTCAGCTCCAAGGTGGTGGGAAAAGTGGCCTGGGTGGGCGTTGAAAAGGGGGACCAGGTGCGCGAGGGCCAGGTGATCGTGCGCCTCGAGGACGCTGAGTTCGTCGCTCAACTCAAGGAGGCACAAGCCAACGTGGCGGTTTTGAAGGCCCGGCTCAGGCAACTGGAAACCGGTTCGCGCCCGCAGGAGATCGACGCTGCCAAGGCCGCCATGGAGCAGGCACAGGCCAATTTCCTGAACGCCGACATCACCCTCAAACGCGCCAAAGAAATGTTCCGGCAAGAGATCACCTCGCAGTCACAGCTCGATGCCGCACAGATGCAATACGATGTGACCCGGAACCAGCTCGAAAGCGCTCGCAAGAACTACGAACTGGTGAAAATCGGCCCGCGCATCGAAGAGATTGAATATGCTCGAGCCCAGGTCGCTCAGGCGCAGGCCGCCGTCGAGTACGCGCAAACCATGCTTGATTCCACCCTCATCCGCGCGCCCGTCACCGGCACGGTGCTGGAGCGCCTGGTCGAAAAGGGTGAAATGGTCTCCACCATGACCTTTGGCGGAACCGGCGGGGTCAAGGCTTCGGTCGCCTCGGTTGCGGATCTGAATGACCTCCAGGCCCAACTCGACATCAATCAGAACGACTTTTCCCGCATTTCGCCAGCCCAGCAATGCAGCGTAACGGCAGACGCTTACCCCGACCGCGTATACCAGGGAGTGGTGGCGGAAATTGCACCCGAGGCCAACCGGCAGAAAGCCACCATCGAAGTCCGGGTCAAAATCCTGCACCCTGACGCTTACTTGCGCCCGGAGATGAACGCCCATGTGTCGTTCCTGGCGCCGGCGGAAAACCAGAAACAATCCGTCCGCGAGATCATCACTATTCCCCGCCCTGCCATGACGCAAAAGGACGGCAAGACGGCTGTGTTCGTCGTCGATGGTTCGCATGCCAGGCTTCGCGAGATCCAGGTGGGACGGGACCTCGGCGACCGCATCGAAGTTCTTGATGGGCTTTCACCCAACGAGCGGATTGTCGTGCGAGGAGTTGATGGTTTGACCCCAGGCCAGCGGGTTAGGGTGAAGAGCGGGGGCTAGGGAGAAGAGCAGGATTCAGGAGTCAGAAGTCAGAAGAAAGGCGCCCCGCCCCAGCGAACCGTGTGCAGGCCGAGCCCGTGCCCGCCGTGGCGGGACAACTGGCAACTGACTACTGACGACTGACCCGCCGCGGCGGGACGACTGATAACTCCGCCAAAGGACAGGCCATGCCTAATACTGTTGTGGAAACTAAAGGGCTTTCCAAGATTTTCCGGCGAGATTCTTTCGCGGTCACAGCGCTGGAAGATGTGAATCTGACCGTGTTGGAAGGTGAGTTTCTTTGCCTGATGGGCCCCTCGGGATCCGGAAAAACAACACTTCTGAATATTATCGCCGGAATCGATCGCCCCACCCAGGGGCAACTGCGCGTCCTGGGCGAAGACGTGGCGAGCATGAGCGAGGACCGGTTGGCGGCATGGCGGAACGTGCACGTGGGTTTTGTGTTCCAGACTTTTAACCTGATTCCGGTTCTTACGGCCTTCGAGAACGTCGAATTACCCTTGCTGCTCACGAAGCTCTCTTCGCAAGCACGAAGAGAGCATGTTAGCGCCGCCTTGAAACTTGTCGGTTTGGAAGAGCGCGTCCACCACTTTCCTCGACAACTCTCCGGCGGTCAGGAACAACGGGTGGCGATTGCGCGCGCCATTGTTACCGACCCCACGCTGCTCATGGCCGATGAACCCACGGGCGACCTGGACGCGCACTCTGCCGAAGAGATTCTCGATATACTCTCCCGATTGAACCGAGACTTTAAGAAAACCATCATCCTGGTAACACACGACCCGCGCGCCGCACGCCACGCCACCGTGACGCGCCACCTGGAGAAAGGGCAACTTCTCCCCCTGGGCCAATAGCCTCGCGGGGGTAACGGGATGCTGAAAAACCTTTGCGAACAATGTCATTCCGATCCCGCAGTCGCGGGAGAGGAATCTCGCTCTGATTCTTTCCTCCACCTGTGCCCATTTTAGGCAGTTTTCCCGCCTCGGCGCAGAGCGAGATTCCTCGCTGCGCTCGGAATGACACTAGGGAGGTTGACACAGCTTGCCAATTGTCCAATCCCCGCACCTCTCCCCAGGGAGAGGGCTGGTATCCGTCGTGTTTTCGACATCAGCCCTCTCCTGGGGGAGAGGGTGGACCGCACCGGCGTTTTCTTCAGCCGGGGCGGGCCGGGTGAGGGGTTAGTTGGTACATTCCAAGCAGACTCAAGGCCAACTATCCTTACATCGTCAGCTTATGCAGGTATTCGTAGCTGATCTTGACGCTCTCCAGCGGTGGGACCTCGCAATCATCCTGCTCCACGTAGAAGTGCTTCATGCCGCCCTGGGGCGCTGCCGCGAAGATGCGCTTCCAGTCAATAGTCCCCTTCCCCACCTCGGCAAATAATCCCATCCTGGCGTCAAACTCTGTTGTGGGTGGATTCCCGGCTTTCAGGTCCTTAATGTGCAGCAACGGGAAACGACCCGGGTGTTTCTTGAAAAGAGCCACCGGGTCCTGGCCGGCGTGCGTAACCCAGAAGCAGTCCATTTCGAACTGTACGAGGTTGGGATCCAAATGCTTGAGAAGGTAATCATAAGCAGTGGTCTCACCATATTTCTTGAATTCAAAATTATGGTTGTGGTAGCAGAACCGTATGCCGGCCTGGTGCGTCTGCTCAGCGGCTTTATTGAACAAGTCCACAAGCTGCTTATAGTCGTCAAAGGACTTTCGTTCCTCAGGTTGCAGGATGGCATTCACCATGTACTTAAGACCCAAGTCTCTGGCTTCGCCGATCGACTTTTCCCAATGCGACTTTATATCGTTCACCATGTAGTGGCCGCTGGGCGCTGTAAGGCCGTTGTCTTTCAGCAGCTTTGCGAATTGGCTCGCTGGCATCCCGTAGAGGGCATAAGTCTCGACCTCTTTATAGCCGATGGCGGCCACTTTCTTGATCGTGCCCGGCACGTCCTTCTCGAGTTCATCACGCAACGTGTAGAGCTGCAGCCCAATGGGTTTGCCGTAAGGGTTTGCAAAAAGATTGCGCCTTAACCCAGACCCCCCAACAATGGTTGCAGCGCCTACGGCTGTACTCCGTATGAAATCTCTTCGGTTAATCATCAAGGTATAGTCTCCTTTCTATCTGATTCAACTTCGTACCTGCGAATCTCAACAGAGACGTACATTCGAGATAAAGCAGAAAGCAGAAAGCAGAAGCCTCCCTGATGCAAATCGAAACGCGAAAGTACACCGGATGCTAATCTCCCATTTCGGCTTTCTGCGGCTTTGAAATTGGCTGTCATTCCGAGCGAAGCGAGGAATCCCGCCCTGATCTTTCTTTGGCGATACGCCCCACGCAGAGCCAGATTCCTCGCTTCGCTCGGAATGACCTTTCATGGTTTCTGAGTGCGCGGGCGGCACAGGGGACTGCTTTCTAGTTTCTGCTTTCTAGTTTCAACTTTCATCCTTCCTTGTTACGATAACCCAATGAGCCGTCGATTGTCACCTTCCACTTCTCCAGAGGCGGACGCGAATTTCATGCGGCGCGCACTTCGGGAAGCACAAAAGGCCGATTCGGAGGGGGAAGTCCCCGTCGGCGCGGTAGTGGTCCGGGATGAGAAGATTATCGCTCGGGCGCACAATCGTCCCCTCGGCCTGTCGGACCCGTCAGCCCACGCGGAGGTCCTGGCGTTGCGGCGCGCGGCAAAGAAGCTCGGGAACTACCGGCTGAAAGGCTGCGACCTCTATGTTACAATTGAACCTTGCGCAATGTGCGCCGGCGCGATTATCCAGGCACGCCTGCGACGCCTGGTTTACGGAACGCCGGATCCTAAAGCGGGCGCGTGTGGGTCAGCCCTGGCAGTCCTCAACCACCCCAAAGTGAATCATCGGGTTGAGGTTGTTTCCGGCGTTCTGGCCCAGGAATGCGCCGCGATTCTGCGCGAGTTTTTCCGTTGCAGGAGGAAAAGGACATAGGGGATTGCGCAAGAAAGCGTTCTGAGTGTCATCCTGAGGAGTCCCGATCAGATCGGGACGACGAAGGATCTCAGCAGTTCGTAAGCTCTAACTCTTGACCTTCGACTCTCGACTCCTCGACTTTGCCGGAGAGGTACCGAAGCGGTCATAACGGGGGCGCCTCGAAAGCGTCTTGCCTGCCAAAAGCGGGCACGTGGGTTCGAATCCCACCCTCTCCGCCAGAAAACCAGTTAACAGTTCACAGTCGACAGTTGACAGTCAAAGACCTGGCGTAACGCCAAGTTGCCTCTCAGCGGTCCATCAAAAACATTAACCAGTCCTTCATTTTAAAGAGGCCTTGCGACGGCGCCCTATGATGCACGCGCGTACCTCTGCGCGCACAATTCATCCCGGCCGGGGGCAGGGGACGCGAGCGGAGCTGAAAGGCTTTAAGTGGAGGGAGTCATGTGCCTTGAAATGAACGCTGGCTGGCGCATCTCTGAAACGGTGATGCCGTGTCAAGGGAAATTTGGTTTATTTTTCTTTACCCTTGACAGGTCTCCGCGCACACCTCCAAGATGTCCTCAGCCGGTGAAGCGGAGGCGGGCT
>JBEKUR010000241.1:0-8862 GCA_049514855.1 Terriglobia bacterium
ACCCGCCAGAATTTGACAAGCCCAATCTACTCCTTTCTTGGGTGCTGGGCAATCCTCAGATGGCCATTACTGGAATTCCTCCTTGGGGAACGGAATGTCGGTTCCTCCTCGTTGGGTCGTTCCCGGCCCCCAATGCCGTTAAGGAATTCAAGAATGGTGGCCACCAGAGTCCCTCTCTTATTGACGACTCTTGTCCTCTTTGGTTTCTGCGCTCATCGAAAAACATAGAATTCTGAAGCGCAGCCGGTCTGCGTGGCGCTTGGTACCCGCGCCGCAGGCATTCGTCGGGTTTTGTTGTGTGACTGTGAGTCAGCATCATTGCCGGCAGTCTTTCCGGTTCTGCCCAAGCTGGTCCAGTCGGCACTCGTAATATCATCGCTCTCCTCGTCGTCGCCGTTTCCCCGCGTGGAACGATCTGCGAGGACAAGCGGACCAAGGCGGAAACAGGAAAACCCCGGTTGTTCCAGCAACCGGGTTTTTGTTGGAAGGCCTGTTCCATTAGCTCCAGCGGAAAGCGGGAGCATCCTTCCATACCCCCACGGAGCCGGTGCCTGCGGCGCCGGCCAGCGCCACGCGGCAGCGGCAGCTACTGCCGTAGACCTTCCGCCACCACAGAGACTCGAACCAGACGACGGCAAAGAATCCAGGGCGACAGGACACTAATACCCGCGTTTCTTATCCACCACGTTGAGCAGCGGCAGACCGCCCACATAACGGCGAACATTCTCACAGAACAGATCGTACCGACGCTGGGTTGAGCCTTCCGAAACCCCGGAAGAGTGCGAGGTGACGACCAGATTGCCCGCCGTCCACAAGGGATCACCGGGCGGGAGTGGTTCTTGGTAGGCCACATCGAGGCCGGCGCCGGCGATCCAACCTTCCTTGAGAGCGCGAATGAGCGCGGGCGTGTCCACCAGCTTACCGCGCGAGACGTTGATGAAATAGGCGGTCGGCTTCATGGCGCGGAAAATAGACTCGTTGAACATGCCTTCAGACACCGGCGTGTGCGGCGCCGCGCTGAACAGCACATCCACCTGCGGCGCCATCTTTGGAAGCCACTCGAGGGAATGCAGTTCGGCGACGAAGGAGGGCTTTGGCAAGGGCTTGGGGTCCACAGCCAGGATCCTCATGTTGAAACCATAGTGGGCGCGGTAGGCCGTGTCCGTGCCGATGCCGCCCAACCCTACGATGCCCATGGTGAGTCCGCTGATTTCAGTAAGCCCATTCACGTATTTCCAGACGTGCTCGCGAGTCTGTAGTGCGTAGTGATTCAGCCCGCGCGTGAGGGTCAGGAGCAGCCCGATGGCCGTCTCCGAGACGGTGGGCGAATAAATACGCTGCATGTTGGTGACCACAATGGGACTGTCCACCAATTCCGGGTACAAAATGTTTTCAACGCCTGCGGCGGTGCATTGAATCCAGCGCAGCTGGCGTGCGGCCTGAAGATCTTCACGGGAGAAATCGCCGAGAATCACGTGCGCGTCAGCAACTTCTCTTCCAAACTGCTCCTGGTTTCGACATAACGCTAGATCGAGGTTAGGCGCATAGGCGCGCAGTTTCTCTTGATAGGCTGCGGGAATCTCATCCATCGTCACCAGCTTGACGCGCGCCAGACTGGCGGCTTTACCGGGTTCGAGCACCGGATAGGATTCAACGGTCACTGGCCAGGGTGGCTCGGGGGCCGCCTCGCCCGTCACGGCGTGGGCCACCGCCGGCAGGGAAACCAGAGCTGCTCCTGCGGAGCCTGCGGCGACGTTGCGAAGAAAGCTCCGTCGCGGAAAACCATTTTTATGCATGAGAAACCTCCTGGGTGCGACACCACACACTATACCATCGGCAGAGCCTTTCCGCGCCCCATCGCCGGATGTTCTGGCGTGCGGAGTCTGGCTGCTCACTCGCGACGCCCGCGCTGCGTCGGAGCAAGCAGGGCGACGCCGCGGCCTTCGGCAACCAGCTATCATGCCCGCCCTTAAGACCGTCAATCCCTGGGGTCGCTGTGATATACTGTGACGAAACAAAATTGAAGGATGCTACATGAAAACCTGCCCCACATGCCAGGGAAGCTACCCCAATGACTACGCAGTGTGCCCGCAGGATGGCTCGACGCTTGAAGATGTTGGTATCTGGACCGAAGGGGGCGTAATCCGCGGGAAGTATCGCATTCTGAGCAAAGTGGGCCAGGGAGGAATGGGAGCGGTTTATAAGGCCTTGCACCTGGCATTCGACGAATTGCGCGCCCTCAAAGTGATCGCTCCGGAGATCCTGCACGACCAACTTTTCGTGAGGCGGTTTAGACATGAGGCCGTAATCACTCGCAAGCTCCAGCATCCCAATGCCGTGCGGGTGGACGACATTGACGAAGCCGAGGACGGCCGGCCTTTCATCGTCATGGAGTTCATCCAGGGCAAGAGCCTGAAGAAACTCATTGAGGAAGAGGGCCCACTGCGCGTACCCCGCGTTTGCTCGATTATCAAACAGGTTGCCTCGGCCCTGGACGCTGCCCACCGCCTTGGGATGGTGCATCGGGATATCAAGCCGGATAACATCGCGCTGATTGAAAGCCCGGAAGGTGAGCTAGTGAAGGTGCTTGATTTCGGTATTGCTAAGATGAAGGAGGCACGCCTCGGCGAGGCGTCAGGCATGACGCTAACAGGGATGGGAATGGTGATCGGCACGCCGCAATATATGTCCCCCGAGCAGGCGATGGGGAAGCGCGGAGACGAGCTTGATGGGCGCTCGGACCTTTATTCGCTCGGGGTGGTCATGTATGAGATGCTGACGGCCGATCTTCCCTTCAAAGCCGAAAGTACCATGGGAATGCTGCTGGCCCACATGCAGCAGCCGCCGAGGCCCATCCCCACACTCCGTCCGGAGCTGCAAATCCCCGAGCCAATTGTCAGCTTGGCAATGCGCCTGCTCGAAAAAGACCCTGCCCAGCGCCCCGCGAGTGCCAAGGCTCTGATCGAAGAGGTCGAAGCTGCGGAGAAGGGGAGTACTCCTCTAGGTGCCACGCGGGTAGTGCAACCGAATGCAGTCGTATCGGCGGAGGAAATTCGAGCCGCACCAGAGGCGGCCCGTCCACTTCCCAAGAAGGGCCAGGCCGCCCTTGTTAGCAAACTTGTTCCGGCCTCTCCCCCTCCCGTTCAACCTCAATTTGTTACCCCTCGTACACCGGTGCCGGCCGTATTACCGACGCCCCAGCCAGAGAAACAATCCCGCTGGGGAATCTGGCTTGGAGTCGTTATTCTGGTGGTAGGTCTGGGCGGAGCCGGCTGGTATATTTCGTCTCAGCATTCATCCTCACTTAGCACAACTCCTGTTTCCACAACCTCCGGCCAAGGAGGGGGGACATCCCAGCAGACCTCGAGTCAGCCGCCCGCCCATGAGCAAAATCCGCCCGTTCCTGAGTCCCCGGAAGGGAAAACTTCCGGTGGCCAGGGGATTCAACCCGAAGCGGCGCGCACGGCTTCTGAAACTCCAACGAGTAGTGTCAATATAGCCCCTACGGGGACAGCCGCTTCGGCAGTGGATCCGAAGAGGATCAAAGCTGCCATTACGGAAGGAGACTTTTGGTTCAACAGGTACCAATATGACGACGCCATCAAGGCTTACCAGGAAGGTTTGAATCTCGATCCTTCAAACCCTGACCTGCGTAGCAAAATGGAGCGAGCGAAGAAAGCTAAGGCTGCGGAAGAGAGAGTTTTGAAGTAAGTGGTAGGCGGCAAGCACGGGCTTGTAAAGCTATAAGGGGAACGGGTGACAGACCCAAAAGATTTGCATCTTGATATGAGGTTTCGCGGGATGGTTGTTCGAAGGCTCTGCACAATTCTGGCAGTTTTCATCGCGCTTGCGTTTTGTCTGCCTGGTGTAAAAGCGCAGAAAAGTTCGAAGCAACTGACGAAAGAGAATGTGCTCGAACTTCTGACCGGGGATGTACCACCAGAGCGCGTTGCCAGCATCGTTCGGGAGCAAGGGGTTTCATTTAAACTGGACCGAGCTGCGGAAGGCCAGATCCGTCAGGCTGGCGGCAATGACGAGCTCTTGAAGGCAATTCGCGAGCTTGCGCCAAAGCCCCCCGCTTCGCCGGCTGGTAAGGCGAAGCCCGCCGCGCCGCCGAAGCCTGCTGGTCCACCGGTTCTACTGATTGAGGCCACTCCGGGCGACGCGCACGTCTATATCGATGATGAGCCGGTGGGGACCACGAGCCCCGAAGGGCGACTGAAAATCAGCACCCTCTCGCCGGGCGCGCATCGGGTCCGGCTTGCGCGCAGGAGCTTCCAGGATCATGAAGAAACGGTGCAATTGACTTCGGGAGAAACCACCCGGGTCGCCACCAAACTACAAGCCGCGGCTGTGACGCCCGTCGAAACCCCGGCGGAGCCAACAGGAACAATAACTAATCCCACGGCCGCCATCTCAGGGGCTCCGGGTTACCTGGGCGTTCGTCCGGTTGAACAGCAGCCGACCGGGAGCAGGGGGGTTGTAATCTTAGATGCCGCACCTGGGGGACCTGCCGCCAGGGCCGGGCTGAAGGCTAACGATACAATTCTCAGCATCGGCGGCCGGGGAATAAGGACGCCGCAAGACCTTCAGGCCGCCATGGCTAGCCATAAGGCAGGAGAGAGAGTAGAGGTCACCTGGTCCAGCGGCAGCAACGTGGTGACGAAGTCCATCCAGTTATCCGCCCGCCCAGCCGGCCCTCCTAGGCAAGAGAGACGGTAGAAATCACCTGGTCCAGCGGCGGCTACAACGGGGCATACCTTGCTAAACAGGGCGCCTTTCACATCCGGTTGGTGGAAGGCACCATTTACAGCTTTGTTGCTCTTGACTCCCACGGCCAGTTTCAGCCGCCCGGCGCTGTGCTTGCCGCCATCGACCGCGCGATGGGAAAGCGCTGACCACTGCGCCTTGACTCTCCCCCACCTCAAGGACATACTGATTTTTAAGGGCAGGAGAGGCTTTTGTCCTGGCCTGCTTGTGACGCTCGCGCCCGTTTAGATATCTTTCAGCTTGTATGACCTTGGCGCGGCAAACGCGTCATTATTCCGCAATCTTTGGGAACAAACGCACAGGGGAAGGATGCTTGAACTCGATTCCAATCGCGCACTGCTGGTGGACCTCTACGAATTGACCATGGCGGCAGCGTACTTCGAGCGACATGTCGACTGCCGCGCAACTTTTGAACTCTTCGTCCGCCAGTTACCCCCCGAGCGCGCTTACCTCGTGGCCGGTGGCATCGAAGACGCGGTGGATTACCTCGCGGCCTTACGATTCACTCAAGAGCATGTGAACTTCGTTCGCAGTCTGCCTGTGTTTCGCAATGTTTCTTCCGAATTCTTCGAGTATCTTGGCAAGTTTCGCTTTGCCGGCGACGTCGAGGCGGTCGAGGAAGGCACACTCATCTTTGCGGAAGAGCCGCTCCTTCAGGTGACCGCGGCGATTCTGGAAGCACAAATAGTTGAGACCTACCTGCTCTCAATCACCAATTTTGAGACGCTGGTGGCCTCCAAGTCGGCTCGCGTGGTGCGGGCGGCGCGTGGCCGGGGCGTGCTCGAGTTCGGCACGCGGCGGGCGCAGGGGCCGGAAGCCGGCGTTCGCGCCGCGCGCGCCGCGTACCTCGGCGGGTGTGTTGCGACCTCGAATGTTCTGGCGGGCTTTCAATACGGCATCCCGCTTGCGGGTACGGCAGCCCATTCCTGGATTCAGGCTTTCCCAACCGAACGCCAAAGCTTCGAGGCGCTCCTGGACACGTTCCCGAAGGATGCCATCCTGTTGATCGACACCTATGACCCAATTGCAGGAGCGGAGACCGCGGCCACGCTCGGGCGGAAGATTGCCGGCGTACGCATCGATAGCGGTGACCTCCTCGTAACGAGCCGCCGGGTTCGGGAAATCCTGGACCGTCACGGCCTGCGTGAGGCGAAGATCGTGGCCAGCGGGGATTTGAACGAGTACAAGGTGGAAGCCTTGCTTTCCCAAGGAGCGCCCATCGACCTCTTCGGCGTGGGGACCGATCTCGCCACCTCGCGCGACGTCCCTGCGCTCAACGTGGTCTACAAACTGGTTGAGATCGAACACAACGGGCATGTGGATTACAAGAGCAAATCCAGCGAAGAGAAAGTCTATTCGCCGGGCCGGAAGCAGGTCTTCCGGTTCTCGGCTGGCGCTCATTATCATCATGATCTGATCACACGCTCCCGCGAAGAACCTTCGGAGGGCACACCGCTGCTCCACCCCGTGATGCGCAATGGCCGGAGGCTCAGGTCCCGGCCATGCCTTCAGGACGCGAGGACTAATGTCCTTGCGAATCTTGACGGCTTGCCGGAACCTTACCACGCTCTGCGGAACGCGCCTGGTTATCCCGTAGCCAAGAGCGAGGCGCTCCAGCGGCTCCTGGAGGAGGTTCGCGAGACTACCTTCGGTGCGCGACAGGCATTTGACGCTCGCCGGCACGCTTAGGGCAGAAGTCAAAAGGCAAAAGTCAAAAGGCACAAAGCGGAAGGCAAAGGGCGAGCGGGAGGTGTTGTGTTTGAGGTTCCAGTTTCCAATTTCAAATTTCCAGTTTCCAGTTTCGAGTTTCCGGTTTGGTTTTTTCGCTCGTCCCGCCACGGCGGGTCACTCGTCACTGCTCAAGGGGTGCGAGAATGAGTGAACCGACCAAGTCTGGCCGCCTGGTATTCCTTGATGTCGATACGCAGGTGGACTTCATGTCTCCGAGTGGAAGCCTTTATGTGCCACATGCGGAGGAGATCATCCCTAACCTGGCGAAATTGATGTTGTGGGCGCGCGACCACAGAATCCCCATTATTTCATCGGCTGACGCGCACGCGCCGGATGACCCAGAGTTCGCCCAATGGCCTCCTCACTGCGTGGTGGGGACACCCGGCCAGCGCCGCATTGCTGAGACGTTCTTCCATGATGCCGTGGTGGTGGAAGACCGTCCGGGCGCCTTTCAGGCCTCCAAAGAATGGGTGGGACAGCTCATCGTGGAGAAGCCAGTGTACGTGGTCTCCGCAAACGTGAATTTCGACGCCATCCTCGCTTCCCTTGGCCAGTCTCGCTTCGTCGTGTTTGGCGTGGCCACCGAATACTGTGTACTGTCGGATGTCCTGGCACTACGCAAGCGCAACCTGCCCGTGGCTCTCGTTCGGGATGCCATTAAGCCCATCACCGAAGAGGGGGGGCGGAAGGCCATTGAGGAGATGGTCGCTGAAGGGGTCCAGTTAGTCACGACCGCGATCGTTTGTAGTCCAGGGTTTCAAGATGTCGGCGGGTGCGGAGATTGATTCTCGACGGCGGGTAGTTTGCGGTGAGAAGATGGCCCCGCCACCGTACTTCTGACTGGATTCGGAGTCTTCACATCGTTTCTGCTTGCAGTAAGGCGGCATGAGCGCCGCTTTCGACATACCATTAAATAAACTGGAGGCAAATGTGGTCAAAGCAAAACTGATGGTGGCTCTGCGCGACCCGGAGTCGGTCGAGAGTCTCATGACCCTGGCAATCCACCTATCGAACAGCATGGATGCTGAACTTGTTGCTCTGCACGTGGTTGAAGTGCCGCTGGCAACGCCAATTGAGGCAGGAGATGAGATTCTTGACCATTCGGGAAAGGAGATCCTCGCGGCTGCAAAACGGGTCGCGGAGAGATCTTTCAAGAAGATAGTCACTGAACTGCTACGGGCACGTGAGGCGGGAGAAGCCATAACGGGCGAGGCCAAGGACCAGGGCGTGGAGTTGCTCATCATGGGACATCGCGGACCTCATCCATATGCCTTGGGCGAACTTCTGCTGGGGAGCACCGTGCATTATGTTGCCCATCACGCACCGTGCCGAGTGATCATTCAGATTCCAGCACCCAAGCCGCGCTAGGTGAATCTGAACCCAGTATTGGCCTGCACTTTTGAGTGAAGCTCGTAAGTCAGGAGTCAGATGAACCATGGCATGTCGCCATCGATGATGTCAGCTTCGGTTTCCAGTGGTGGCTCGGCGATGGTCTGTTGGTTCATGTCCTGTTTGCACGCCAGCATCGTCCCCAAGGCGAGGGAACTGAGTAACAAGACTCCCGGTTGGCACATTTCCCACTGCAGCACTTGCTGCGGGCGAAGTGGCTCATCCTGAATCTTCGACGGCTCTGGTTGGTTATTCGACATAGCGCACCACCTTCTCGATTCGTTTATCGGCATATCCCGCCCAAGCTTGAGCGCTGAATCGCCTGAAATCGACAGGGCTGGACCGTCAATGATCGGTAAGGGGTTGTTCAGCATCCTGTCAACCATAGTTGGACCGGGTCCTGCCGACAAGAAGAGAAGCAAGAACCTTCGGGATAGGAAGCGGTTGGCGCCTCTTGTGCCTTGACTCCACGAGCCGGAGATGGCGTAGAATAGCGGAGGGTTCTTAGTGTCACCGGACTTTTGTGGTGGCTCTTTGCCATCGTTGAGCCGCGCCCGAGCGGCCCGTAACTGCCCGCCTTCGAGGTTCCTATGGTGATCGCATCCCAGCTCCGTCCAGGAACGGTTCTGAAGATAAGTAATGACCTCTTCAAGGTGATCGACTCGCAGTATCACCTCGGACAGGGCAAGATGCCCGGCAGCGTCCATACGAAACTGCGCAATGTTCTAAAGGGCACGTTCAAAGAGTTGCGCTTCCGGCCGGAGGAGCGGCTGGAGGAAACCCAACTTGAGAGGCACGAGATGGAATTCCTTTACAGCGACGCTGATTCGGCGACCTTCATGAACCCAAGAACTTATGACCAGGTTTCCATCCCGCTCGAGGCCATCGGCGCGGCGGCGACATTTCTCCAGCCTGAGGTGAAAGTGCCGGTGGAGTTCTACGAAGGGCAGCCGGTCAGCATCGTCTTCCCGG
>JBEKUR010000242.1:0-8771 GCA_049514855.1 Terriglobia bacterium
GCATGCTCGCGGCGAAGGTCTCTGCGAGAGCCGGATGCGGGAAATCCGCACGTCCGGTTCGACGAGGGGAGAGGAGCGTTGTCCGCCACCTCTCCTACTCTACCGCCCCACGAACCCGCGCAACATCTCTGCCAGCGCGTCCTATCCGTGGCCTGTCCTGGCTTCTTAACAGTCCGCAAGGCGGGATGCCGACGCCCGCCTCGGTCAGACGCTCCCGCGCGGATGTTCCTGCATATATGCGCGGAGCAGAGCGTTGATGCGGGTTTGATAACCTGCCCCCTGTCTCTTATACCATTCGAGGACATCGCTATCGACCCGTATGGTTAGTTGCTCTTTCCTTGGGACAGGCTTCAGGCCCCGCCGGACGACCGCCCGGGCAAACATCTCCGGTGTCAATTCCGGCGTATCAGAAAAATCTATTCTGTCATCCTTCAGCGCGTCTACTCGCTTCCAGTTAGTTCGCGATTTCCTTGAAGTACCTGATTTTTTCATTCTTCGTTGCCTTCCTAATGGAAATGATCCGAATTACTTCATCGGTCTCGGTATGCGCGATGACAACCACACGATCCTGGAGCAGACCCACGGTAACGAACCGGGGTTCGCCATAATCAATCCGGTCATCCAGGATCGTGATAGTTTGGCCGGCAAACACCTTTTCGATCCCAAGGAAGTCGATTCCGTGCTTCTGAATGTTGGCTTGCCGTTTCGCTTCATCCCATTCATATTGCATAGCACAGTGTAGTTACAATTTGTAGTTACGTCAAGCTTGAACTCTCTTCAGACAAGAACGCCATCATCTCACTCCTTACGGTACCGCAATTTTAATCCCGAAGCTCTTGAAAACCGTGAACGGCCGTCTTGAAAAGGGCCGAAAAGAACTCTTGACAATCTACACCTATCACGGTAGGCTACTATATGATGCTGGGCTGTTCTGTCATGAGCGTAGCGACATCACCGATGACTCCCCGACCCTTCTTTCCAAACCGACGAAACATCATTGCCTACGCGTCCTCACGACGACCGTAGTAACTTTAAAAAATGCCGGACGATGCGGGGATGTCATTGAAAACAAAGGATCGTTGTGGAAAACTTGGGCGTAAAGCGGGAATGTTCATGAAAACAAAGGAGATACAAGTCTAAGGCGGGAATGTTATTGAGAACGAATGGGTTAATGGTTTGTTGAGGACGAGTTTTTAGCGGATAGCGCAGGCCCAAAGACGGCGCCAAGCGACAGTCAATCCCGTCCTCCCACCTTGCGGGACGGGTGGAATCCCGGTCGTGCGTGGACGCCTCGCGCAAGGCGGTACGGTGGTGACAGCTAATGGCAGCGGAGCACAGCCGACGGGTGCGTGGTGAACGAGTTTTGGGAAGGCGGAAGTGGTAAACTGCCTTCTCTTCCTGGTCAATGGGGATCCGGGAGGGCGATTGGGAAGTTGAATTCGAGGAGGAGTGGGTATGAAATTACGCTGGGCTTTGATCATTACTATCTCGTGTCTACTCTCGGCTACACTGTGGGCGCAGACAAAGAACGCTTTGGCGTCCGATACTTCCGGGTGGATCGATATCCTGCCCGACGAATCCTTCAAGGGTTGGACACGGGTTGCCATCCCGCCCGACAAGGCTTTGGATCCTGTCTCCCAGTGGAAACTGGATAAGGCGCGCCGTATCATCGTATGCGAGGGCGATCGCGGTCACGAATGGCTTCGCTACGATCGCGAATTCGCCAATTTCATACTTCACGCGGAATGGCGCTTCACCAAGCGCGAAGGGCTGAAAGGATATAACAGCGGGGTCTTCATTCGGAATAGTGCCGACGGGCGCGTTTGGCACCAGGCACAGGTGGGGGCCGGAAACGACGGGTTTCTGTTCGGCCAAACTTTGCTTAACGGCAAACTCACCGACATGAAGTTTAGTCCTAAGCCGAAGGTAAACCGCATCAAGCCGCCTGGTGAGTGGAATATCTACGAGATTTGGTGCCAAGGGCCGAGAATCACTCTCTGGGTCAACGGCGGTGTGAGCAGCGAATTCGCGGTTCCTGAAGCGCTCCAAGGCTACTTGGGCCTTGAAGCAGAAGGATTTCGGATCGAATTCCACAACCTCAAACTCAAGCTCCTGTTCTGATTTCTAAATTCTGACTTCTGATTTTGACTAGCTGTCTTTCCGACAAGCTTGGTGAGGAAGTGGGACACAATCGAGGATGCCGAGACGTCGGCGCGAGATCAGAGCAATCGAGCCGTTGAAAACTAAAGATTTACGCGGCGACGTCCAGGAGAGGCAAGTCAGCCATTTTTCTTGGCAGACGATGAATGATCTCGGCAGTTCTACAGTGCCAGGATCCTTCATCTATCGAAAAGTGTGGCTGGTTCGGAATGAAATGTCAAGCGTTTTTCTTGGGGCAGCGCGCACAAGCTGTTCCAACTTTGCCTGTTTGGTTGCGGCTTGGCCGGGGAAGCAACTTCGCAGGATGTGACTCGGCCTGTATGTTGCGCTCTGGAGTTTCGTAAGAGGTGATAACATGGGTGGCACACTTTCACTTTCAAAGTATTCGATCGGAGTTGGCGACAGGTTTGCTCACCAAGCCAAGCCTCAACTGCACGCCTGTAGGATGGCAGCCGAGCAGGGAGTGGAAGTCATCCCGGTGTGGAACAAATCGAACCGGGAACATACCATTATCGGTTCCAGTCCTGCCAGCACGCGAGCGGCGGCCGATGAAGCCGTGAGAACGCTGGGCTGGTGCAAGCCGTACCACGTGGACGCAGACCACATCAATCTCACGACAGTGGACAACTTCATGGAGGCTTGCGATTTCTTTACCATCGACGTTGCGGATATGATTGGCCGACCCTCCCAAGCCGCCCCCTTGCGGGCGTTCGTGGAAGGTCATCCGGAATTGCTGGGCGAGCTGCTCATTCCCGGTGTTGCTCATCCCTTTCACATCGACCGCGGCTTCGTGGTCCAGGTTGCGACCAAGTACCTTGCGGCCGTGCAGGAGGCGGGCCTGATTTACCGCCGAGTTGAGGAGAAGAAGGGCAAGGGGCAATTCATTACCGAAGTGTCGATGGACGAGACAGACTCACCTCAGACTCCGGCGGAACTGCTCGTCGTCCTTGCTGCGGTGGCGGAGGAAGGGATTCCGATTCAGACCATCGCGCCGAAATTTAGCGGCCGCTTCGACAAGGGCGTGGATTATGTGGGCGACCTGGCGAAATTCACCGAAGAATTTTCAAATGACGTAGCCGCTATCGCATTTGCTGTCCGGCATTACGGGATGTCCGGCAACATGAAACTCAGCGTACATTCCGGGAGTGACAAGTTCTCGCTCTATGGGCCAATCCACCGGACACTTAAGAAATTTGATGCAGGTGTACATTTAAAGACTGCTGGCACTACCTGGTTGGAAGAGCTGATCGGTCTGGCGGAAGCTGGCGGCGAGGGGCTGGACTTGGCCAAAGAGATTTATGACCAGGCCTACTCCCACCGCGAGGAGCTGTGTGCGCCCTATGCCACCGTGATCAACATCGATCCCGCCCAGTTGCCCGCTCCGGAGTCGGTGGGGGCGTGGTCGTCGGAACAGTTTGTGTCCGCCCTACGTCACGACCCAAAATCTTCGGCCTACAACGCCAGCCTTCGCCAACTTCTCCATGTGGGCTTTAAGGTGGCCGCGAGAATGGGAACCCGTTACCTGGATCTCCTGTCCGTTATGGAGACCACCATAGCCAAGAATGTGACCGCGAACCTTTTCGACCGCCACCTCAAGCCGTTGTTCATTGGGGAGTGATGGGGGCTAGGGCAATTTTGGATTTTAGATTTTGGATTGAGTCTGCGTACTGCTTACTGCCTACTGCAGGTTACGGCCACAGGAGATTGGCAGCCTCGCGCATGAACAAGATCCTAAGTTCACCAATGAGATGCAACCCTGCTCTGCCAAGTACGCTCACAATCTTACAGAGGTGCAAAGTGGAACCCACTATCGCGCTGTCATTCCGATCCCGCAGTCGCGGGAGAGGAATCTCGCTCGGGGTAACCCGGAAAGAAGGACAGGGCGAGATTCCTCTCCCGCGACTGCGGGATCGGAATGACAGCCCTGCATTGGTGAACGCTTCCAACAGGTTTATGTCGACTCGACTGCTGACTGTCCTGCTGGCCTGTGCAATGACCTGTTTGACCTTTTTGCCGGCGGAGGCCGCGGCAAAGCCAGGATCCCAATCTCTTCCCGCGGGGTACGTCCTTTACCTTCGCCTTGAGGCGACCATAAGCACCACGGCGTCGCACCTTCACGACGTCGTCAAAGCCCGCATCATCCGCGAGGTGGATAGCGGCAACAGAGTTCTGATCCCCCTGGGGGCCGAGGTCCAGGGCCGGATTGAGAAGTTGATACCCAGCTCAAGTGCTACCGACCGCGCGCGTTTGCTCATCCGCTTCGACAAATTGATAATTCCAGATAACCCGGCTGTAACTTTTGCAGGCCATATCTCCGAGGTTGAGAACGCGCGCGAGAATGTATTGCAGGATGGAACCATATGGGGTGTGTTGGCCAGCGATTTGCCCGTGAGCCACCTCGAGGACACGATGCGTAAGTTGGCAGGAGAAGATAGTGAGCTCTCCAAATATGGGCAGAAAGCTTTCGGAAAATCTGACACCTCGATCAATTATGGGGCTGGGACGGACCTGACGCTGGTGCTCGACAAGCCCCTGAGTCTGGCTGAAATGCCTCCCTCCGGCTCCTTCAATCAGCTCCCGCCCGGGGTGCCTGACGCCGTCGCGCGAATGCTGCAAGGCGCTCCCCAGCGAGCTTCAGGAAAGGGCGGTAAGCCGGGCGATCCCCTGAACCTTGTCGTGATCGGGAACATCTCAGAAATTCGCGATGTGTTCAGCCAGGCGGGCTGGGGTGAGGCGGAGAGGAAAACGGGTAAGGCCGTGTGGGATACGGCCCGCGCCGTGGCTGATAATCAGGGGTTTGGCCGGGCTCCTGTTTCAGACCTCTATCTGTTTGGCCACCGTGAGGATCTGGCGTTCGAGAAAGTTCTGAATACTTTTTTGAAGCGGCACCACTTGCGCTTGTGGCGTACGACTGGAACGACCCCGGAGGGCCGCGAAATCTGGCTTGGAGCAGCGACCCACGACACGGGCCTGGACGTTCATCCGGGAGTCGTCTCCCATGCGATTGACCCTGACCTTGACGCCGAGCGAGCGAAGGTTGGCGCGGATCTCAGGGTCACCGGGCGTGTGGCCGCCGAAGGATTAGTGACCCGCCCTGACCCGCTCAGCCAGGGACTCACTGCCACCGGGGGTACGTGGAAGACGGATGGCCAGCTCCTGGTCATCGATCTGGCGACGCCCTGATCGAGTTGTGTCCCGTCCAGAACCTCCGCCAGCGGTGGGCTCAATCTTGGCTGTTGACGGAAATCAGGGGTGGGATGTATCCTTCCGGCTTAGGCTTCCCATAGCTGAGCGAGGCAAACAATGACAACTGCTCCAGCGGTCTCCTCCGGTGCTCGCCAGTCCGTACGCGGGAAAATCATTGAAGCGCAAGTCAAAGTCTCCGTGGATGCAACCCGGCCCTTGCCCTTGGTGTGCGCTCTCTACGCGGTGGAATCTTCGGATGGAGTTTGGTTGTGTGCGTATTATGGCGCAAACCGCAGCGTCTTTGACTTTCTCCCTCAGAAGGGCGCGGACGTGGAGGAGACGGAACTGGGCATCGCTTTTCGGACCAAACAGTTTATCCCCAAGGACCAGTACCGGCCTGAGCAATGGGAAGAGTTCAAGAAAGAGAATTTCATGGCTTATGGCGCGCACGGGGAGTGAGGCGTGCTTGGCTCGCGTCACAAACTTGAACGGCGGGGCCAAGAGTTGTTCAATCCAGATGTTCAGAAGGGGAGGTAGGTTATGAGTCGAGTCAAGATGGGAACGCTGGTCATTGCTTTGGCATTGAGCTTTGCCACTGCTGGGTGGACCCAGGGCATGAGGGGTGGCATGGGTCGGCAGATGCCCCGGATGCTGGGGGAATTCAAACCGGTGGTAGGGGCAGGAGGGCAGTACCAGATGACCGCAAAGAACGGCACCATGAGTTTTACTTATGCCATCGTGGGCAAAGAGGACGTGGAGGGGAGCACAGGCTACTGGATGGAAATGCGCATGGAAAGCCCTGGCATGCCTGGAGAGACGGTGATGAAACATCTCATGGTCCTGGGCGGCGACAGGCCCCAGATCAAGCGGATGATCATGCAGTCGCCCGGCAGTCCGCCAATGGAAATGCCTATGGGCATGATGCCGGGTATGGGGCAGCGCGGACAGGGGGCCGGAGCCGGCGACACCAGCCCTGGAGAGAAGGTTGGGTCGGAAACCATCACGGTTCCTGCGGGCACTTTTGAGTGTGAACATTACCGCAAGACGGCGCCGCATGGGACCGTGGACGTCTGGATATCCAGCAAAGTCTCTCCTTACGGGACGGTGAAGATGACCAGCGGGGAGATGACTATGGTGCTGGAGAAAGTCCTCAGCAACGAAACTTCGCACATCAAAGGCGAGCCCCAGAAGATGAATATACCATTGCCGCGTTCTTAGGCAGAGAAGCTGTGAAATAATTCCGAGGGGGCCGGTTTTGCAGAGCGTAAGTTATTGAATAATCGTCCTCCGCATATGGCCTTCCTCAATTATTTCACAGCTTCAGCGGCCTGGCTCGGGGAGGCTGGGAACGCACTGCGCCGGTGAGTCTTTGCGCCTCTTGTCCAGCGTGACAGGTTTTGGTATATTTATAAGTTGTCTGCATAAATTTACATGGACAATCTCTACCGGCGCACTCAAATCCTGAACCTCCTCCGTACTGATCCGGCGGTGACCCAAGAGGAGTTGCGCCGCAAGCTGGCGCGGCGTGGCATCCGGGTGACCCAGGCAACGGTGTCGCGGGATATTGAGGAGTTGGGTCTGGTCAAGACGCGTTCGGGTTACCGTCTGCCGGATGCCGCCGAGCCTCCTGCCCCTGTCCAGCCCACCTTGCAGGTTATCCTCAAGGAGTTTCTTCGAGAAGCGGGCCAGGCGTCGAACCTGGTGGTGCTCAAGACGTACCCGGGCAACGCCCAAGCGGTCGCCGCCGTGCTGGATGCGCAGGATTGGCCGGAGGTTGTGGGGACAGTTGCCGGCGATGACACGGTCTTTGTGGCTACTGCCAGCGCCCATGAGGCGGCGCAATTCAGGAAGAAAATCCTGGCGCTGGTGGGTGCTTGAGGAGTGGCGCCGATGGAAAATCAAGGCTGTCCAAATCGCGGGCCTCATCGAGCGCTCAGCGCGGCTCTGCCGCCCTGCCTTGCGGAAAGCCTCCGGCTTTCCGGCCAGTGCCGGAGCCACCGTGCTCCTCCGCGCAGGCTGGGAGGCTAAGCCTTCCAGCCTGCGCGGAGGAGGTTTTTCAGGACACACGCCTTACGGAAAGGCGAAGCCTTTCCGCACATCAGGCGGCGGAGCCGCTGGCGGTCGCCGACCCGATCGAGGGTAATTTGGACAAGCCTGATGCGAAATCGCCGCTGCACCTAGCTTGGGTTTGGCGATGTAAAATCGCCGCTACATCTTTGTAAGGAGTGCAAAGAAAGAAGCGATGACCTCTGCTCGGAATTCCAACCTGCCCGTTAAACGGGCTGTTCTTGCTTACTCCGGGGGGCTGGACACCTCCGTCATCATCCCCTGGCTGCGTGAGAATTATGGCTGCGAAGTTATCGCCATGGTCGGGGATGTAGGCCAAGGCGACGACTACGCAGCGCTTCGCCGCAAGGCCCTGCGTAGCGGAGCCTCGAAGGTCTTCGTCGAGGATCTCCGGGAGGAATTTGTCACCGGCTACGTTTGGAAGGCGGTTCGAGCGGGAGCCATTTACGAGAGCAAGTATCTGCTGGGGACCGCCCTGGCAAGACCCGTGCTCGCCAAGCGGCAGGTCGAGATTGCACTCCAGTGCGGAGCGGACGCGCTGGCCCATGGATGCACAGGCAAGGGGAATGACCAGGTGCGTTTCGAGTTGTCGTACCAGGCCCTGGCGCCCCATCTGCGCGTCATTGCGCCGTGGCGGGAATGGTCCATCAAGTCGCGTGAAGATGCGCTGGAGTATGCGCGTCGCCACAAGGTGCCGGTGCCGGTGAGCAAGAATGACCTTTACAGCCGCGATCAGAACTTGTGGCACTTGAGCCACGAAGGCGGACCACTCGAAACCAAACTCGGGGAACCCCCGGACGAGGCCTGGAAACTCACTCGCAAACCGCAGAACGCCCCGGCGCGGGAGGCGGAAGTGGTGCTGGGTTTTGAAGTGGGAGTCCCGGTCTCGGTTAATGGGAAACGCTTGGCCCCCGTGCGCCTGGTCGAGACCTTGAACGCCCTCGGCGGCCTGCACGGTGTGGGGCGTACGGACCTGGTGGAAAACCGCTTGGTGGGAATTAAGTCGCACGGCGCTTACGAGACTCCGGCCGGGACGCTCATCATGCTGGCGCACCAGGAACTCGAATCGCTCTGCCTGGATCGCGAGACCTACCACTACAAGCAACACGTGGCGTTGCGCTATGCGGAATTGCTCTATTATGGGCAGTGGTTTACGCCCCTGCGCGAAGCTCTCGATAGCTTTGTCGAGACGACCCAACGGAATGTTTCGGGGACAATCAAGATGGGGCTCTGCAAAGGGAACCTGCGCATCCTTGACCGCCATTCGCCGAATTCCCTTTACGACACCAGCATCGGCAGCTTTGTTATGAATCCGGATTATAACCAGAAAGATGCCGAGGGATTCATCAACATCCTGG
>JBEKUR010000243.1:0-8706 GCA_049514855.1 Terriglobia bacterium
CCGCCTGCACCGCAACGTCGCGCTGAAATTCCTACCCGACAATCTAGCGAAAGACCCGCAGGCACTGGCGCGTTTTCAGAGAGAGGCGCAGGCGGCTTCGGCCTTGAACCATCCCAACATCTGCACCATTTATGACATTGGCGAAGCGGAGGGCAAGGCGTTCATCGCCATGGAGTATTTGGATGGCGCAACGCTGAAGCATCGAATTTCGGGCCGCCCGATAGATATGGAGACGCTCCTGAATCTGGGCATCGAGGTCGCTGACGCACTGGATGCCGCGCACTCTAAAGGAATCATTCACCGAGACATTAAGCCCGCCAACATATTCGTGACCGACCGAGGGCACGCCAAAATTCTCGACTTTGGCTTGGCGAAGGTCGCCTCGCCCACGCCCTCGAAGCAGACCTCCGGTGATGGTGTGGAGACGCTGTCCATCGATGAGCAGCATCTTACGAGTCCCGGCACTGCAATCGGGACGGTGGCGTACATGTCGCCAGAGCAGGTGACGGGCAAGGAGTTAGATGCACGCACGGACCTGTTTTCGTTTGGGGTCGTGCTTTATGAGATGGCCACGGGAACGCTGCCATTCCGCGGCCAGACCTCGGGGATTATCTTCGATGGGATTCTCAATCGAACGCCACCCCTGCCGCTTAAGCTGAACCCTGACATCCCCGCCGGGTTAGAGCAAATCATCAACAAGGCGCTGGAGAAGGACCGCAATCTCCGTTACCAGCATGCAGCCGATATCCGCACAGACTTGCAGCGGTTGAAGCGGGACACTACGTCTGGAAAGACGGCTGCCGTAGATGCAGTCGCGCCGGTTGCAAGCGGCAAATTGCGTTGGATTGCAGTGCTTGCCGCTGTAATTGCTGTTTTGGCGATCGCTGCAACATTTGTTTGGCTACGCATGCCCCAGACTCCTCCAAGGATGCTCGCTACTACCCAACTCACCAAAGATGGCGTGCCGAAGGATAGAGTGCTCACCGATGGGTCACGGCTATATATCGGAGAAAGCAAAGGGCCGAGTCAGTTTCTAGCGCAAGCCGCCGTTACGGGAGGCGAGACTTCGCCGATTCCCACCCCTTTTCCTGCTGTAGTTGTCCTGGATATCTCTCCCGATCATTCTCAGCTCCTGGTGGCAAATTCGGTTAGCAACGAGCCAGCGGAATTTTGGGCACTTCCGCTTCCCAGCGGACCACCCCGTCGGATTGCCGACGTGACGGGATACGGTGGTAAGTGGTCCCCGGATGGCCGGCAATTAGTCTTTATAAAAGGCGTGAATGTTTACTTGGCAAGGGCGGACGGCACCGATGCGCGCAAGTTGTCCACCGGGGCAAATGGGGCCGGCGGCCCTGAGTTTTCTCCCGATAGCACTCGCATTCGGTTCAATGTTTTTAACGACAAAGAAAATTCATATTCGATTTGGGAGATCCGAACGGATGGCACTAATCTTCATCCCTTGCTGCTGGGCTGGCGGAAAGTGCCTGCTGAATGCTGTGGCGTATGGTCACCCGATGGCCGCTATTTTCTCTTCTTAGCATATGACAATCCTCTGCTGGTAGGAGCGAACATATGGGCCTTACGGGAATCGAATAGTGCGTTTCGCAAGTATCCCTCCAGGCTGTTTCAGCTCACGGCTGGGCCGATGCTGTTCGGTGCGATGACATGGAGCCCAGACGGCAAGAAGCTGTTCGCGCAGGGTTTACAAAATCGCGGCGAACTCGTCCGCTACGATGCACAGCGCCGCGAGTTTGTGCCGTTTCTATCGGGAATTTGGGCGACTGATCTGCGTTTCTCGCGTGACGGCAAGTGGCTTGCCTACGTGTCCTACCCCGAGGGAACGCTGTGGCGCAGCCGGGTCGACGGCAGCGACCGTCTACAGCTCACAAATCCACCGGTATTCGCTGCCCTGCCACGCTGGTCGCCTGACGGTACGCAGATTGCGTTCATGGATATACAACGGGGACGACCTTGGAAGATTTTGCTCATCTCAGCACAGGGGGGAGCAGCGCAGGAAATGCTCACCGAAAATCTCCCCGAGAGCGATCCAGGATGGTCCCCGGACGGTAAGCAAATGGTCTTTGGTCGTTGGTCCGAGGAGATTAGTACGATCCAGCTACTGGATCTGAATTCCAAGCAAGTGTCGATCATTCCAGGCTCACAGGGCCTGTACTCTCCTCGTTGGTCACCGGATGGCCGGTACCTCGCTGCGCTCACCACCGTCCAGACAAAGATTGTGATTTTCGATTTTAAAAGACAGACATGGTCAGACTGGGTCAGCGGACATCGGTTCGCCTACCCTACATGGTCGCGAGATGGCAAATATCTCTATTTCGAGACTTGGGAGACGGATACGCCGGGATATTACCGAGTCCAGATTGGACAGACCCGTCCCGAACTCGTAGTGGACTTGAAGGATTTGCATCAATTTCGCACTGGAAGCCTTGGCGTTTGGAGTGGTATCACTCCGGAAGGATCGCCGCTGTTCGTTCGCGACACGAGCACGGACGAAATCTATGCGCTGGACCTGGAACTGCCCTAATCCCCAATATCCCCATCTCTGGAAAACCACGGCCGAGTACGCGAAGCTGAAGTAGCTCTCTGATTCGCCGAAGCAGGTTTGAAACATTTGTTATACGTGTATTGTTTCTGACTGCGCCGGGATCTGGAAACAATCAGCCCACGGACAGAGGTGATCAAATCACCTGTTAGACGTTCATTGACTTGCAACAGGCGTAAGCCTATGCTTCGCCGTAGATGGTGAATGGGAGGGAGAACTTCCCATGCCGGACCAAGTCGAATCTCTAGATTCCCTCATCGGCCTCGAGTTTTCCCACTACCACGTCGTCAAGAAGCTCGGCGGTGGCGGAATGGGCGTCGTTTATAAGGCCGAAGATACCCGCCTGCACCGCAACGTCGCGCTGAAATTCCTACCCGACAATCTAGCGAAAGACCCGCAGGCACTGGCGCGTTTTCAGAGAGAGGCGCAGGCGGCTTCGGCCTTGAACCATCCCAACATCTGCACCGTTTATGACATTGGCGAAGCGGAGGGGAAGGCGTTCATCGCCATGGAGTATTTGGATGGTGTGACGCTGAAACACCTGATCAACGGACAACCGATGGAGTTGGAGCGATTGCTGGATCTGGCGATTGAGATGTCAGACGCGTTGGATGCCGCGCACAGCGAGGGGATCATCCATCGGGACGTCAAGCCAGCGAATATTTTTGCGACCAAGAAGGGGCACGCGAAGATTCTGGATTTTGGTTTGGCCAAGGTGAGTCCGGCGAGGACGGCGAGGGACGGGGAAGGCGCGACGGCCACGCTGACAGCGATGGGAGTGGACACAGAGCAGTTGACGAGTCCCGGGAGTGCGCTGGGAACGGTGTCGTACATGTCGCCGGAGCAGGTGCTGGGGAAGCCGCTGGACGTGCGGACCGATCTCTTCAGCTTTGGTACGGTCCTCTACGAAATGGCCACGGGCTTTTTACCTTTTACGGGAGAGAGCACGGGAGCGGTGTTCGAGGCGATCCTGCACCGAGAAGCGCCAGAGGCGGTGCGGCTGAACAGGGGCGTGCCCGCGGAGTTACAGCGAATTATCGATAAGGCGATGGAGAAGGACCGCGACTTGCGCTACCAGCACGCTTCAGAGATGCGCGCGGATCTGAAGCGGCTGAAGCGGGACAGCAGCTCGGGGAAAGTGAAAACAGCGAGCCCGACCTCCGTCGAAGAACAAATCCCTTCCGCTGGAATTTCCAGCGGCCGCCAGAAACTTGCCTCCTCGCCGGAGGTGGCGCCTGCCACCGGCGCCACTCAGACAAGCCGCCGCTTCGCGTATGCCGCCGGCATCGGACTCGCTTTGCTGCTCGCCATCGCTGGTCTCCTCTGGTATCGGAAGGATTCCTCTGTGCCGGCCGCACGGCCTTCCATCGCGGTTCTGCCGCTCAAAAACCTCAGCACCGAGCCGGACAGTTCCTACTTCAGCGACGGCATGGCTGATGAAATCTCCACGAAACTCTCTAAGATCAAGGGTGCTGATGTTGCTTCTAGGGACGGCGTCGCAGCCCTCAAGGGCGCGGATAAAACAGCATCCGATATCGGCCGTCAATTGGGTGTGCGCTATCTTCTCGAGGGCAGCGTGCGCAAAGCTGGAAATCAAATCCGCATCAATGTCCAGCTAATCGATTCCACCACCGGCTTTCAAACCTGGGCCGACGATTTCACGGGCGACCTGCAAAATGTATTTACTCTCCAGGAACAAGTCGCTCTCAAAATTGCGGAGGCTCTCAATCTCCATCTAAGTCCGCAAGAGCAGCAAGCGGTTCAGCACCGCTACACCCAGAATCCGCAAGCCTACGAAGAATTCCTGATGGGCCGCCCGCTGGCTGCCGGTGAAAATTCGCCCCAGACCCTCGATGCCGCAGCAAAGCACTTTGAGGCGGCCCTCAGACTCGATCCCAACTACGCTCCGGCTCTTGCCGGTCTCTCCGAAGTCGAAGGTGGCTACTATCGAGACTTTGACTCTTCTCCTGTTCGTCTCCAACGCGCCGAGCAGTACGCCAAGCAGGCACTCGCCATTGACCCAGAACTTCCAGAGGCACATGTCGCACTCGGTCGCTTCCTGGGTTACAGCTACCAGTACGCCGACGCCGCGCGTGAGTTTCGCCTGGCAACCCTGGCGGAACCCGACAACGCTCTGGCCTGGGACATGTTGTCTTGGGCGCTGGCCTACCAAACTCCCCCTCAGGCAGTGGAGGCAGAAAAAGCTTCCCGCGAAGCCGTTCGACTCAACCCATCCTTCAGCAATGCGCAGTACCACCTCGGCCGGGCCCTCTATCTTCAGAATCGCTTTCCCGAAGCGATGGCCGCCTTCGATCGCTGTGAGGAGTTGGAAGGAAATCGAAGTTCCGACGATGCGAACGTCGGCCGTGCGCAAGCGCTCGCTGCTCAACAACGTTATAGCGAGGCCGTTGCCACGATGCTGAAGCGAGGCGCACGAAAGACCGCGATTCTCGTCTACTGGTTGAGTTCTTTCTACGCGGGCAGTGGCGATAAGGAAAAAGCACTTGCTGCTCTGCAAAAATCAATTGATCTTGGTTTTCGCGATTCTCCCGCGATTGACGCGAATTCTAGTTTCTCGTCCCTCCGCGACGATCCGCGCTTCCAGCAACTACTCCGCCGCTTCTCTAAATAACTTCCGTGGACTTCGATTTGTCCGGTGGCCATTTGACTATTTGTTGGGAAATCTATGGGGCTGTATCGGCAGTGCTCCGGCAGCAGACTAGATCGCATAATCGGAAACTACGTTTGGCAGGCGGGCCGAGACGTTCCGGCCCCTACCCGGCGCTTGCCATCCGCTTCCCGAGGGAATACGTTGCGACTATCGGCCCTTTCCCTAACGGATCAATCGACAGTCACATCCGTGTCCCGACGCGGTTGTGGCGGGAGGGTGTCATGGCCCTTAACATCACCAAAAGCGGGGTGGATGGGGTTACCGTCATCCATCTCAGCGGTGCCATCTTATTTGGCGAGGAGTCAAAATCACTTTTCATTCATGTGAAAGACTTGTTGAACAAAACTCCCCAAATCGTGCTCGACCTGAGTGATGTCACTCGCATCGATAGCGGTGGCCTGGGTACTCTTGTGGCTCTTTACGCGTCGGCCCGAAAAATCGGCGGTGACATCAGATTTGCCAACCTGGGCAATCACGCAAAAGAGGTGCTGCAGATTACAAGGCTCGTGACAGTCTTTGAGATATTCGGCAAGACAGAAGAGGCGATCGCATCTTTCACACTAACCACGGCAAAAGGATAGCCAATCGCAAGGTTTCTCCTTCGAACTAGAATCAACTCCGTTTTTCTAGTTCGGGAGGATCAAATGATCGATCAACTTTATGACCTCATCGGTGGAAAGCAAACAGTCTGGGCTGCCACCGAGACTTTCTATCGAAGAGTCTTAGCGGATGAATCCCTCCGCTCCTTTTTTTGAAAGTACCAATATGGCGCGACTACGCGCGCGACAGAGCATGTTTATCTCGATGCTGCTCGGGGGTCGAATCGTCTATACAGGCGAGGATATCGCTGCTGCCCATGCGCGTGTGTGGGAGCAAGGATTAAACGACGGGAATTTCGATAGCTTTCTGAAACACTTTTGCGAAGCATTGAATGAAGTGGGCGTCCAGGCTGACAAGGTGGAAAAAGTTATGAAACTTCTTGAAAGCAGACGCGGCGCTGTCCTGAATCCCTGAGACAGATTCCGGAAATCTTCCGTTCATGGGCTGTACCCTCCTTCAGTCGTTCCCATCGTCGTCTGCATGAGAACTTTCGCTCAACTGCCTAGATGAGCGGTTAACTCCTGGTAGCGTTATCGGACATCCGCCGTCCCAGTACTTCTCCGCTTAGTGCGTTACGTCCAAGTGGATGGTTTCGGATTGGACTATCACTCGGGCACAATCGTCAAGATCACGAAGCGGTACAGATCTCAGCTTAGCCAATCACACTTTGGTGGATTCCGGAAAAAGCGTCGCCGTTTTGATGGTTGTTGAATCCGTGACTCAAAGACCGAGGCCATTGGCCCCGTCTCATTGCCGGGGATACGAGTATTCGCCCGACGGATCGCGCTCCTTGAGAGCAGACACCTGACCGTCCTCCATCACGAACTGATAGATGACATCCGCAAATTGCGGCGTCCTAAACTTGAGATCCTTCATGGGAATCAATTGGCGGGGAGGTACTCCCGGAAAAGCAAGCGAAAGACCGGTTCCCGGCTGGTATAGCACTTGGAACTTAACTTTGGTTGGGGTCATGTAGGTGCCTGCGAGCTTTTCGAGTAGCGCCGGATCCAACGTCTCCGGCTTACGCGTGAAAACGACTTCAGCCTCGTCCAGGGACATGACGGCGTTTTCAATATCGCCCTGCGGGTTCGTCCGGAAGTTGACGGAAAACTTGCCATATTGTTCGTCATCGGGCGTGTCAAACCGGTCGTAATGGAAATGGCTTATCGGAAATTGGAACGCGTGAAATCCAAATTGCAACTCATCATTGTTGAGCCCGATTTTCAGAACGCCGTAGGCCGGATTCTCATAGTCCCCCGTGTAATCCGCCAGCGCATGGGATGGCTTGGTGTTCGGAACGCGGTCCTCGCCGGCTTTCGCCCGTGCTTCGGTCCCTGCCTTCTTGCCAGCGAGCCGCTGTTGTAGACGGCGCTGGCTCCAGGGCGTCTGATCCATACCAAGAAGCCTCTCGTACACGTTGTAGCTGACGATGTTGTACAGCGGGGCGCTGTGATCGCTGATGACCAGAACAATCACGCCGATCTTATCGTTAGGCAGGAAAGAAACTTGCGAGTGAAAACCAGGAAGGTCGCCGCCATGAAAGGTCATCAAGTGCCCACGATAGGCCGCCGTCTCCCGTCCCATGCCATAGTCCGGATTTAGCAGCTCCCAAAAACCTTGTGCTTCCCCAAGTGTGTTTGGCAAACTAATGGCCGGTTGCAGCGTGGCTTTCAAAACATTTGGCGGCAGGTCCTGCTTCCCGTTGTACTTCCCATCATTCATCAGGGCGATCAGCCAGTGCGATAGCTCGTCAATATTAGAAATAATGGCGCCTGCCGGGGCCACGCCCTCCGTGTCTTCATAATAAGGAATCTTGTACAACTCAAACGAGTCACGCTTTTCACGGTACGGAACGCCATGGTCGGGATTCTGGGTCATGTCAGAAATCGTGAAGGTGGTTGTGTTCATGTCGAGCGGCGTGAAGATCCGCTTGCGCACGAACTGTTCCCAAGGTTTCCCGGATTTCAATTCGATGATGTAACCGGCGCCAGCGTACATCAGGTTGTTGTACAGGAAGGTCTCCCGCATCGGCGCCTGCGGCTCCAGGTACTTCAGCTTTTCGAACAACTCCTTCCTCGTAAAAGGCGACTTGAACCAGATCAAATCGTGCCGCGTCACGCCCGTGCGGTGCGACAGCATATCGCGCAGAGTAACGTTGTTGTTGAGCTGGTCGTTGTAGAACTGGATCGTCGGAACAGACTCGCGCACCGACTTATCCCAAGTTAGTTTCCCCTCCTCGACCAGCATGCCCGCCGCAACGGCTGTGAACAATTTCGAATTTGATGCGATCGGGCAAAGCGTCATCGGCGTAAACGGCAGCTTCTTCTCGTAGTCTCGATAGCCGTAACCCTTGGCGAACACTAGTTTGTCGTTCACCACGATGCCCACGCCGATCCCCGGCGTATTCCAATCTTTCAGTACTTGCTCCATATAGGCGTCAAAGCCGTTCAGCTTGCTGGCAATGTCAGCTTCTTGGGCGCGGCTGACGGATGCAGAAACCATCAGCCAGAAGGTCAAAACGGAGAAGAAGGCCGCGGAAAGTCCTCGGGTGGATCGCTCTCTGTTATCGAAGAACATGAGGTGGGGATCTCCTCTCTGGGCTGTCGAACGGAAAACACACGGGCATTTTATCAGGCATTAGAGAATTAGCTGATGATAAATCCCGTGGCTGTTGAAAGAGGTGGTCATCTAGGCGCAATCCCGGGAGGCAGCCGCTAATTGACTGCGAAGGGAGTTACTTCCACGTGTAGCCGACTCATGCTTATCCGGTTGTTTCAGCAAGCCACAATATGTTGTGGTCAGTCTTGGCTGGGTGGCTTGGAACGGTCCGTCTAGTTCGCATCTCCTTGTAGGTCGTGGACTTGTGCTTGGTTCC
>JBEKUR010000244.1:0-8702 GCA_049514855.1 Terriglobia bacterium
AGAATACCTACGGAACCGTGGTTGGCAAACTGAAGAGCGGCCCGCTCACCTATTGCCGCGTCTCTACCGACGACCTGAGAGGCAAGCTACGCGCCTACGTCGGCGAGGGCGAAATCACTAGCGACCGGCCCAAGAGTTTCGGCGGCTACGGTGTGGTCAGGATCCCGCAAATGCAAAAGTTGCTGAAATACATCTGCAACCACGGCTACGAGCATCACGTGGCCGTCAATCGCAGCCATTACGGCCGCGCCGTCGCGGAGGCACTGACAAATTATAAGCGTTGGGATGTCTATCACCACCAGCCCGACGGCTGCTGATAACAGCCCGGCTCTGGAGTGCGGCCCGCCGCGGCGGGCTGCTGCTTTGATCCGGCGAGCTTGCTCGCGGCACTATCGGCCCAAGAACGGCGCACCGCCAGCAAGCTGGCGCACTCCAGAGGGCCTCAGACTTCATGTCTCTTGACAACTGGAACAAGATAGGCTAGAATACTATGTTGAAGCTGTGCAGGAGGTCACGGCCTCCTGGGAACACGATGCTGCAATGCTGCTGCCTGCCCCAAGCTACTCCCGAGAGTGTGGTAGGAGGGATGAAAAGCCCGCAAATTGGCCAGTCGCAGGACAGACAAAAAGCTTGTCCTCTGAGGAAAAGCAAGAAAGGAATTCTTCAAAAATGAACGACCGACGCGGGAATGTCTATGAAAACAAAGGGCGGCTGTGGAAAACTTGAGGGTGAAGCTGGAATGTCATAGAAAACAAAGGCACTTATTTGTTTTATCCGGGAATGTTATTGAAAGAAAAGGAGTTATTCCATGGAAGTGTCAGCTCGGAGTTAGAGTGTGTCGCGGGAACGATGCGCGTACCCCGCGCTTGTCATCCCGAGCAAGTCCGCGGGTGGAAGAGTAGAGGCGGCTTTACGCCGCCATCTGGCGATCCCGCCTTGCGGGATCGCCGCTACAGCATCAAATTGACCCACTACCACTCGCTTGATTTACTCGCGCAATGGTCATTATAATGTGACCATGAGCGGCAGGAGGTGGCCATGAAGACGATGCGGGCGGGGGAGTTCAAGGCACGATGCTTGAAAGTTATGGACCAGGTTCGCGCTACCCGGGAGCCCGTGATCATCACCAAGCGAGGACGGCCGGTGGCCAAGCTCGTTGCGATTGACAGGCGCAGCGACGATATCTTTGGCTGTCTCAAAGGCGTGGTGGAGATTGTCGGGGATATCGAGTCTCCCCTGGTGGCACCCGAGGAGTGGGAGGCGAATCGGTGATCCTTCTCGATACGCACGTCCTAGCTTGGCTGGTGGCAGAGCCGAGCCAGCTCTCGCCTAAGGCAGCTTCCGCGATCCGCCACGCGCGGGCGAATGAGGGGATCGCCATCGCCGCAATCAGCTTGTGGGAGCTTGCTCTGCTGTTTTCGCGCGGTCGTCTGCGAGCGCCTGGTACAGTCGAAACATCGGTGCGCTGGGTCGTGGAAGGCGCCAGCGCGACCATCAAACCCATTACGCTGGAAGTTGCGTCATTGGCTACGCAGTTCCCCGAAGACTTCCCGCCCGATCCCGCCGATCGCCTCATCGCTGCCACAGCGCGAGCTGAGGGAATGACATTGATAACCGGCGACCAGCGGATCCGTCAAAGCCCTCTTCTCAAGACGCTCTGGTAACCCCGGGAAGTGGAGCAGCGGGCCTGTTGTGCCCCGATGATAATGTCCTCTTTTGGCCCCATTAGAAATGCCCCCCAAAGGGGTATGGAAGTCGCCAGCGTTCTCAGCAAATCCAAGCCGGGCTCCCCTCAAGCCAAGAACGAATGAGCCCGCGTGGACTAACGCGGCAGTTTGAACTCCCCGGTTATCTCCAGTCTTGTGCGGACGCCTCCCGCAGTGTCCCCCGGCTGAGCGCCGCCGACGAAGATGTTGTACTCACCGGGCGCCACGACGTGTTCCCCTTTGTCGTTCACCATGCTCAGGTCGCGAGCCTTGAGCGTGTAGGTCACGCGGCGGGTTTCTCCCGGCGCAAGGCGCAGCCGCTCGAAGCCTCGCAGGGCGCGCGTCGGAGCGCCAGGTGTGGGTGGGAACTCCAGGTAAAGCTCCGCCACTTCATCTCCGGCAATTCCGGAAGTGTTGCGCACGTCGACATCGACAGTGAGGTCATCTCCGGCCTTAAGCTCGAACGTAGCGCCGCCCTTTAGGGCGGCACCTGCCGGGCTAAAGCCCGGCGCTACAGATGAAAGCCTCAGGTTACTGTACTGGAAGGTCGAGTAGCTCAATCCATACCCGAAACCGTAGAGAGGCTTACCTTGGAAGTACCGGTAAGTGCGGTCATGCATCGAGTAATCGTCAAAGGGCGGAAGCTGGTCGAGAGAAGCGTAAAAGGTAACCGGCAGCCGTCCACCCGGATTGGTGGCGCCCGTCAAGGTTTCGGCAATCGCCGTGCCGCCTTCCTCGCCCGGGTACCAGGCTTCCAAAACCGCCGCGGCGTGCTCCTGCGCCCAATTCACAGCCAGCGCGCTGCCATTCATCAGGACTACGACCAGCGGCTTGCCGGTGGCGGCCAGTGCTTCAAGCAGTTCCTGCTGGGCACCCGGCAACCCGATTTCCGTGCGGTCACCGCCGCTGAAGCCCCGGACGTGGATCGACATCTCCTCGCCCTCGAGATTCGGCGAGAGTCCCACGAATGCCACCACCACATCCGCCTGCTCGGCAATCTTCGTGGCTTCGTGGCGCAGAACGTCGACGGGTGGTTTCCAACTAAGCGTGGCCCCGGCTCCGAAAAGTGGGGACTGGTGCACATATTCAAGCCGGAATGCATGTGCCTTCGTGTCGTCGAAGTGAGCCTGAAATATGGTTTGCGGCTTTTTCTTTCCTTGCTCGACCCATGTCGTGGGGACGGGCAACGTGGTGTCGAGAACAAGCTTGGCATCAAGGTAGATCCGGTAAGCTTCCTTACCACCGTCGGGATGCCACCCTGGCTTCGGCACGGAAAACGTATAGTCGCCCGGTCCAGGTGGAGTGAGCGTGCCGGTCCAACGCACGGCGAAGGCTTTGATGGGCACGCCCTTAGCGGGTGCGGCGGAGTTCCAATCAAACTGAATCTGCGGGTCGATGCGTGTGAGCACTGGCTTGCCGGAGAGGTCCGGGTTGGAGAAGTACTCCGCCTTCAGGCCCTCCGTGCTCGCACTACCGGCGGTATGGAACGCCGTCCGTGGCACAGGGACCGGCAGCTCCTCCAGGTAGGGAGCGCCTTGTGAGTAAAGAACCTGTGCCTTGCCTTCGAGCAGTTTCCGGATCCCATCCAGGGGATAAACGGGATGAGACGGTTGACCGTTGTAGTTGCCCTCCAGGGCCGCCAAGGACTCCGCGTTGGGTCCAATCACCGCGATCGTTTTGAGGTTCGAGTTGAGAGGCAGGATGCCCTCCTGGTTCTTCAACAGAACCATCGCCTCACGCCCCGCCTTCAAAGCCAGTTCCCGGTGCTGCGCTGAATCATTCTCAGAGAAGGGAATCCGATTGAACGAAACGGCGTCGGGCGGGTCGAACATTCCCATTCGGAATCGCGCCGTAAAGAGACGCTTTAAGGAGGTATCGATTTCGCCTTCCTTGATCAAGCCGTCCTGCACAGCCTTGACGAGCGCGACATACTCATTGCCGCAGGTTGTGTCCGTCCCGGCCTGGACGGCCACGGCCGAGCCGTGCTCGTTGTCGGGCGTGAATTTGTGCCCCGAAGTGATGTCTTCCACCGCGCCGCAATCGGAAGTTACATAACCCTGGAACTTCCACGCCTCACGCAATGTGTCTTGAAGGAGAAACTTGCTTGCGCACGCCGGCACGCCGTCCACGGCGTTATAGGCGCACATGATGGAATCAGCGTGGCCCTCCACAATGGTGGCGCGAAAGGCGGGTAGATAGGTGTCTTCAAGGTCGTGCCGCGAAGGGCTGACGTTGAACCTGTGCCGCTCGGGCTCCAGCCCGCTGTGCACGGCGTAGTGCTTGGGAGTGGCGATCGCTTTCAGAAACTTGGGATCATCTCCCTGCAAACCGGTCACGAAGGCAACACCCAGCTTCGCGGTGAGAAAAGGATCTTCTCCGTAGGTTTCCTGCCCGCGCCCCCAACGCGGATCGCGGAAGATATTGATATTGGGCGACCAGAAGTCCAGGCCAAAGAAGATGCTGTGGTTTCCTTCCCGCTGCGCCTGGTTGTACTTGGCGCGAGCCTCGGTGGCGATCGTCTCGCCCTCGCGGTGGACCAGGTTGTGATCCCAGGTGGCGGCCATGCCGATAGCCTGCGGGAACACGGTTGCGTACCCGGAAATCGCCACGCCGTGCAGCGCCTCACTCCACCAATCATAGGAGGGAACGCCCAGCCGGGGGATGGCCGGCGCGGTGTGCTGCATTTGACGAACCTTCTCTTCCAGCTTCATGCGGGAAACCAGATCCTCGACTCGTTTGTCGATCGGCAGAGAAGGATCTCCGTACGCGGGTACGGGCTGCGCCAGATTTGTCTGGGCAAAGGCTGACTGTATCCAACAGCAAGCAAGAAGGACTGCAAAGAGAGCACGAACAATCAGGCGAATCGCAGATTTGCGTTTGGACATGGTTTGTGACTCACTGTCAGGAGATTCCGAGCTTTTGAGAATATGGTATGCTGGGTGGGAACGCAACGCCAAAAATGGACATCGCGCCGGAATCCGTGAGGGGGGTATCAGCATCCGTAGTGATTTCGTGAGGTCCGCGCTGGCTGTACTGGCATGTGCCGCGTGCCTGTGGGCATCTACTGACCCGCGAGCCGTGGCGGAGGCCAACACGGGCTTGGCGCTGGCGCGCCAGGGAAAGTACGAGCTTGCCATTCCGCATTACCGGGCGGCCATCGCGCTGGATCCTCATCTGCCCGGCATTTACCTGAATCTCGGTTTGGCCTACTTTAAGCTGGACAAGCTCCCCGAAGCCGCTTCCGCATTCGAAGAGGCCATAAAAGCCGACCCCAGCAGCTTTCAGGCGCGAGTGTTGCTTGGGATGAGTTATTACGGCAGCCGCCGATTCGATGCCGCCGCGGCCCAACTGAAAGTTGCGGCCGCGCAGCAGCCCGACAATACGGAATTGCGATACAAGCTGGCCCAAAGCTACTTATGGTCAAAACAATACCAGGGCGCGATCGATGAGTTCCGGTTTCTGCTGACCAAGAACCCGGATTCCGCGCCCGTTCACATGCTTTTGGGCGAAGTGCTCGACGCGGCAAACCAGGAAGACCAGGCCACGGCGGAGTTTGAAGCGGCGGTGAAAGCCGCGCCGCGCGAGCCCGAGGTTCACTTCGGTCTTGCCTACCTCTATTGGAAGCGGAAGCGTTACGAAGATGCCCGCCGCGAATTTCAGGCAGAATTGGCTAATCAACCCCAGGACACCCAGGCCTTGGCATATTTGGGCGACTCAGAAATGCATGCGGGAAACCAAAAAGAAGCCGAGGAACATCTGCGGCGGGCGTTGAAGTTGGATCCGAATTTTCGGCTCGCGCACCTGGATCTCGGCCTCCTTCTGGCGAGCAGGAACGACTCCACCGGAGCCGAACGTCATTTTCGTGAGGCGATCCGCATCGATCCGTCGAAGCCAGACGCGCATTACCGTCTGGGCAGGCTTTGGAATTCCTTGGGCCGCAAACAGGAAGCAGATTCCGAGTTCGCCAAGGTGAAGGAGCTGGCGAAAGAAGAGCCGCAGGAGCCGCTCATCAAGGTATCAGGACGCGGGAGTAAGCCGTCGCCATGAAAAGAGCATCGTTTGTGTGGCGCGGAAAGAACGTCCCGATAAAGTCCGTTGCAGCGTCGCCGATTCTCTGGACGGTAGCGGTTTTGTTGGCTGCCGTTTGGGTAGCTGCTTCCAGCCGGGATACCGAGACCCCCATCCACTTCGTTTATAGGCCGATCGACTTCAAGCTCGACAGTTGTGAGACGCCGGAGCGCCATGCGCCGGAAACCATGGCCGGTGGGGTGGCGGTTTTCGACTATAACAACGACGGCTATCTGGATATTTTCTTCACCAACGGAGCCGATATCCGGACGTTGAAAAAGACCTCTGCAAAGTACTCCGACCGCCTCTTCGAAAACGACGGGAAAGGCAACTTCAAAGATGTCACCGAAAAGGCCGGCCTCGCGGGTGTAGGCTTCGACAACGCCGTCGCGATCGGCGATTACGATAACGACGGTTACGAAGACATCTTCGTGGGCGGCGTTCACGGCAACCGGCTATACCATAACAACGGCGACGGCACGTTCACGGATGTCACGGCGAAGGCGGGGCTGAACAAGCCGGACACCCAATACGGCCCCTTGTGGTGCGTCGGCGCGGCTTGGCTGGATGTGAACAATGACGGGCTTTTGGACCTTTTTGTGGTCAACTATTTCGCTTGGGACATCAACACCGAACGCACCTGCGAGGCGGCGCCGGGCGTGTTCGACTACTGCCATCCGAAATTCTATAAGCCCACCCCCAATCAGTTGTTCCTCAACAACGGCGACGGGACCTTCCGGGATATTTCGGCGGAATCAGGAATCCGCGCCTATCCCGGAAAGGGCATGGGGGTGGGGATCGCGGATTACGACCTGGATGAATTGATGGATATTTTCGTGACCAACGACAAGATGTATAACTCGTTTTTTCATAATAAGGGCGGCGGGAAATTCGAGGAGATCGCTTTCCAGGCCGGCTTGGCGCTCGCCGCGAACGGAGTGTTCATTTCAGGAATGGGGGTAGACTTTCGCGACATCGATAACGATGGTTATCCCGACATCGCTTTCGCAGCGCTCGATAAGGAGACCTTTCCGTTATTCCGTAACCTGGGGACGGGCAGTTTTGAGGAGATCACCGAACGGAGCGGGCTGGCTTGGCTCAGCCTGCCGATGGCGGGCTATTCGCCCACCATCGCCGATTTTGACAACGATGGATGGAAGGACATGTTTGTCACGCGCGGGCACGTTCAGTCGCTTGGGTATGCGTCGAGAGTGCAAGTGGCACAGCCTAACACCGTGTTTCGGAACCAGGGCGGGACGAGATTTCAGGCCCTCACGGCGGAGGCAGGTTTGACCGCGCAAGCCCCCAGCCGGCATCGCGGCTCGGCGATCGGAGACCTGAACGGGGACGGGCGCCTGGACGTGGTGGTCAGCGCGCTCAGCGCGCCGGCCGAGATTTGGATGAACGACAGTCCGGGGGGCAATCACTGGCTCGAGTTCGCGCTCGAGGGCACGAAGAGCAATCGCGATGGCATCGGAGCCAGAATCAAAGTGGTGGCCGGAGGGACCACTCAATACAGTCATGTCTCCTTCGCCGCCGGCTATGCCTCTTCCAGCGCCGGACCCACTCACTTCGGCTTGGGCGCGAACAAGTCGGCGGATCGTGTGGAAATCCGCTGGCCTTCAGGTATCACCCAAGAACTCAAGAACGTACCCGCCGATCAGATAGTCAAGGTGAAAGAGCCGCCCAGGTAGATGGGGACGACCCGGTTCATTTGCAGCAAAGACAGCTTTCAGCAGCCAGCCATCAGCTTTCACCTTGCAACTCAAGAGGGAACCTTTTCTGGTCTCGGCTGATTGCTCACGGCTGACGTCCAACTTCCCCTCCAGAAAAAGAACCGGCCAGCAGTCTCGCTAACGAGGCTGCTGGCCGGAGGGAGGTAGTTAAAACCTTGTCCCCTTTGTGCGTGGGGGCCGATGTTAGCACCCCACCCCGCCCGCGCCGCGATGGGCGCACGAGCGGGGTGAAGTGCTCAATGCGTCTAGAAGTACAGCTTCAACCCGAGTTGCAGCGTTCTCGGGTCGGTGGCGCCATTGACGCGTCCGAAGGTACCGGACGAGAAATTGCCGTCGGGGCTGTTCCATTGCACGTGGTTGAACGTGTTAAAGGTCTCGAGGCGAAGTTCGAGACGGCTGCCGCGCGCTTCGCTAATCGAGAAGTCCTTGAAGAGCGAGATGTTCCAGTTGTCGCGGCCAGGACCGTAGACCGCGTCGTACCCAAGATTGCCCCAAGCTCCGGGCGTCGGTGTCGAAAAAGCCGACTTACTGAACCAGGCGCCCACGGTCTTCGGATACGAGATGCTCCCCGTGAGGTCCGGCCGGTTCGTGGCACTGGGGAGACCATTGTTGCCGGCCGGCCCGCCCAGAGTGATGTTCATCGTCGGACCCGTCTCGGCAACGACGATGCCTGACAGTTCCCATCCGCCCAGCCCCGTTCTCAGGGCGTGGTTCGAACTGTGCTTGAGAAGCGGGACCTGGTAGATGAAGTTGAGGGTGAAGATCTGCCGCCGATCGAATACGCCCGGCCCGATATCGTAGCGCCAATCGTAAGGATTTGAGTTGGGAGAAACATCCCCGCCATTTTGAGCGAAGCTCCCCGGGTCGATAGACTTGGAATACGTGTAGGCGGCCTGGAGCGAGAGGTCACTCGTGAGCTGTCCGTGGAGGTAAATCTGGAGTCCGTTATAATGCGAGTTTTCCTCATTCGTAGCCATGCCGATATCGTGGAAACCGAGATACGGTACGACTTGGTTGTAAGTCTTGCCGCCGTTCGCGATCAGAGTTGCCAAGTCGGACGGGGGTGGGTTATTGATGTGTTGGAAGTAGCTCTGATGGCGGTTCTGGGTTCCAACGTATGCCACGGACAAGACCGCCTTGGCCCCCAACTGGCGTTCCACGCCAATGCTGAACTGGCTGCTCCTTGGCGCAG
>JBEKUR010000245.1:0-8700 GCA_049514855.1 Terriglobia bacterium
AGCCCGCCTCCGCTTCACCGGCTGAGGACATCTTGGAGGTGTGCGCGGAGACCTGTCAAGGGTAAAGAAAAATAAACCAAATTTCCCTTGACACGGCATCACCGTTTCAGAGATGCGCCAGCCGGCGGTACCTGACACCGTTTGCCCGCCCTGCGCCAGCCGGCGGTCCGCGCTACGAACTTCCCTTCGTTCGTGGTAGAATCTGCCTAAAGATTTCTCTTAGTCCTCGACAGCCGCGGGAGGTTGCAATGCGATTCCGCAAAACGCTAACTCTCTTGATACTGGCGATGGGGTTGGTCTTTGCCCTCCCTGCCTGGGCGCAGCAAAAGCCTTTGACACAAGATCAAGTGCGAAGCCTGGTGCGGGACGGGCTCGGAGATGAGACGGGCGCGAAGGCTATCGAGCAGCGCGGAATTGGTTTCGCCCCGTCCGACGACTTTCTCCAAACCCTCAAGGCGGTAGGCGCGAGCGAGGCTTTTCTTGCGGCGCTGCGCGCCGCCAAGCCCTCCGAGCCCGCAAGCGCGACCGGCACAGTGGAGCTTATTGTGGAAACTTCTCCAAACGCCGAGGTGTTTCTCGACGGCATATCGCAAGGGCATGCTGACGGAGAAGGCGGACTGAACATGAGGGCAAAGCCCGGCGTCCACGCGCTGAAAGTCTTGCTCAAAGGCAAAAAGGACTTTGAGCAGAGCATTACGCTGGCCCCGCTGCAGGTTACCAGGATAGAGGCACGGCTGACGGACCTTGTCGCAATGCCCGGTACGGGCGGGGAAGTTATCTACCCTAAGGTCGCACAGGAGTCAATCCCGACGCCTCCAAACCTGCTCCCACCTTCGCTGCCTGCAAAACCACAAGCTGTAAAACCACAAGGTCAGGATGCGACAGCCATGGAAGAGCAATACAAGACCTGTGCCAAGCACTATATTCCGGCGGACAAATGTACGCCAGAAATTTACCAACAATTGAAGGACAATGACAACTCTCCTCTAGACTCCGATACCGCTTTCGCCTTAAAGGCGGTAAAGGAGTATCAAAGTTTGCTCCGAAACCCGGCCAGTATGCAGATTCAGACCGCTTACGTCACGTACAGGCGCGCGGTTTGTTTAAAGGTCGGCGGCCAGAATGGATTCGGGGGAATGACTGTGAACCGGGTTGTTTATCAGATGCAAGTCATCAGCCGGGGTAAGCACAAGGGCGAGATGAAGGGTGAGCTGGATTATGATGATACCGGCAAGAGGGACCCTTGGCTTGGCGTTTGCACAGAGGGTTTTTTTGTGGCGAAGATGGTACCCGGAACTGATGTGACCGATAGCGTCAACCAAGCGCTAAGAGAAGGCGAGTGACCAAACCAGCGGCGCGGGCTGCCCCAGACCCCCGTCCTTTGGGGTCTGCGATGTCCCGAAGGGACAGCGGAAGGCTCCGGCTCCAACTAGCGAAAGGCACCCGGACGGACTTCGTCGGCCGGTTTTGAGGTAAGCCTCGAGGGATACCGCTTCATCTGGAGGTAGGCACATGCAAGGTACCAAGTGGGTTCCGAGCAGTGGGACCGAGGACAAGTTGTTGTTGAAGTATTTAGAGACCGTGAAAGGCGCAGCATACATCCAGGTGCCGGTTGGTAAAAACGAGCCACGCCATACGCAGCGCAAGATCGACGCCCTGCGTATCCCGGCCGCCTCTGGCGCAAACGCCGGGAGGTGGAAGTTCCCCAAGGACAAGAAACAGGATTTCTGGGCTCTCGTATCAGCCGCGAGCGAAGTTGAGGTCATTGAGGTTAAAGAGCAGCTTGGACCCTTCGTCATCGGCCAAGCCTACGCCGGTAAGCTTCTCCTGGAAGATGAGCTTGCGATTAGCACAAGTGGCGTAAACAGAGTGACGCGGGTGAAGCCAGTCGTGGTGTGTAGAGGAGAGGCAGACGGGAGGCTGACGGACGGGCTCTTAGCGGTCTGCGCTGCCCTCAACATTGCAGTCTGGAAAGCAGACCTCGGCCCTGGTAAGGCAAAACCTGAGGTCCCCCTGTATGAACTCGAGCTCAGGGGAAGGGTGGAAGGAGAAAAACCAAATACCCCCAACCGCGCCGTGATAGGCCAACTGATCACAGCTAGACAACTCCTGCACGCCGCGCATGAGCACCTCAGCGTAAGTCTAATCATTGAGTGTGAGGAGGAGGGGAACAAATCGCTGCGGGACGTGTGTAGCACGCTCGGAATCGCCGTCCACATCCGTAACGACAGTCCGACCGCTGCCAGACCGAAGGGCGGGGCTAGGCCGAGGTAGGCTGCTGCGACCTGCGGTCAGAAAGGGTGTCAGGTACCCTTTTCTTTCCCGTTCGGAAAGGCCGGCTGTGCGACCTATTCTCCCGTTGAGGCTGACCTTGAATTTGCGGTAGTCATGCATTCAACATTATTCCAATCTTCCCTATTGAGCCGGCACGCGGGTTGCCGCCATCATTCCGAACCGCTATCGCGGGTGGCGCATACGTCCCGACGCTCTTTACCGGGATGTATGCGACTCTCGCTCCGCCATTCCATCACAGTTGTCGCACCTGACCCAAAAGGTTGTGGGTGCGGTACTGTTTGGGCTTCTCCAGGCACACAGTATATCGCTCATTCTGTGGCGCATACATCGCAAAAGACGCGACGTATGCGCCACCCGACGCGGGTTGCCACCATCTTTCCGAACTGCTATCGAACCAGAAGAGGCTTCCGCTTGCGGAGGTCGCGGGTTCTCGAGTTTCTACATTTCTGGCTCGGTTTTCCGAGCCAGGTTGGTTGCCGAGCCCCAAAGGGGCGATCTAACAAAGCCCAGGCCAACGGCCTGGGTCAGCGACGTCGGCCCATTTAGATGGATTAGCCCTGAAAGGGCGGAATAAGCCAGTTCGCATGGAAGCCCGGCGGACGTGAAAGGGTAGCGAGTGTCTGGCCCAGCAGGATAGGCATGCTCAGGTGGTGAGTTGGCAACCCACGGGATTGATGACGACGCATGCTTGGTCCGGGCCGGAGGGATGGATATTTCGCCCTTACAGGGCTCGGCGTGCGGAGGCGGAACATCCACCCAGGCCGTTGGCCTGGGCTGGGATAGTTCGCCCCTTTGGGGCTTAAGGCGGACGGTCGCCGGGGTAAGCCTCACCACTCTGCAGGCTGGAAAAACATAGAAACTCCACGCAGGTTACGCTGAGCGCAGCTAAGCTAGGTGCGAGAGTTGGAGCTGGACATGAAAAGGCCCGTCCCGGTGGAATCTGCCTCTGCATTAATCGACGCGAAGATCAAGGAACTTGGGGACTGGCGCGGGAAGACGCTCATCCCCCAAAGATGAATGTTAAGAACCAGCGGAGTAGTGCCGTCACGGTTCCGGCGATTTCCCCAGCCAGCGCAATAATCCATCAAAAAACTTGGCAAAAGCTGGAAGAGCACCGAGGGAGTGGAGAGCGATTCAAGATTCAAGAGAAGAGCTGGTGCGAATGAACTCCCAGCGCCGGGGCCAGGAGCTGCCGACCGCTTGCGTCCCGCGCTCTTGCCCTCACCCTGTGGCGCGGCGGCGTGCCGAAGCCCGCTGCCGGTCGCGGACGACGTGGCCGAGAGCCCTCAGGGCCGTGTTGACCGACTTGCGGTCGGGAAATATCGCGGCTACGTCAGGGTCAAGTACCACCATGATCGTCTCTTTTGTAAACCGGTCGGCATATTTCCCGCGTACCCCTCGGGAAAAGTCATATTCCGGCAACATCTCTTCGGAATTCCGATTAGAGCGCCCCTTCCTCATAGTTGCTCCGTTCCCGTGGTGTGGCAGTTCTTGCGCTGATGATTCGAATCTCGTCCTCAACTTCCTAGCAAGGATGAAACGGTATAAGGTACCATTTCCCTCCCCCAAGGATGAAAGTTAAGAACCGGTGGGGGCGGTTCGAATCTAGCGATGCGCGCGTTTCGGACGGTCACGCCTTGTCAGCGGCTGACGGACGCGGCCAGCTTCCGCTGTCTCGTTCACCCTCCGTCGCGGCCTGAGCCGGTACATCAGTTCGCGCAGGTAGGCGTTGATGCGCGTCTGGTAGCCCTCGCCCGAGGCTTTGAGCCACGCCACCACATCGGCATCAAGGCGCATGGTGACGGTGGTCTTCTTGGGGCGATAGAACCGCCCGACGACCGCGTCGGAAGGAAGCTCGCGGATCTCGGGAATGTCGGACGTGTCAATCTCGCTGTCCGGCATCGCCGCCAGCGCCTCCAATTCGTTGCGTGCTTCAGTCGATAGCTTCGGCATAGATTTCCCTTTCTCTCCGGGTCGCCCGGCGGGCGGAGATGATACGTACGACCTCCTCAGACTTTCCCTCGGACTCTTCCACGCGGTACGTGTGCACCACCACAATGATAACGATTCCCGCGATCAAGCCGATGGCGTGCCACCGTTCTTCACCGTCCACTGCACGCTCGGGGAAGGTGACGCAGCACGGGTCGTCGAACACCAGTTGCGCCCTTTCGAACGCGATGCCATGCTTTGTCTTATTGCTCTCACTCTTCGCCGGGTCCCATTCGATGCGCATCTGTATTTACAGTATTGCCCGTATGAGCATGTAGAGTCAAGGAGAAAACGGTGAGGATGAAACGGTGTCGGGTACCGTAGATGAGAAGGCCGAACCGCGCAGGCTGGTTGTGTGCGGAATGACGGTAATGAGTGCGCGGCCTTGGTCTCCAAAGGCCCCCCTGACTACCAGGGCGGGACGAGTTTTCCCAGCCCTGCCGAAATCGATCAGCCAGACCTCACCGCGGCGGGCGACGTAGGGCCGAACGGCGTTCGGCCCAGGACCAGCGCCGCTGGTCCCTACAAGCAATCGAACAGCGAGTAGCGCGGACCGCCGATTTTGCGGTCCGCGTCTTTTGGGTCGCCATCCTGCCCACAGTGTTGTCGTGTATCGCCGTGTCGAAGTCGCGGCGTCCTGTTCTTTTGGCGAGGTATTTCCTCATGACGGTAGGCCCAGAGGATGCGGGCACGCGCGTTAAGGAACAGTGGCAACGCGGCGCTTTGACCATCGACCGCGTGAGAATTCCCACCGATCCCCGCAGCCGGCTTTAACCACCACGCCTTTGCCTTCAGGACAACAGACGCGGACCGCAAACGCGGCGGTCCGCGCTAGTTGGTTTGCGCTACCCTGCTCTGGATGCCAAGGGCGGTCAGAATTTTTGCGGCCACTTGCGGGCGCCATGGAACACGCGGAGGATTTCGACAACATTACTGCGCACGCGGTAGGGGACCAGGTAAGGGGTATTGGCGACAACCAACTCGCGAGTGCCCTCGACGCGCCCGGGGCGGCCCAGGCCGGGATGCTGAGCAAGCAGTTCGACGGTCCGCGCGATCGTGTCGACCACGCGGGCAGCGGCGGCGGGATTATCGAGGGCGATGAAGGCCGCCTCGGCATCAAGGTTGGCGAGAGCACGCTTTAGCCAGCGGATCTCCAGCGGCCTATCGGGCACGGCCCCTCCGCTTCGGGCTCGTCCACTTCTTCAAGACGCGGCGGACGTCTTCCGGTGAGGCAAACTCGTCCCGGTCGGCTTCCGCCAACGCCTTCCGGGTTTCCAGGATTTGCCACTCGTTCACCTTCACGTACTCACGAATGGCTTCGGTGGCCACATACGAACGGCTGCGGCGCTGCGCTTTCGCCAACCGGTCAAGCCGCTCGCGCAGGTCGGGCTCCAAGCGCACTGTCACTACCGGAATCGTCGCCATGAGGCACCTCTAACACAACTGAATACATGGTATTCTACCACGGCGCGGTGGGAAAGGGACAGGAGGTAGCGCAGACCTGTTTTCCAAGGTCTGCGGCTGTCTTTTCGTCTACGGACCAAAAGCCGCAGACCTAAAGAACAGGTCTGCGCTACCAGCTAAATTAGGTGCGAGAGTTGGAGGTGTACATGAAAAGGCCCGTCCCGGTGGAATCTGCCTCGGCATTAATTGACGAGAAGATCAAGGAACTTGGGGACTGGCGCGGGAAGACGCTCGCGAAAGTGCGCGAAATCATACACGAGGCAGACCCTGAGATCGTCGAAGAGTGGAAGTGGAGGGGGACTCCCGTCTGGTCCCACGGCGGCATCGTCTGCACGGGGGAAACGTACAAGAGCGTCGTCAAGATGACATTTGCCAAGGGAGCTGCGCTCGAGGACCCTTCAGGTCTATTCAACTCCAGCCTCGAGGGGAATGCCAGGCGCGCCATCGACATCCACGAAGGCGACAAGGTCGATGAGGCGGCCTTGAAGGATCTCATCCGCGCTGCCGTGGCGCTCAATCTCAAGGGCAAGAGCAAGCCGAAGCCCCGGCGAGCGAGCAGCAAGCGGGCCCACTAGCTTCATCGCAGGTCCCGGCCATATCTCCTCCCACAGGGGAAGAGCTTCGCCACCTGCCTCATACGCCGTGAATGGTAAATGGTGAATTGGGGATGCAGAACTTGCTTTGCGCGCCGCGCCCAGACCCTCCGACCGCTGCACTTCTTCAATTCACAATTCAGAATTCACAATCAGAATTATGCCATCTCAGGATTGCGGATGCAATTCATCGCTCAACAGGCTGCGGAAAAACTCGTTTGGCCTGTCATTCCGAGGAGTCCCGCGTCCGCGGGACGACGAGGAATCTCGCATTGTCTTGAAAACACTCAGAGCCAGATTCCTCGCGCAGTTTACCCTGAGCGGGCAGAGCGAGATCCTTCGCTGCGCTCAGGATGACAGCGAAGGGCTCGGAATGACAGCTTGGAAGGGTTTTTCCGCAGCCTGTCAAGCCGCGAATTACTACCGTCGCACCGCAGCTTCCGTGATGGGACCGTACATCTCAGGCCGGCGTGCGGCGATGCAGTCAAATTCCCACTGCCCCGGCACGCGGACCACCCGGTTGCGATCCGCCCCCATCAGGTCTAGGTCGGCGACCAGGATAGTCTCCTCGGTTTCACCCGCCTCGGCATGGACCATGCCGGTGAAATCTACAATCTGCGAGTGGCCTGCGAAGCGGAATCCTCGCTCCTCGCCGACACGGTCTGCCACAACAACGTGAAAATGGTTCTCCGTGGCGCGAACCTTGGGGGTATGCTGCCAAGAATCTGAGCCAATGGGCCAATTCGTGGGGATCGCCAGGAGCTGGACGCCTTTGAGCTTTAGTACCCTGCCCGCCTCCGGGAAGCTGCAATCGAAGCAGATATTGATGCCGAGCTTCCCGTGCAACGTCTCGAACACAGGAAATGGCTTGTCCCCTGGAGCAATAAACCGATCAATCCCGAGATACGGAAGATGGAGTTTGCGAAAAGTGCCGGCGATTCCCTGTGGAGTCACCACCGCAGCAGCATTGAAAATCCGGTCGCCGTCGCGCTCGAGCAGGCCAACCACTGCGGTGCAATCGAGCGACTTTGCCGCTTCCCATAGCTTCTCCGTGGAGGGGCCCGGAACCGGCTCCGCGACGGGGTCGGCCTCCTCCCTGCCCGCGAAGCAATAACCGGTAAGCGCGCATTCAGGGAACACCACGATGCCCGCACCAAGACGGGCAGCAGATTCAAGGCCGGCAAGGATTTTCTCCAAGTTCCTTTGTCTCTCCAGGATCGTGACGTCCATCTGCACCGCAGCAACTTTCATGATCCCTCCCTGAGCCCCAATGGGCCAAAGCATTTTAGCAGCAATTCGCTTTTGACAGTCAACGCCCAATCCCCGCCTTTCGGAAAGAAAAGAGCAATCGTCGAAGCTTGCAAAGGAATATGTCAGGTCCGGAATCGGCCTGACCCTTGTCGCGGAGGAGTTCGATGATGGGCATGTCCGGTCCCGGATAGTGATGAATTTCAGCAACTACCCCGTGACAAATGCTTCTGACTTGTGCTTAAATCTATCGTACAGCCAAGTCACGTGGAGGGATCCTTTCCTTGCGCGACGATTGCTGTAAACACAGAATCTCAACGCATGGAGGAACTATGAAACGAACACTGATCTTGTGTGCGGTAGGGGTGGCGTTACTGGCCGCTACTTTACCGGTAGTTTTTCACGCGCAACCTGGATCGCCGCGGCCTAGCGCGGTGGCGGCGACTCCCAGCGCAGCCGCGGCTAGTCCAGCGCCTCAGCGTCGTCCGCGGATTGAGGCGGCCATCCGTCACCTGGAGGAAGCCAAGCGGGAGCTTGAGGCTGCCCCAGAAGAATTCCATGGGCACCGGGTCAAGGCCATAGAGCACGTGGACCGAGCGCTCGAGGAATGCCGCAGGGCGCTTGAGGTAAGCAGAGAGGAACGCAGATAGGTTCTATCCCCCAGGCCAGCTTCTTGCTTAGGTGAGATCTGGTCATCCTCTGTTGACCCGGTTCGGTCCTCGCCACGAAAATGGGATGGGGCAGCCCGTCACGCTGCCCCATTCGACCTTTTTTTGCCAATTCCCTTCACTCCAGGTCAAAACACACCACTTCACAAACGGGCACGCGCGGAACAGTGACTTCCACCCCTCCTGCCTGCCTCCATGGTATTGGTGCCACTTGCGAGACCTAGTCATTCCCGTCCCGCCATGACGGGACGGGAATGACCGGCGGCTCGAGTGGATCCCCATTCCAAATGACACCAGCACCTGCCTCCATAGAGCACTTGACAAGAGGCGAAGAAAAAGCGAAGCTTAGGTTATCCTGATTCTGGAGCTTCGCGATGGCGTCAATCGCTGTTCTGACCAATCGACCCACCCCGGAAATGCCATTAGTGGGGATCGCTCGCCTG
>JBEKUR010000246.1:0-8613 GCA_049514855.1 Terriglobia bacterium
GGCTCCAGCAGGTCGGCCAAGAATTGTTCCAAGCGCTTTCGACATTTCTCGATTTCGCTCTCGGTCATGGACCAGAGCTTAGCACGTCTCCTGTGGGAGGTCAATAACTTAACGTAGTAGTACTAGTCCCTGGGCGGGAACCGACGACTGACCACTGACCCGCCGCGGCGGGACGACTGACAACTGACCACTGACGACTTCCTATGTTTGCAAAACGCATCATTCCATGCCTGGATTGTAAGAACGGCCGAGTGGTCAAAGGCATCAAGTTTGTGAATCTAAGAGATGCCGGCGACCCGGGTGAACTGGCCGAGGCCTATAACCGCGAGGGCGCGGACGAACTGGTCATGCTGGACATATCGGCTTCCCGCGAGGGACGCGCTACCCTGATGGATACCGTATACCGGGTGGCGCGCCGGCTCTTCATACCACTGACCGTGGGCGGGGGCGTGAGGACCCTGAAGGATGCGCAACGATTGCTCTCCGCCGGGGCCGATAAGGTGGCCGTGAATACGGCGGCGGTTGAATCTCCCGAAGTGTTGAGCCAGATTGCGGAGCACTTTGGGCGGCAAGTACTCGTTGTGGCGATCGACGCGCGCCGGCGAGTGGCGACGCGCGGATTCGTAGGGGCACCCCTTGTGGGTGCCCTGGCGGGCCGGCAGAGTGGGGCCAGGGCCGCTCCAGACCGGAGATTCGTAGGGGCACCCCTTGTGGGTGCCCTGGCGCGCCCGCAGGGTGGGGCCGAAGCCGCTCCACAGTGGAGAGTATCAACTTACGGCGGCACGAAGCAAACCGAACTGGACGCCGTGGAATGGGCTCGGGAAGTTGAATCACGCGGCGCCGGTGAAATCCTTCTGACTTCCATGGATGCTGACGGCACGCAGGCAGGCTTCGATTGTGAACTGACGAAGACCATTGCCGAGGCCCTGCATATCCCTGTTATCGCTTCGGGCGGCGCCGGGGGGCCCGAACATTTTGCCGAAGTCTTCTTGAAAGGCCATGCGGATGCTGCCTTAGCTGCCTCTATTTTCCATTTCGAAACATATACGATGCGCAGCCTCAAGGAGTACTTGCAGTCACAAGGCGTGCCCGTGCGTTTGTAAGAACCGCAAAGGCAGAAGGCTAAAGGGTAAAGGGTAAAGGGTCGTACGTTGTCACTCCGATCCCGCAGTCGCGGGAGAGGAATCTCGCTCTGGAAGCAAACGGTTAACGAGACTCCTCGCTCCGCTCGGAATGACAGGCCAGAGCGTACTTCGGTATTCCGTTAGACTTCAACCGTTATCTTTAGCCCTTAACCTTTAGCCTTTAACCTTTCGACTTTCCCTTCGGCTGGATACGCAATGATCATTCCATGCATCGACTTAATGGGTGGCAAGGTGGTTCAACTCGTCCAGGGGCGGGAGAAGTTCCTGGAGTTGCCGGACCCACTTGCGGTGCTCGAGAAATTTGCTGCCTACCCCCAAATTCAAGTCATCGACCTTGATGGAGCGCTGGGTCGAGGAGACCACAGTAATATTATCGGTGAACTCTGCAAGCGAAAGCCCTGCCGCGTCGGGGGAGGGATTCGCACGGTCGAGAAAGCACTCCGGGCGGTGCAGGGCGGCGCGTACAAGGTAATTGTGGGCAGCAGCGCGTTTACGTCCTGCGGTATAAACTCCGAGTTCCTCCGACCTCTCCTTGCCGCCGTCCCCCGCGAGAAGCTCATGATTGCGGTTGACTGCCTGGGTGACCGCGTGGCAATTCGAGGCTGGCGGGAAACGCTGCCGCTCACTTCTGCGCAGGCGCTGGCGCAGCTCGAGCCTTACTGCTCGGAGTTCCTCTGCACTTACATTGACGCGGAAGGTAAACTCCAGGGGACGAATCTGGCGTGGTTTAGAAGCTTGCGCTCCGTTACGCAGTTACCCATCACTGCCGCAGGTGGCATCACCACCGACGAGGAAATCAATGCCCTGGAAGAGATGGGCATGAATGCCGCACTGGGGATGGCCATTTATCAGAAGGTCTTTCCCGAATTGTTCAAAGGGCAGGCAGAACCCTCGTAGTCCCTGCATACTCTCATCTGCGCTACTTGCTCCCCGCGGAGAATGCGGCCCGCCCCAGCTCTTGATTTCATACGCAAACAACGTACATAATAACGCATCATGCGTACGGCCTCCAGCATTGACGCGCTGTTCCCCCGGACTCGGCAGGTGATTCTAGCAGCCACCTTCGGCGAACCTCGACGCTGGTGGTACATGCGCGAGCTCGCCAGACACTTGCGTCTGACACCGTCCAGTCTGCAACGTGAATTGGTGTCCCTGGTTCGGGGCGGAATCCTTGTTCAAAAGCGTGAGGGCAAGCATGTTTACTTTCAGGCCGCCACGGATTCGCCTATATTCGAGGAGCTTCAAGGGCTCATCCTGAAGACGGTAGGATTAGCCGACGTCGTGCGTGAGGAGCTAAAGCCTCTGGCGGACCGCATACAGTGGGCCTTCATCTACGGCTCGGTGGCGAGATCCGAGGAGCATCCTGCCAGCGATGTGGACCTGATGATTATCGGGCACGTTGGGCTCGCCCTCGTGTCGAGCCCGCTGCGCAAAGCCGAGCGGCGGCTCAACCGCCCCGTGAACCCAGCCACCTATACGCCCGATGAATTTGCCCACAAGGTGAAGTCAAAGCACCACTTCATCACCACGGTGATGCGTTCGCAGAAGCTGTTCATCCTGGGGGATCGCCTTGAGTTTGAGCGCACTTTTGGCAAGTAAGCGGATTGAGCGCCATTTGACCAGCTCTAATGAACTCGCCGGTCTGCGCAAGCTCATTGCGCGAGACATGGCTGACGCTGCCGTACCGGGCCTATCCGCCGACCGCAGATTTGCGACCGTGTACAACGCAGTCCTCCAACTGTCCAAGTTGGCTCTTGCCTGCGCTGGCTATCGGGTTTCCACCACGCTTCCAGGCCACCACCAGACTACGTTCGAAGCCGCCGGCTTCCTCCTAGGCGCCGCGGCTCGGCGACTGACGGATTACTTCGAAACCTGCCGGCGCAAGAGAAACTGGATCGATTATGACTCCGCCGAGGTGACCACCGAGTCCCAAGCGGCGGAACTGCTCGAAAGAGCCAGTGAGTACCAAGGCTTGGTCGAGGGCTGGATCGCGAAGAACCACCCGAAATACAAGGTTTAATCCGCAGCCATTCCGGGTCGGTAGCGCAGACCTGTTTTTTAGGTCTGCGGCTTGTCCCTATTGCCATCGACTGGAATCTGGATGAGGCAACCTGGGGACAGCCGGGCGGGCGTTCCATCAGGTTCTGGCGTCTTGATGTGATGAAGCCCGCAGGATTGCATCCAGAACTTGATCGAGATATTTGCCGACGTCTTCGGCAAGGAACCGGAGGACCAGGTAGCCGTTCTCCTGGAGCAAAGCATCCTTGCGACGATCTCGCCGGTAGGCGTCTGTGTCGGCAAGATGTTGGCCGCCGTCCAATTCGACCGCGATTCGCGACTTGGCGCAAAGCAGGTCGACCTCCATGCGGCCCCAGCCGTCGAACGGAATCGGCAGCTCCGCGTTCAAACGAAACCTTCCGGCTGTTTCGGCCAGTGTTTCGAGTCGCCGGTATAGAAATGCCTCGGTTGCGCTTCGCGCTCTATCGGCGCCTTCGGCATTCGGCGGTGGGAATACCACCCCGTTCCCCTCCTTCCTAAGGAGGGGACTTGCGGCAGCATGCACAAATAGATTTGCCAGGGGGGAATCGACGCCATCGTGCACCAAGCGGCGCACGCTGGCGGCGTATTGGCTTTTCCACTCGGGATCGATGGGAAGTGGCACATCCGCGGGCCAACCTGGCACCGCGCTGCCCGGAAGCTGAATCGTGTAGCCAATAAACTCGTAGCCGTGACAGCGGCGATCAAACATCCGCGCCAGCATCGGCACGTTGAGATCGGCGTAGTCGTATACGCGCACTTCACGCTTGCCGTCATAGAGGCGATGCAGCCTGCCGACGTATTGCGCGATCGTTCCATGCCACGAAACGGGCAGCGTCAGGAATAAGGTGTCCAGCCGGGCGTCATCAAAACCCTCGCCCACATAACGGCCGGTTGCCAAAAGCACGCGAGCCTCCCCCGCAGGAATGGCGGCTAGGCGCGCGTGTACTGCCTCAAGTTCCTTTTTGCGCATCCCTCCTCGGAGCACAACCAGGTGCTGCACCTCGGGCGCCAATTGATTTGCCAAAGAGTCAAGATGTGCATTCCGTTCGGTCAACACAAGCGGCGAACGTCCATCTCGAAGGGCTTGGATCACTTCGTCGCAGATGAGCCGATTGCGCTCTTCATCGGCAATCAATTCCTCATAGAGCTCGTGGAATTGTACCCGCACGTCGGGGTTGGCCGGTCGTAGCGGACGAAAGCCAGTCGGCCGAACAATCACCGAATGTTCGAAGGGATGAGCCGCCGTCTGCTGCTTGGCATTACCCCGATAACGCACGGGACCGCACTGCATAAAAATGATCGGATGGTGGCCATCCTTCCGTGTGACTGTCGCAGACAAACCAGTGACGAACTTCGCCTTGGCCTGACGCGCAACCTGCTCAAAGCTTTGGGCGGAGAGATGGTGGCATTCGTCGACAATCAGGTGTCCATAATTGCCCGCGAGATCATTGACGACGCCGTTTCGGACCATGCTTTGAATCACCGCCACATCCAGCAGGCCGGTTGGCTTTGTGCGGCCACCGCCGATTCGGCCAATAGTGCGTGCCGGCATTCCAAGGAAGGTGGAAAGTCGCTCGATCCATTGCTCTTGCAATTGCCGCCGATGCACCAATACGAGCGCGTTGACGCCGCGTTTGGCGATCAGCCACGCGGCAACCACTGTCTTTCCGAATGCGGTGGTTGCCGCCAACACTCCCGTGTCATGGGCAAGCATGGCCTGGGCGGCGACGGTTTGCTCGGGGCGCAGTTCGCCGTGGAATGTCGCATTCAGCGGCTGGCCGGTGTTGCGTTGGTCCCGGACCACCGCTTTGATGTTCAAATCCGAAAGGGTTTGAAGCAGGTCATCCAGGCAGCCGCGCGGCAGTCCAATGTGCTTGGGGTGATCCTCAGCGCAGGCAACAATTCGAGGCTTGTCGTATGTCGGAAGCCGCATGGCCTGCGCTTTGTAGAATTCTGGATTTTGGAATGCCGCCAACCGGATCAATCTGTTGCGGAGGGCGGGAGGCAACGCATCCTTCGGGATATATATCTGATTGCCGAGGACGAGCTCCAAGGTTTTCGGCAGTGGACCACCGATCGAAGTGTCGATCCGGCGCCGCGATGCTGGAGTCATCCACGGCGCCGCTTCATCTTCATCACCCTCGGGCACTAAACGGACGCCAACAACTCGTCCCTTTGCCTCAGCGAAACGGACCTTTTCTTCAACTTCACAACGGCTGGTTTTGCGGATCGAGGACAAGAACTCCCATTGATCGGCAAACGGAGCAAATCGCTCGTCCAGGAAAACGCTATTGCCCAATTCCCGCGGACGTTTCTGGAGTGGCAAGGCGATCAAGTTGCCCAAGCCGCCTTGTGGTAGGGTGTCTTGGTTAGGAAAGAAACGGTCGTATGAATCCAGGCCGATGTCCGGACGGCGTTCCATGGTTTCCGTCAGAATGTGCGTCCCCAACTTACGCGCCAATGTGGCAGGAACGGCTTCGTTGAAGAAGAACCAAATGTGTCCACCGCTGCCCGAGCGAGACCGCTCCAAGGCAACCGGCAGGTTCATTTGGTGACAGGTTTCCAAAAACGCGGCTGCATCGTCCTGCCACATTGCCTTGTCAAAATCGGCCGCCAGGAAGAAACAGGTCTCATCCAGAAGCATCGGATAAACGCCCATGACGAAATCATGGCCATTGTCGTCCTGACCACAGAGATGCCAGCGAATCACCTCGTCGGTTACGGGAAGAAAACGCCGCTGCTCACATTCGGAACATTTGATTCTCGGTTTGTTGCAGATTCCCTGGGCCCACTCATTGGCACAAGCCGGCGAATAGCCGGCCCTGCCTGTCTTGCGGCTTTGGAAGCGGCGCGGATAGACATCTTCTCGTCCGTGAAACAGAGAACGGAAGAGGGCGATTTTGGCCTTGGCGGGTGAACGCTGACTCACGCCAGCTTGCTGCAAGAGGGGCAACCTGAGGGGAGTGTCCACAACCGTATCTTACACTAGCCTTGGCTAGGTCAGAATCCGCCGCAGTTCTTGTAGCAAGTACTGTGAAAGAAAAGGATTCTTAAGGTGCAGACGTCGCTCCAAGGTGACTTGCGACCGACGGCGGTCCGAATGGGCCGTGCTGAAGCTCTCACTGCGGATTCCGCAGTTTCGGGCGGGCTGCCCAAACACCGTTCAACCTGGTGTTTGAAGGGAAACGATGAAGACTGGGTTTCGCGGACGTGACGACGGTTCACCTCTGCTCATCCAGGATTTTCATCAGCAAGGGATAGGGATTGATCGCCGTTCCTTCCCACCAATGCTTCTCAGGACTAAGGCGAAAGATAGCCAGATGCAGGTGAGGCGCATCAGGAGAGGCGTCGCCGGTCGAGCCAACATAGCCGAGAACGTCGCCTTTATGAACGGACATTCCTTCACGGGTTCCTGATGCGTAGCGATCCAGGTGGGCGTAGTAGTAGCAGTAGGTTTGCAGCGGATCGAACTCGTAGACCGTGTTGCCGCCAGAACGGCTGTAGAACAGCTTGGCGACTGTGCCGTCGCCGATTGCCAGGACCGGCGTACCGCGCGGCGCCATGATGTCGGTCGCCTCATGCGGCTTACCATTGGCACGGCGCTCGTCGAAAGTGTCACGTCCTATATCGGCGCGCTTAAGGTTCGGAAGCGGCAGGCCCAAGTTTCGGGACGCGAGCACCGCGAAATCGTCCGAAACCTGAGAACCAACCGCAGTCGCGAGGACGAGGCCCACTGAGGCGAATCCCGCGGCGATTCCTATCGTGAATGGCCGAAGAGAGGCGCGTCTCATTCGGATGCTCCTACTGCGGGGTGCCCTGCCGTTTCGCCGTGCTTCGACCCGCTCGTCTAGCCGCAGTAGACTCTACATCGCCTGCTTTCTCGCGATTTTCCGCCGCACGCGCCCTATGACTTCCTCCCAGGCCTTCCTTCATGATCACGGGCGTGCCCTTCCCAACCAGGTTAGCCAGTTCGAGCGCGTCCCAGTTCGTCATGCGAACGCAGCCGTCGGAATGCGCGCGGCCGATCAACTCGGGATCCGCGGCGCCATGCAGCCCGTAATGCGGCTTGCTGATCCCGATCCACACGAGTCCCACCGGACCGTTGGGCCCGGGAGGGATCTTCGACTTCGTGTTCGGATCTTCGGGGTCCCAGAAGAGATCGGGGTTGTAATTGTACCAGGGGTTGTGCACGATATCCGTGACCTTCCACTCGCCAACCGGCAGCGGATCATGGGGGCCGCCAACATTGGCAGGCGCGTAGAGGAGAACCTTGCCGGCGGAATCCAGCGCTTCAACCGATGCTGCGCGAACTGGGAGTGTGGTGCCCAGGCCCGTCACGACCACGGATGCCGCCCTTCCCCGAGGCGGGGTTACTACATTCGGAACGAGTATCTCCTTGCCTACGCGGTCGAACCGCTGCCTGGGATTGAGACGTTTCAGAAGCGCTTCACTCGCGTGGTACTTCCCCGTGAACTCCTGTAACGGCGACTCGTAGTACATGCCCTTCAGCTTGGACTTAGCCTCCATGTCTTGGGGGATCTTGTCGACGAAAGGACCCGCGAGATCCTCGGGGGAAATCCTGTGTTCTATCACCGCCTCGGCCGAGTCCTGATTGAGGAGCTTCCACATGGACCGGCCCACGACGCCGTCCACCTTCAACTGGTATGCCGACTGATAAGCCTCGATGGCATTCTTGAGATTTTGGCTATAGCGGCCGTCAATCTGGCCGCACGAGAAGTGGGCGCGGTCAAGCAGGATTTGCGCCCTGAGCACCGCGGGGCCGCTCGATCCCGGTCCGACGCGAGCGGTCGTGGCGCGATTGATGGACGCGGCAGTAAGTGCACTCGCCATGGCGGTCGTAGGCTCACGCTGCACACGGGCCTGACTTGTGCCGGAAAACAGCGACAAAAGAAGAAATACTGTGATGAGGCGTTCCATTCTAGTCTCCCTCCAGGCTGATCCAGCGGGAAAAACCGCTCATGGGCGCACTGCGATATCTGAACCCTCCGAGATCGAGCCTTGAATCGGGATTTCAATTTTGGGTCCCCGAGTGGCTGACGGTCACCTGGAGTTTCTATCGTTGAAGTCCCATGCAACACTTAAGCATACTCGGCGGCGTCGTGTCTGTTCCAAATAGCTCACTTCTCACTCGTCGGAAACGGCGACTCCGGCCAGAGAGGCGGCGAGATTCGGGTAAAGGCCACTGGAAACTGTCCAAGCTTGGGCAATTCCTGAAGGTTGACCGGGCCGTCCACTCTCGCGGGTGACGCCGACATCGCTATTTATGTCGGCGACCCCTGCCGGCGGTAGAGTAGGAGAGGTGGCGGACAACGCTCCTCTCCCCTCGTCGAACCGGACGTGCGGATTTCCCGCATCCGGCTCTCGCAGAGACCTTCGCCGCGAGCATGCACAGGTGGTGCCCCCGTCC
>JBEKUR010000247.1:0-8522 GCA_049514855.1 Terriglobia bacterium
TCCCTCGCCCGCCTTTCCTGTGCCCACCGCCGCCGAGCGGAGCGGCGATTTTTCTGCCGGGGGGTCTTTCATGGGGATATTGGACCCCTACGGCAAGGTGTCAGATGTCCTCAACTCTCGGCCGGGGTGCGCCGCTGCGGCGGCCGCGACGGGCGGGGCGCTGATCACTCCCGGCGCAGCCTACTCGGACATCTTTCCGAACAACTATATCCTTCCCGCGTGTTTTGATCGGACGGCGCAGGATTTGATGAACCAGTTTGTGCCCTTGCCGAACTTGAATGGGACGGAGTACCAATCCGTCCCCACGGCGAGTGAGTACGATGACCAATTCACGGGCCGCATCGATCACAAGATTAGTGACCACCAGCAATTCAACGCTTATTACTATTTTGACGACCAGTTTTACACCAAGCCCATTTCGTCCTTCCAGGGCGCGGGCGCTAACGTCCCGGGCTTTGGAGGTCTTTACAACACCCGATATCAGCAATTGAACCTCACGCATACCTGGGTGGTCAACCCAACCGCAGTCAATGAGTTTCGTTTTGTCGCCTTCCGCGAGGCACAAGGGGAATTTGACCATCCTCAGCACACTAACCTGGTCCAGGACTCCTGTGCCACCGTGCCGGCGGACCAGTGTTTCTCAGGTCCCACCAGCAATCCCTCGCTCGGGATCACTCCTAATTTGGGGGCTGGGCACGAGGGTGTGCCCTTCGTTTCGGTTTCCGGCGGATTCGTGATCGGGAACAACTATGAAGGGGAACTTCCCCAAATCGGCAATACGTTCCAGGGGATGGATAATTTCAGTAAAGTCGCCGGCAATCACAGTTTGAAATTCGGCGCGGATGTTCGCCGCCAGCGGTTCGACCAGCTTTTGTACTTTAACGTCAATGGCGATTACTCCTTCCTTGGTGGTGGCCCTAATGATCCCGCATACACCGATCTCTTTCCCAATTATCTTCTCGGCCTTCCTGACTCGTATTTGCAAGGCTCGGCGCAGCACGAAAGCGTGCGCAGCTCGTCCCTTTATCTGTACGCGCAAGATAGCTGGAAAATTCGACCTGCATTGACCTTGAACTACGGCCTCCGCTGGGAATTGAACACGCCCATCGCGGATGTCGGCAGGCGCACGCAAACCTTCCGTCCGGGACAAGACACCACGGTCTTCCCCTGTCAGTTGAGCCCCAACAACCCTTTGGTTGGGATGGTGGGGACCGCTGATTGTGGGCCGGGGAGTGCGGGCGAATCTGTCTTCCCGCAGGGGTTGGTGGTGCCGGGGGACAAGGGCATCTCCGACGCCTTAACGCAAACCTATTACCGGGCATTCGCGCCGCGAATCGGCCTTGCCTGGAGCCCGTCGTGGAGCGATGGCGCGCTGGCGAAGGTTACGGGAGGGCCAGGGAAGACGAGCATTCGAATGGGGTGGGGGCTTTTCTACAATCCGATCGAACAGCTCGTGCTCGAGCAATTCAGCGGCGAACCCCCCTTCGGAGGGAGCGTCTACCTTTCAGAAACCCTCTTCAATACTCCCTTTGTGGGTCAAAACGGTTCGATCTCGCCGAATCCATTCAATGGAATATTGAATCCGGCTCGTGGTCAGCCGGTCGACTGGTCCCTATTCCGGCCGATCCTGATGTTTGGGGAGCTCCAACCCAATCTGCGCTCGCAATATGCGGCTCAATATAATTTCAACATCCAGCGCGAGCTGACGCGAAACATGGTGCTTCAGGTGGGGTATGTGGGCTCGCAAGGGCATCACTTGCTGGCCACCCACGACTTGAACTACGGAAACGCGCAAACCTGCCTGGATTTGCAGAGCCTCTCAGACTACTACGCCAATTCAAGTCCTGCGCTTTCCTCCAGCTTGGCGTGTGGCCCTTTCTACGCCGACAGCTCCTTCACAATTCCGGCAAATACCATTCCTGCCGGGATGAGCGTGCATCTTCCCTACGGGTCAGTGCCCATGGTGTCAGGGCCCAACAACCCCGCCATAACTTTGGTAGGGCTCCGCCGGTACTCCTCTCCGTTCTGCCAGCCAACCACAGGCGTCGGATGTCCGCCTGATGACACTCCGGTCTTCTCCAGCATTTTCGCGCAGGACACCATCGCCAACTCGAGCTACAACTCATTGCAGGTATCCCTCGAGAGGCGCTTCTCCAAAGGCCTCCAATTCCTTGCCGCCTATACCTGGAGCAAATCATTTGATGAGGCCTCGAGTTTCGAGAATACCCTTAACCCGCTCTGCTTCCGCTGCAGCCGGGCTCCTTCGCTGTTCAACGCGAACCAGCGCTTCGTGTTGAGTTACTACTGGCAGTTGCCTGTTCCGGAAAAGCGAGGGCTGGTGGGGAAGGTGGTGGATGGCTGGGGTCTGTCGGGCATCTTTAGTTTCCAGAGCGGGTTTCCCATCCGGATCACCTCTGCGAGCGACCTGGAACTCGAGAACAGCGACGACTTTGAGTATCCCGGCGAGCCTGACTTGGTGGGAAAGTTCACGACCCAGGACCCTCGCAAGGCAGGTTGCGCCTCCGGGACCGGCCCCACGGCAGGACCTGGTGCTCTTGCATGCCAGCCTGTCCCCAATCAGTTCTTTGACCCCAATGTATTCGCTCCCCAGGCTATGGGAACAATCGGGAATGCTCCCCGATCCATTTGTTGCGGTCCGGGAATCAGCAATGCCGACCTCGCCTTGCTCAAGACGACACGACTCGCGGAACACAAAGAACTCCAGTTCCGAGCGGAGTTCTTCAACGCCTTCAACCATGCCCAGTTCTATGTGCCGGACGGTAACATCACGGACGGGTCAACCTTCGGTCAGGTGCCCAAGGCCCGCGACCCACGGCTGATCCAGCTCGCCTTGAAACTGTTGTTCTGATCCCGAGATTACTGCGGGGTGCGAGGAGTAGTTTCAAGCAATCAAAGTGCGCGGGAAACGCACCCCGCCAGGCTTTGAGGGCCGCCTCTCGGAGCCGGTGCAACCTGCCTCCCAGCCGCAGATGTGGCAAACTTCTAGAATCAGAGGTGACAGATGACTCGGATTGCTGACACTCGCGCGATGTCCCATGGTTTTCTTTTGGATGGGCAATGGCTCTCGGAGGGAGAAGCCTTGGAGGTGCGCTCTCCTTTCGACCACCACTTGATCGGAACCACATTCCGCCCGCGAACCTCGCACCTTGAGATGGCGATCCAAGCTGCCCTGCGGGCCTTCGAAGTGACTCGCAAGCTCCCATCCTACGAACGCCAGCGCGTCCTGCAAGGCGTTGCGCAGGGCATCACAGACCGCCGCGAGGATTTCGCCAGGACGATCGCGCTGGAGGCCGGGAAACCCATCCGCACCGCCCGCGCAGAGGTCGAACGCGCTATCTTCACATTCAACATCGCTGCGGAAGAGAGCACGCGCATTTACGGCGAATGGCTTCCCATGGACCTGCAAGCGTTCGCTGCAAGCCGCTGGGCCATGGTTCGCCGTTTCCCGCTGGGACCCATCGCGGCCATCACTCCCTTCAACTTCCCGCTCAACTTGGTGGCGCACAAGTGGGCGCCGGCACTGGCGGCGGGCTGCACGCTCGTGCATAAACCTGCTTCGCAGACTCCGCTTTCCTCGCTGCTTCTCGCCGAGCTGGTCGAGCAGGCGGGATGGCCTCGAGGCGCCCTGAATGTCCTGCCGCTTTCCAGCCGCGACGCTGAGCGCCTGGTTGCCGACGAGCGTTTGAAAATGCTGAGCTTCACCGGCAGCGCGGTGGTGGGCTGGGAGTTGAAGAGAAAAGCCGGGAAGAAACGCGTGACCCTGGAACTTGGTGGCAACGCCGGTGTGATCATACATCATGACGCAGACCTGGAATATGCCGCCGAACGGTGTACAACTGGAGGCTTCTCCTCCGCCGGACAGAGTTGCATCTCCGTGCAGCGAATCTTTGTTCACTCGAGTGTCATGGAAGGTTTTCTGGCTGCCTTCGTGCCGCGCGTTCAAAAGCTCAGCATGGGCGACCCCCTGGATGAAGCGACGGATGTCGGCCCCATGATCAGCCAGGCAGACGCGCAGCGCGCGGAGGAATGGATAAACGAAGCGATTGCCGCCGGGGCGCGCCTCCTGTGCGGCGACAAGAGAAACGGCCCGTTTCTCGAGCCCACAGTCCTTACCGGCACCCGGCCCGAACAACGCGTCAATTGCGAGGAAATCTTCGCGCCGGTCGTCACCGTTGAGCCGTACGACGATTTTCGAGAGGCGGTGCGACGGGTGAATAGCTCGCGTTACGGTTTGCAGGCGGGAGTGTTTACGCGCGACGCCAAGCTACTGTTCCACGCCTATGATGAACTCGAGGCGGGAGGCGTCGTCGCCGGCGATGTGCCCACCTTCCGCCTCGACCACATGCCCTACGGCGGCGTGAAGGATTCAGGCTTGGGCCGCGAGGGCCTGCGTTACGCCATCGAGGAGATGACCGAGCAAAAAATCCTCGTGGTCAACATGACTTAGCAGCGGGTTGTCAGTAGTCGGTCGTCCCTGGTCCGTTGTCCACCGTGGCGAACCTCTGACGCGCCGTGCCCTGACACCTGACTGCCAAAACCCGAGACGTGTCTCACCAAGCATGTAACACCTTTGTTTTCAGAAACATTCCCGCTTTATGCTAGGATCTCCTTTGTTTTCATACACATTCCCGCTTCACTAGCAGCCTTCCAAGCCGGCTCCTTTGTTTTCAACAACATTCCTGCATCGCCCCTTCATTTTCAAAGAATTGTTTTCCTCTTTCTCTTCCGAGAACTGACTTGCTGTCCACATGAGAAAAGGAAGTTTTCCGGGCTCTTGGCCCCGCTTGGGACACGCTAGAGAGAGGATTGGGGGATCAGAGTGGCGTTGCAGCATAGCGTTCCCAGGAGGCCAAGACCGCCTGCATGGCTTCAACTTACTATGCTAGCCTACCTTGTTCCGCTTGTCAAGAGACAGCGTGTCCGCCTCGGTCTCTCGGAGCAGGTGGGAGAAGGGCCGGGGTTTGCCCATGGACGGCCGAGACTACCAGGGTGTGAAATAGTCCCGCATCTCCAACCCCGGGGCGTGTGTCATCCTGAGCAAAGATAGCCGCGGGTGGCGCCCCGATGCATCGGGGCGCCCCACGGACACGGGCAACATCTCTGTCACCGCGTCCCATCCGTGGCCTCTTCTGGCTTCTTAACGGTCGCCGACATAAAATGCGATGTCGGCGCCACCCGCGATAGCAGGACCGTGCAGGGCCTGAGGCGCTGGTGTCGAAGAAGTGATCTGGCAGGACTCGTCTGTTCTATATGGCTGGTGCAAACGCTGGGGCCGTTGGTTTTTGCGCTCTCTTCTGTGCTCAACAGCTAAAACAAGTCCGAGTGCGTGCCGGTGCGGACCAGGTAGAGGTCGTCACCGTCGATCTTGTAGGTCAGCAGCCAATCGGGTTCTATGTGACAGTCCCGGTAGTGCTTCCATTCTCCACTGAGTGGATGGTCTTTGTAGCAGGGCGGGAGCGGGCCGCCTTCGGCCAGCAGTGAGATTAGCTCACGCAGCTTCGACATATCCTTGCCACGCCGCTTGGCCAGCTTAACGTCACGCCGAAACTGCGCGCCCCTGATCAGGTTTCGCACGTTCAAATTCCTAGGTCCTTAAACAGCGCGTCGGCAGACTTGAAGCGCTTCCCCTCGCCTCGGTCCGCTGCCTGCATCGCCCTGGCCGTGGTTGTATTGGGGACCTTCACGTGGAACGGCAGGGCCTTCTCTGCGGCCACTCGGACAAGCAAAATGCGTACCGCGTCGGAAACAGACATGCCCATTGCGGCCAGTGTTCTTGCGGCTCTCTTCTTCACCTTCTCGTCCACGCGAATGTGAACCATCGTCGTCGCCATAATCTTAAAACCTCAGGGAGATACAGTGTATCGCATTACGAGAACACTATCAACGGTAATCCCTCCGCCTCGGCTGGGCGCGGACGTCCGGCCGACCTCTAGACCAACTGTTCATTTTCCCACCCCAAGCGCGTCAGTTTGATCTTAGTGGGGTCGCTGGTGCCGAGGTGGTAGATGGAGTCAGCGGCGGCGAGGCTGCGCGGCGGCGGGCTGATGAGCCATTCCTCGCCTTTGAAGAGGTTGCGCTTCTTCTGGCAGATGCTCAGGCAGACGGTATCGATAGCCACGGGATCGGTCCCCACCAGAATGCCTTTATAGTCCCACTGATGCAGGGGATTAACCTGCGGCCCGGGGCCAAAATATGGCCGCAGCATATCCACAACAATCAAGCGGGTCTTGCCTTTCACGTCGGGCAGTAGCCAGGTTTCGCCCAGCTTCGCGCTGCCGTCGAAGTGATAGGAACTTCGGTTCCCTGTAAAGTTGATGTAGTTTTTGATGGAGACGGCGATGCCGGCGAGCGTGTGGACTTTCACGGTGGGCACATTGATGAGCGCCGTGCAGTCTTTTACTGGAAGTCCGAAGTCGTTGGCCACGACCCGGCTCCTGGGGACGCCGCTCGCGATCAGACGATCCGTGATGGCGTCGAGCACCGCCTGATTCACGTGGATTCGTTGCCAAGAGCAGCGGGTGTATTTGATCCCCACGTTGTCTTGCGGGTGGAAGTAGCGTTGCCAAACCTTGGCGACGTCGCTTTCACCCGTAAAGGTCTTCATCGCCGTGTCTAGCATCTCCACCACGACCACCGAGTTGACCTGGTGGCCGGCATCCACGGCCGCCTCATGACGGACCAGCACGACCTGAGTGAGAGGGTTCTCGGCCGCAAAGGCTGAGCCGTTCCCGGCGCGTGCCAAGCCCTCAACCCCCATCGCCAGACCCAGCGAGCCGTAAGCTGCCCCACGCAAGAAATCCCGGCGAGTAACCCTGTCGAACTTGTCATGACGACTCATGGTGTGACTCCTTTCATTCTCGAGGCAGCAAGCCCGACCAGTTTCTCCGCGCCCGCGCGCGAGCCGGCCTCGAATACCAGCGCCAGGGTGCGTCCCTCCCGGCGCCCTCCCGCGAACTGTCCCTTCTCCAGTTTGCGAAAAAGCGAATTCCCTGTCGGGGATTCGCGGAGATAAGCCTTGCCGAACTGCTCGAAGGCCGTCTTCGCGTCGCCGGGCCTCGGATACCGGACGATGAGCAAATGCGGCCTGTCGCTGCCCTGCTGGTAATGAGCCAGAATCGCTTCTGTCCTCGAGTTCAGATTGAGCAGATTCGAGTCATCGAGAAAATAGTGAACATTTAGTGAGACCGACGTATGAAAGTAATGAACGCTGGGTTCGATTAAGCCTTGCGGCGGCAAGGCCATAAGCAGCGAGGGCTTCCTGCCGTCTTGTGGAATTCCCAGGGCAATTCGCTCTCCGAGGGCCATCAGGGCGGTCTTCACCTCGGCGGTCTCGTCCTCAGCCTGCAACCGGACAAAGAACCGACCCTTCCAGAACCGCAGCAGGCCTGCAGAGTAAAGCGCCATTTGGCCCAGCGAGACGGGCTGGCCGTCGGTGTCGTGGGTGAAGATGCCATAGGCATCCCTGGAAGAAGCCATCTGATAGACTTCCGCGACAATGCGCGGGGCGTCGGCCCTCGCGTACTCGCGCGCCAGCAGCCGCTGGAAGTCGTAGGCAAGGTAAATCTCGCCACCCCCGTCCATATAATCGAAGATGGTCCGCCGTGTGAACACCTTGTCCGGGCCGTCAGTTTTCCAGCCTAGAACCTGCTGCGGGAGCCGTAACATGTTTTCATCTGCGCGCGCCACGTGGGGCGCAAAAAGACTCAAGCCTAGTAGAATCAGAAAAGCCCTCGACAACTCTCCCCCCACCTGTCTTGTGCTGGCCGTCTGCCCGGCAGAGCAGTCTGGAAACCCCGCCTTGGGCCGAATCCCAGCACTGGCCGACTGTTCGACTTTGGATGGCCGGGCACCTCCCAGTATACACCACAGCCCGATCATTCCCTCTTCCTCAGGGCGCAGCACATTGAAACCAAAATGCCATCCTCCCGTGTCTCATGCAACAGGCTTCCAGAGCCCCCGACACAAAGGCAGCGCGCCGCCACTTAATCGACTCCGCAAAAGGCAGATTCGCACGCCAACTTGCCGGCAAGAGCGACAGGAAAGCTCCTAAGAGATAGATCCACATCTCTAGCGCGCAGAGACGAGGGCGAGGCGCTTGGGTCCAGCTTCCAAGATGTGTTCCGGGCAGTCCGCCATCATCAACTTGAAGTTCTCAATGAAGCGCGCGGCAAGCCCGTCGTACTTCTTGAAATACTCGTCCCGGCTGGGCCAGGTGCTGGCGGGATCGAGGATGTCGGAGGGCACGCCTTCGCACGTGGTGGGGACATCGAAGCCGAAGACCGGATCCTTCATGTACTGAACCTTGGTGAGTTTTCCGTTCAGGGCGGCGTTCAGCAAAGCGCGCGTGTGGTGAATGCTGATACGTTTGCCGACGCCGAAAGACCCGCCGGTCCAGCCGGTGTTCACCAGCCAGACGTTCGCCCCGTGCTTGAGGACTTTCTTCTTCAGCAGCTCCGCATAAGCATACGGGTGATGCACCATGAAGGGCCCGCCAAAGCAGG
>JBEKUR010000248.1:0-8500 GCA_049514855.1 Terriglobia bacterium
AGCGGTGGGAAGATAGACTCGTCCTAGCGGAGCATGAGAAGCAATGTAATCCGAAACGGTGGTCGTTTCCAGCCATTCGTCGGCCCCTTCAAGTGCTTCGAGGAATCTCTTAAGCCACCCGTTCTCGTACACATGGTCGTAAGTTCCTGGCCATACACCAAATTTTTCGCAATCATCTCCCATGGCGAAAAGCTGGCCAGCATGGTTCCTGCCTTTACGGAGTATCCGCAGAGTTTCTTCCGGTTCCTGGAAGGGAATCGTGTAGCGGAAGGACTTCAAGCTGGGCACCAGGCAGAGTGGCTCACCCTGGTCTTCTGTGATGTAGGTCCCGTGCAAGCGCGCCGGCTCCAGTCCCGCTGCCAGAAAATGAGTGTCATCAAGCACCACGTACTCGACGCCGGCTTTGGCCAGCGGACACGCCAGACCCGGCTCCCAGACCCGCTCCGCGACCCATGCGCCTCGGGGTGCTGTTCCCCAATGCTGTTGAAGGTAATCCGCCAACTTGCGGACCTGCGAGATCTTATCGGCGTCAGGAATGGACGGCAGTATCGGCTCATAGTAGCCGCCCCCGAGAAGCTCCACCTGTCCGCGCCCGGACAACTCGCGAATCTGATCGAAAAACTCCGGGTGGCGTTTTTCCAACCATTCGAGCAATATCCCGGAGTAATGGAGGCTGAGCCGGACGCGAGGATGCTGGAGGAGGATTTGCACGAAGGGCGCGTAAGCCCTCTGGTAAGCTTCTTCGATGACGTGGTCGAAGTTCCCCACGGGCTGGTGGGAATGGATTACCAGAGCGAACGAAACTTTGTTCAAGGTTAGGACTCCTTCCTGTGACGCCCAAATCTCCCCGCGTGCCCACTGTGGTTTCCTGACTATTTAGAATAAGATGAAGCTTGGGGGGTTGTCAGTAAGAAACGTAGTGACAGCAATCAGCTATCAGCTTTCAGCGAGCTGACGGCATCTTTTGTCGGCGGTGAAACGATGGATGTGAAGTCTTTGCTCGACTATTGTCAATCAGAGCTGCGGCCCATGCTTCAGTGCCTCCGGCAAACAGTAGAGATCGAATCGCCGAGCAGCTCAAAGCCTGGGGTAGACCGGCTGGCACGCTTCATCGCTGAGGAATGCAGGCAGTGCGCAGGAAAGACTCACCTCCTTAAACATCCGGTGGCGGGATGCGCTGTTTCGGCGGAGTTTTGGGCAGGTGAACGCCACCAGAAGCCGATTCTGCTACTCGGCCACCTGGATACGGTATGGGAGATCGGGACCCTAGCGCAGATGCCTTTCAGAGTGCGCGGTGGGCGGGCATTCGGGCCTGGAATCTTCGATATGAAGTCCGGGATCATCATCGGTCTCTGGGCGATTCGAGCCCTGCAAGCGCTGAAGATTTCGCCAACTGGTCCCATTCACTTCTTTCTGAACTCTGACGAGGAAGTGTCCAGTGTGGCTTTTCGCAAGGAGATTCTGGCGGAGGCGCGGCGCGCGCGCGTCGTGTTAGTGTTGGAGCCGGCCGCGGCCGGTGGCGCGCTCAAGACTGCCCGAAAGGGGGTGGGCGAGTTCAAGATTACGGTTCACGGCCGCTCGGCGCACGCGGGGGTGAATCCGGTGGCTGGCGTGAACGCCATCTCGGAATTGACCCGGCAACTGTGGCGCGTCGAAGCGATGGCACGCCCGCGGCAAGGGTTGACCGTCAACGTTGGCAGAATCGAAGGCGGCACCCGGTCCAACGTTGTTCCTGAGCGCGCCACGGCGTGGATAGACGTGCGCATCCCGCGGCTGCGAGACCGAGCGGTGATCGAGCATCAGGTTCGCAGACTTAAGCCATGCCATCCGGAAGCGCGACTGGAGATCGAAGGCGGCATCAACCGTCCGCCGATGGAGAGGAAGATGGCCGCCGCGCTCTTCCGAAAGGCGCGCGTGTTGGGGCGGGCCATGGGCATGGATCTAACCGACACCTCAACCGGTGGCGGCTCAGACGGCAATTTCACTGCGGCGCTGGGCGTCCCAACGCTCGACGGTCTGGGCGCGGTCGGCGATGGCGCCCACGCGCGCTACGAGCACATTCTCATCCCCGAGCTGCCCCGGCGGGCAGCATTGCTGGCTGCTTTACTGGCCACGCTGTAGCACCAGCCTCAGACTTCTTCCCTGCTTTCGAATTATCTCTGCGCTCTTCGTTCGGCCGAGGATGGCTGGTATTGCCGATTTTCGATTGCCGATTGTCGATCGACAGCGGGGCAATTCGCCACATCGCTTTTCTAATCGGCAATCAGCAATCGGCAATCGTGAACAAGTCTCCCGCCTCTGGCATCCGCGGTTGATGGCGGCCGTCTTCCATTAATGGCACATCGGCGAAGCGGTCCAACTCGGCGAACCAGCCATCGATATCCGCCACCATGGGTTCGAGCAGGATACCGCTTTCGACGCGGCGCACGCGGGCGCGGTCGCCGGGCAAGCGAAACGCCAACGGCAGACGCACGGCTTGGCTGCGACCGTGCATAAAGATTTTGGCAATGCCGGTATTCGACATGACGGCTGCCTCCTGTTAATGTACATCAGAAGTATATACCCCCACGAGCCGTGAGGCGAGGACGCATGCTCGACTGCCTCAGGAGCGGGGAGAATTCCAAATGCGTTTGGCTAGTGTAGTGCGTCATAAACATCCTTACTTTCCCCGGCCCCCGTAACCCGACCCCTGACGCTTGTTACCTGCCTTTTTGTCTCCTGGCGTTTTCTCTTGACACGCCCACCCACTCGTGGTAGCCTATTGGAGTTGTCGAAAGAGAGTGCCGGCAAGCGGACGCGGCAAGGGAACGAAATGGACCTGGCAAAGGGGAAAAAGGCAGGGAAACGCTAAAAAGATGTTATTTTTGCGAAACGAACCTACCGATCTAGTGCAAACAAAGGACTTGGCTTTTTAAAACGCTAAAAACGAACTGGTTTTTGAACGCAAAAAGGGCCAAACAAAGCCAAAATAGGGGCAAAAAACGACTTTTGTGGGGCATCGAAGTCAAAATTCGCGAGTCGAAAGGGGCAAGTGAGTGGGCGAGCACAAGGGGGGCTACACGAGCTTCGAATTTGACGTCTCCAGGCATTAGAAATCCACCGGGCGCAGAGCCGCGCTCTGGGACAGGCGACCGGAGTCGCCAAATGTAAAAAAGCGTTAGACGCGCTGCACTAGCATCCTCGCAAATTTATCTGAACGCTTCAGTGGGTAATGCCGTCTTTCCATATGAGGACCGCGATGATCGATGCCGGGCAGGTGATTTTGAGCGAGTCCGTTTCGACAACCGATACCACCGGGGACGAGCTCGAGGCCACAGTTCGGGAACAAGCCCGGCTCGTTTACAAAATTGCCTACTCGGTGTTGCGGAACCATCACGATGCGGAGGACGTTGCGCAAGAGACCTTTCTGCGTTTCCTGCGACAGCGCAAACGCTGGGCGGAGATACGCGACCGGCGAGCATGGCTGGCCGCCGTTGCGTGGCGGGTGGCGCTGGATCGAAAGAGAATGCCGGCCGAGGTCGCGCTCGAGGAGGCGGCTGAGGTTGTGAGCAAACTGCGGGCAGACGGCGCTCCGGTGGATGAAATCGCCGCCAGCCGTCAGATGATGTCGCTGCTGGAGCGGCTTGTCAGTTCACTTCCCCGCGATCTCCGCGCGGCGTTGATTCTCTCGGCGACAGAAGAGCTCACGTCGGCGGAAATCTCACAGGTGTTGGGAATCCCGGAAGGTTCAGTGCGGACCCGATTGCTGCGGGCACGCGAAATCTTGCGCGAGAAACTCGCGGCCCTGTTGGAGCATAAACATGCACGATGACGAACCAGACCCATTCGTGAACGAATTGATCGAGGCCTCGCTGAAGCAATATCGCGGCGAAGAGCCACGGTCAGGGCTCGAGATGCGAATCTTGGCCGGCATTCGGACTCGGGAGCGCGCGGCGCGGCGTCGCGGGTTGGGTTGGGCCGTGGCGGTATGCGCAGGAATATTGGCTGTTATCGCTTTGACGCTGCATTTCGCCCCCACTCGACTTCGACAACCCACACCCAGCGCCTCGCTGCCCCAGCCGGTCACAACACCGCCTGCGCCACAGATGGTCTCTCAACAGGCACCGTGGCTGGGCGGGCGCAGACCTCCAGCTCAGTTCCGCAGGGTTGCGACACGTCGCTCACGTCCGGAGCAATTTCCCACTCCCTTGCCACTCACGGAGCAAGAGAAGCTCTTGTTGGCGTACCTCGACAAAGCAACTAAGCCCGATTTGGTGGCAGGAACTGATGAGACGGATGAGGCGCCAATTAGTGACTTGGAAATCCCGAGAATCAAAATTGCTGCCCTGGAGATAAAGCCGCTCGATGACTCTCAATCCGAACAGGAAAAGTGAGGAGGAACTTATGAAAAGGGCCATATCAATACGATTGGCAATCGCGGTAATGGCTTTCTGCCTGCCGTTGATTCCGAACTCGGCATCTGCTCAGCAAGAAAAAGGTAAAGAATCCGTGACCACTGAGCAGAAACCCCTCGTGGCATACCGTATCGAGTTTACTGTGCGAGAGATCGAGGACGGGAAACGATTAAATTCCCGAAATTACATGATGGTGGTTGAAGATGGCGATTGGGCCAAAATTCGAGTTGGAAACAGGGTGCCGTACCAAACCGGCGAAAAGCAATTTCAATACCAAGACGTCGGCATGAACATCGACTGCCGCCCTCGTGAACGAGAGGATAGCGTAGCACTTGCGTTCCATGTGGAATTCTCCAGTCTTGCACCACGGACAGAGACGACCCCGATCTTCAACCCAGTGTTTCGGACGGAGAGGACCGAAGTTGAGTCCATCGTGAAACCCGGCAAGCCCACACTTGTCGCCAGCATGGACGATGTCGTAACCAATCGGCGTTTTGAAATTGAAGTGACAGCGACAAAGGTGAAGTAGCGGCAAGTCGCTCACTCGACCGCCGAGTCCGCCGCAGAGACGCCGAGACGCGCGGGCTACACTTCCTCGGGCACCACGTAGGGGTCGCGGTAGCCGCGGTCGCCATCGCGCAGAAGCTGATTGGCCTCGTCGTCGCCGATCACCGCCTTGGTTTCAGGATCAAAGTTCAGCGTGCGGCCCAGGCGGTAGGAGGCGTTTGCCAGGTGCAAAAGCGCGCAAGAGATATAGCCTTCTTCAACCGGCGCGTTCAGGTCTTCCTTCTTGCGGCTGCGGAGACAGTCGATGAAGTTCCGCCAGTTGTTGCCTCCGGCCCGAGCGTGAGGTCCGGGTTCCTGCTCCTCGCCAAGCCAGCACTTGTAGGAATCGTATCCGTTCATCGCGAGGTAGCCCTTGGAGCCGTAGAAAATGTTGCCAATGGTGTTCAGTGGTCCCCTGCTCTTGCGCCGTGTCTCGGCGGCGTTGCCCAAGGCTGCAGGCACCTCACCTCCGCCAAATGCCGGCGAGCCGATTTCTGCCTCGTGATTCGAGATCCAGTGACGGACTTCAAACTCCAGCAAGCGGCGCTTGCCGTCCGGCATATCGAACTGGCAGGCGACGCTGAGCGTGTTGGGTGTCTGCTGGTCATCCTCGAACATGAAATGCCCGCCGAGGGCCGAGACTTTGTTCGGGAACTTAACGCCCAGCCCCCAGCGCGCCACGTCAAGCTCGTGGATGCCCTGGTTGCCGATGTCCCCGTTCCCCGTGTCCCAGATCCAATGCCAGTTGTAGTGGAAGCGGTTTTTGGTGAAGGGCTTCATGGGCGCCGGGCCAGTCCAAAGGTCGTAGTGAACGCCCGTGGGCACGGGCTCTTCTTGGGCGTGCCCGATGGTGTTCCGCCACTTGTAGCAAAGCCCGCGGGAGAGATAGACCTCCCCGATCAAGCCATCGCGCATCTTCTGCATTCCCTCGATGATAGCCTTGCCGGAGCGGCTGTTCGTTCCGTGCTGCACGATGCGGTTATACTTCTGTGCCGCGCGCAGCAGTTGGCGACCTTCCCACCAGTTATGGGAGAGAGGCTTTTCAACATAAACGTCCTTGCCCGCTTGGCATGCCCAGATGGCCTGGAGCGAATGCCAGTGGTTGGGCGTGGCGATGGAGATGGCGTCAATGGATTTGTCCTCCAGCAGCTTGCGCAAGTCGGTGAATCGTGCCGGCCTTTTGATCCCCATCTTCTCGGCCTCCGCCAGTCGTTGGTCGAGGACGTTCTCATCCACGTCGCAGAAGGCGGCGAGTTCCACGTCCTTCATTTCGCCGTACTCACCCACATGCGACCAACCCTGCCCGTGCAGGCCAACCACGGCCACGCGCACGCGCTCGTTGGCGCCAAACACCCGCTCCGGGTGGGCCAGGAAAGTGATGCCGCCCAGCGCGGCCAGTCCTGCTCCTCTCCGGGCACTGGTCTTTAAGAATTCACGACGATCAATCTCATCAGGCATGGTGACTCCTCCAAAGCGTTTCTAAAGCGAGCGTCCATTATAACGCTCTCTGCATCAGTCTAGGATTCGGGATTCAGGATTCAGGGAGAACTATGTGCAAGGGGAGAAGATCAAAGTGAAGCTGCCCAGTGCGCACCTCGAGCAGCCGGAAGCCAAGAGAGTTTAGGAGGCTGCCCCTGTCACTCCACCACGAACCGGCGACTCCTTACTTCAGCAGAATCTTTTCGCCCCCGTGCGGCGAAAACTTCGTCATCGTAGCGTCCAGCACCCCGGCCGCTGCTGGAGGGGGTACAGTGCCCCGGAAGAGAATATCCTTCGGATCCACCTTGCGACCGTACAGGCGCTCGTTGGCGTCGTTGTCCTGCTTCACGATCTGCCCTTCGAGTGAGAGCCCCGCAAAGAGCCCGCGCGACCGCGAGTAGGTCAGGATCTCTGCCTGCAATTGCACGTCGGTGGCCCCTTCCGCCGTTCGGCCTACCGGGCCTCCTGCCACGGAGGCATCCGCGCCCAGCGTCGCTCGGCTTTGCAGCAGCTTTTGCGCCCCTTTGGCGCTCATTACCACGAGAACGAAGTCGGTAGCTTGCCCCCCCAGTTGAAATCCAAAATTCGCGCCCTCTACGGTAAACATTGAAGGCGCGGCCCAGGCGCCGGTCCCTCCCCGGCGACAAACCAGCACTCCTCGGCCAAAGCTGCCACCGAATCCGACCGCCAGCTTCTTTTCGGAAGGAATCACGCCCACGCAAACCGCCTTATTGAGCAGATTCCTGGGGATCCCTTTTTCCGGCGTTCCCATGATTTCGTTGATCACCTCGGCGGCCTTCTCCAGTCGCTCGGCTTCCCGGCCTCCTTCAGCAGCCAGCGCAGACCCACTCAGACTCACACACAGAAACGCCGCAATGAGATTTCGCATCTTCAGCTCCCTTGCTGCGGGGCAGGCAGAAAGCATAACGACAACCCGGCATGCCCTGCTTTGTGAAGATTGCCGCAAAACAGTTTACTCTGCCACACTTCGTAATCAGTTAGACGGTCCTCATGGTTCAGCGGTTTCTTTGGGCTTGCGTCGCGAAGTCGCCTTGCGCTGAGGTCTTCTTGGGGAGCGCCTCGCAGGACGGAGCTTTCGCATCCTCTTCTCTGGAGCCGCTGCCACTGGAGCGGGCGGTTCGCTCGGGGGTGGCGCGGCCTCGGGCGCCTCGACCACGGTGGTTTCATCTGGACTCTCCACCGCCTCCCAGAGAACGTCGGTTTCCGGTGGTGCGGTTTCAGTATCGGCTACAACAGCGAGTTCGGGAACCGCTTCGGCTGCCACGGGTGTGGGTACGGCTTCCGTCGAGGTGGGGAAGATTCTCCAGATTCCTTTGCGATCTCGGTGCAGACGCAACCAACCTTCGCGTTGCGCTTGGTGGAGAAGGTCGAGCAACCCGCGAAAACCAGCCCGCCGCTCATCAAAACGTCCATCTGCACTGCGCATTGCTTGGCGGACCTGGCGCAGGTAAATGGGACGGGAAGGTGCCTTCTCGATGAGTGATGAAAGGGCTTTCTTCAGCAGAGCAAGCGTCTCCTCAGCGTTCAGGCCCGGATCAGGAGCGCCTTCCGGAGATGGCGATGGAGCCAATTGGGCCGGCGCGGTCGACTCGGGGATCGTCTCGCGGGCGGGTTCCACAGTCTCCGGTGTGGGTTCTTTCGAGCCTTCCGCTTCCACAATCTCGACCAGGTAGCCCCGGTCCGTCTTGCGCGCCTGAACAAGGTTATCTTTCTCGAGCTTGCGAATGAATTCTAAGAACGATCCCGCGCCGTAGTCCCGCTCCGTGAAAGTGGGATCCAACTGGAGCAGAGTGCTCTTGAGCAGGCCAAGTTGTGGGGCCACTTCCCGCTCCGCGAGGATCTTGAGTGCGCGCTGGATGTTCGGAAGGGCGCTGGGGAGCGGTTTAATTTCGCTCGAGCCCCGGCCCGAGCTCCGCGCCGCGCGTGCCGCGCGTGAACCGTCTCCGCCCGTCGCGGCTTCTAGCAAGTTCTCGTAGGCAATAAATTCGTGACAGTTGCGCTGCAAGATTCCGCTGGTAAATTGGCGGCCCCCCACCACGAAAACCCGCTTGTCGTACTGC